>JBCCXH010000091.1:0-13418 GCA_039192005.1 Bacteroidota bacterium
AAAAACTGTCTTAGCTTGCTAAGATCCGTTAGATAGGCTTCGATGGAATTATCAGCAAGGGATCGCTCAAGTTTGAGGTAGTTTTTAAATTGTTTAGTATAGATGTCCCAGTTCACAAAAGGCAAAACTAGTGAACTGGACGAGCTTATTACTGAACTTAGTAAAACGCTAACGCTTATAACAAATGAAATTGATCGTCATGAACGGACCCAACTTAAACCTTTTAGGGGTCAGGGAACCAGAAATTTATGGCAGCACCACGTTTGAGGATTACTTTCGGGAGCTTAGGAGTAAATTTGAAGACCATCAGTTGGAGTATTTTCAATCCAACCATGAAGGTGCGTTGATTGATAAGCTACATGAAGTAGGATTTTCATTTGACGGGATCGTGATGAATCCGGGTGCCTATACGCATACCTCCATAGCGATCAGGGATGCAATCTCTTCCATTACTACTCCGGTTGTTGAAGTACACATCTCTAATTTAGAAGAGCGCGAAGAATTCAGGCAAATTAGCTACGTCAAAGATGTTTGTATAGGGTCTGTAGTTGGGATGGGCTTAGCAGGGTATTCGAAGGCGTTGGAAAAAATCATTGAAAATCATTAAGCTATTTAAGAACATAATCATTAAACTGGCGTTTGCATCAATCTTATGAATGAATCCTTCTTGAACAAAGTCGTTGCTGTCCATCAGCAGTGTCAGGACTGTCCTCACGCAAAGGAGGTCGATCAATTCTTTCAGGATTTGCTTGGGCTACTTTTTCCGAGCTTTGCCAGTCACTCAATAAAAGACGTAGATAAGTTAAAAGAGGGTTTTGAACACTTGAAGGGTCGTTTGAATGTCTTACTAAACGATCAGGATCACTTAAAGAAAAATGAGGTAGTTGAATCTGTCTTTTCTTATGTACCCACACTTTATGAGTTCCTCCTCAAAGACGTTGATGCGATATACGAAGGAGATCCTGCGGCAAACAGCAAAGAAGAGGTCGTTCGGTCGTATCCTGGTTTCTATGCGATTGCATCTTACCGCTTTGCACATAAACTGTTGGCTCTCGGGGTGCACATTTTACCAAGGGTAATTACGGAGCTTGCTCATAGCAAAACAGGAATTGACATCCATCCTGCGGCCAAAATAGGAGAGTATTTTTGCATTGATCACGGAACAGGGGTGGTCATAGGGGAGACCACCGTGATTGGCAACCAGGTGAAAATCTACCAGGGAGTCACGCTGGGGGCGCTGAGCATCGAAAAGGAGATGGCCAATACGAAGCGCCATCCAACGATTGAAGACGAGGTGATTATTTACTCGGGAGCAACCATCTTAGGCGGTACTACCACGATTGGCAAAGGGTCAGTTGTTGGAGGGAACGTCTGGTTGGTGAACAGTGTGCCGGCCAATGCCAAAGTTTATTACAAGTCAAAAAAGGGAGAACGAGAACTCCAGTTAGAAGTCTCGAAATAACAAATTGATGAAGACATTATTTGAATTGATCGGGAATACGCCGATCGTGCCTATTGAGCGATTGAACCCAAACACGAATGTGAAAATTTATGGTAAGCTGGAAGGGCAAAATCCTGGTGGGAGCGTAAAAGACCGGGCAGCTTATGGAATGATCAAGGGTGCGTTGGATCGGGGCGAGATCAAGAAAGGAGACCGACTGGTAGAAGCAACCAGTGGAAATACCGGCATTGCGCTCGCCATGATCGCACAGTTTATGGGCGTGAAGATGACGTTGCTGATGCCTGAAAACTCGACTATAGAACGCAGGCAGGCCATGCAAGCCTATGGGGCAGAGGTGATACTGACGCCGGCAAAGAAAACGATTGAATACTCGCGGGAACTCGCGGAAAAAATGGCGAAGGAAGAGGGTTATTTTATGCTCAATCAGTTTGCCAATGCAGATAACTATGGGATGCACTACCGAACCACCGGCCCTGAAATATGGAAGGACACGAATGGCGAAGTGACTCATTTTGTTTCGGCCATGGGTACTACCGGTACGATTATGGGAGTGTCAAGGTATTTGAAGGAGCAAAATGAATCCATTCAAATTGTGGGGACTCAACCGACGGAAGGTTCCAGCATACCGGGAATCAGAAGGTGGTCTCCGGAGTTTTTACCAAAGATTTTCGAACGCGAGCGGGTAGACCGCATCATTGACGTAAGCGAAGACGAAGCGAGAGAGATGGCACGCAGGCTCTCAATGGAAGAAGCGATTATGTCGGGGATGAGTAGTGGAGGCGCTTTGACGGCCGCGCTTCGGGTTGCTGCTGAATTAGAAACCGGAACCATTGTCTTTATTGTTTGTGATCGCGGAGACAGGTATCTGAGTTCAGGTTTATTTGATTGATGTTCTGGTTTTTTAAGGTAACCCCTGTTGGAATTTTCAAACAAGGGTTCCTTGTGTGTATCCATATTTCTACAGTTGATCAAATAAGTTGTTGTCCTAACTGACCAAAGCAGTCTTTTTTAGTACCGATAAGATTTCTTCTGGATCTAATCGATACGTATAATCTTCCATCACAAAGTCGTAAATCACCTCTCCGTCTGTATTGACGATATAGGTAGCTGGCATGGGAAGCTCATGATCTTCGTTTTCATTATGTTTGACTAAGTCTATGTTGAAGGAGTCATAAATAGCCACCAATTCTTCAGGCAGCTGAAAAACCAACCCTAATTCTTTTGCATACTTATTATCGATGTCGCTTAGTACCTCAAATTCCAGCTCATTCTTTTCAGAGGTCGTCAACGAATTATCAGGGGTCTCGGGTGTGATGGCGATGACTTGTGCTCCAGCTTCCCTAATTTGATCCAGTATGCTCTGTATTGCTTTTAATTCCATGTTGCAATAAGGACACCACCCTCCACGATAAAAAGAGATCACCAACGTGCCTTCTTGAAGTAAGTCGGCAGATTTGATGTTTTTTCCGTGAACGTTAGGTAACTCAAATTCGGGTAGTTTTTGCCCTGTTTTCAGCGCCCCCTCAGCTAATTTGACTTCTTGAAGTTGTCGGGTACTGGTTTGCATCACTTCATACTTTTCTTTCGGAATGTTTCTTGCTGAAGCGTTTCTTTTTGTTTGTAATGCTGTTGTTAAATCCATTTTGTGAGTTTTTTATTTATCATAATGAGCGACCCATTGAGAAGTTCAGGTGCCTGGTCAGGTAGATTTACGTTTTCCTTTCACTCTTCCTGATTGTTGTATCATATACGTGCAACATTTATTTTTCAATGGAGTTCAACCTCGATCTTTAGTTTGTCCGTAATGAGACCATTAGAAGGCGAAATCGCCCGTTTTACTATTTTAAAAATAGGCTTACAAAACAGCGCTTTTGAAAACCATCATTTTCTCCCTTGACATGTCATGCATGGTATGCGGGATGCTTCCTATACCCAGCCCACTTTCATCACGACCTGCAAAAGGCATCCAATCTACTCTGAATGCCGTATGGTCATTGACCATCACCGCAGTAGCATCTAGTCGATGGATTCCCAGCAACGCTTTATCAATGTTACTGGTATAAATAGCAGCTTGAAAATGATAGGGAATGTCATTGGCGCGCGCGATCGCTTCGTGAATGTCACGGTACGAATAGAGACACACGACCGGTCCGAATATTTCAGAGGTAGACACCTTGGATTGAGGGTCTGGGTTTAACAAAATCGTTGGTTCGTAGCAGGTATCAGATATTTTTTTCCCACCTAAGACCACTTCTGCTCCCTGTGATTTGGCTTCCTTCACCCATTCGTCGATTCGGTTGACGACATCAGGACTGATTAATGGACCTACTTCTGTTTGTTCATCCAATGGGTCTCCGGTTACCAGGGAAGCGGCCAGATCGGCCAGTTTTTTTGTCACCTCTTCGATGATGGACTCATGGACGAAAACCCGCTGGACAGATACGCAGACCTGTCCTGCATGATAAAAACCACCTTTTGTCAGGGATTGAACCAACGTTTCGATCTCTGCATCCGGTTCCACGATGACCGGAGCTGCTCCTCCGTGTTCCAGGGCGCACCTCGTTCCAGGAGCCAGCTTAGATCGCAGGTACCAGCCCACTTTTGCAGATCCAATGAAGGAAAAGAAGTTGACTTTAGGATCAGTCACTAATTTTTCTGCCACCTCATTATCACAGATTAAGGATTCACACCAGCCTTCGGGTAGCCCTGCTTCCTTGTAAATTTCAAGCAACGCCAGGCAGGTGAGTGGCGTAGTCAGCGCCGGTTTGATAATCACCGGCGAGCCAACGGCAATGGCCGGTATGGTCTGATGGATGATGAGGTTAATGGGATGATTAAAGGCGCTGATGGCGGCCACTACACCTATTGGTTCTCGAAAGGTAAAAGCCATTCTGTTGGCAGAGGCTGCGGTTAGCCCCATTGGCACTTGTTCACCTTTCCAGTTTCCAATGTGCTCGATGGCCAGGTTTACACCATTAATCGCACGGTCCATTTCTACCTTTGTATCTATCAAAGGCTTGCCTCCCTCACGAGCAGATGTCTCCACAATTTCATCGTACCGTGAACGCATCATAGTGACAATTTTTTGAAGAATTTCAATGCGTTTGTGTACCGGGAGCCAGCTTTCCTGATCTTTAAACAGCGTGTAGGCGCGTTCCAGTTTACTACGCATAGCATCCTCGCTTTCAAACGTCAGTTCTTTGATAACGGATTGATCGTATGGGGCGAATACGTTTACTCTTTCAGTCATAATTATATCAGGTTCTTTGCTTTTTCTTTGATACGAACGTTTAAAATTTCATGGTTTAGTGAATAGTCTACCGGACAGTCAATCACGTGAACTCCCGCTTCTGACTGGATGCACTGGTTGAGTATCTCGGAGAAGTCATCCGCACTTTCCGGCCGGTACCCCTTCGCGCCGTAACTCTCGGCGTATTTTACGAAATCAGGATTGTTATAGCTCAACCCAAAGTCGTCAAATCCCATATCTTCCTGCTTCCATTTGATCATCCCGTAAGCACTGTCATTCAGGATGATCACCACCACGTTCAACCCTAGTCTTACGGCCGTTTCCAGTTCCTGTGAGTTCATCATAAAGCCTCCGTCGCCACATACCGCAATTACTTTCTTTTCAGGGTTTAAAAGTTTGGCGGCCATCGCTGAGGGACGTCCTGCGCCCATCGTTGCCAGCGCATTATCCAGCAAAAGCGTATTCTGTCCGTACGCTTTATAGTTCCGTGCAAACCATATTTTATATACCCCATTATCCAACGTAAGAATGCCATCATCCGGTAGCATTTTTCTTACTTCATTGACGATCCGCTGAGGGAGAATCGGAAATCGCTTATCCTCAAAATACTTGGTGATATGAAGCGCTACCTCCTCTTTTACTTTGGAGTAAAAAGAAAAGTCCCAATGACTTTGAGGAACTATTTTCTCCGTCAGCATGGTGATGGAGGAAGCAATGTCACCGATTACTTCGTGATTTGGAAAATACACCTGATCGATTCGTGCGGAGAAGAAGTTGATGTGTATCACTTTTTTGCCGCCATGCTCCATAAAGAACGGAGGCTTTTCGATGACATCGTGTCCGACGTTGATGATGAGGTCAGAGGCATCAATGGCATAGTGTAAGTAGTCGTCACTGGAAAGTGCTGCTGTACCGAGAAAAAGTTCGTGATTTTCATTCACTACCCCTTTACCCATTTGCGTATTGAAAAAGGGGATTTTTGTCTTATCGATGAAATTGGCCAATGCCTCGCTCGTGCGTTGCCTGTTCGCGCCGGCACCGATTAATAGCAAAGGCATTTTTGCGTCTTGTATCTTGTCGATTGCCTGCTCAATCGCCACGAGGTGTGGTCCTGAATTTTTGTTTTCATGAATTTCAAAAACAGGTTCGTCTGTTTCTTCCTGAGCAATATCTTCCGGAAGCTCCAGGTGGACTGCGCCCGGTCTTTCTTCAGAAGCGAGCCTGAAAGCTTCTCTCACCAACGAAGGGATGTTGTTCCCATTGATAATTTGTTTGGTTGATTTGGTCAGTGATTGAAACATGTCTACGACATCTACAATTTGAAACTGCCCCTGCTTACTCTTTTTTATTGGTTTTTGTCCGGTGATGATGATGAGCGGCATCCCGCCTAATTGCGCATAAGCGGCAGGTGTCACCAGGTTGGTCGCGCCCGGTCCCAAGGTACTCAGACAGACACCCGGTTTACCGGTCAGCCGGCCATAGGTGGCAGCCATGAACCCGGCACCCTGTTCGTGACGGGTCAGAATCAACCGTATGCTGGAGTCTTTGAGTGAGTTTAAGAGGTCAAGGTTTTCTTCTCCGGGGACACCGAAAATGTATTCTACGCCTTCATTTTCAAGACATGAGATAAAAAGGTCAGATGCTTTTTTCATAAATAGTATATCGTACGCTTAAATGGGGAATGTATAGGTCTTTTAGGTATCATTTTCCAATAATAAATCACTGATATGATATCAAATCTAAATCGAACGATTATAGTTTCATTCTCCTTATTGTTATTTGGTTTTATATAAAAAAAGGTTGGAAAAAAGCCATCAGTACGATCAAATTAAGTCGGGCTGGCTTGTTGGTTTAATATTGGTTCATATGATCAAGTACGATGAAAATGGCTTCTACCCACTCCCTTTCTTTCTGCCCTATTGATCATGCAAAAAGGGCGTTAATGATTATGCGCTAATTCAAAAGTGAACTAAGTATAGGTTCCAAAGTGAAGACTACTGCAAATTTTTCTTTTTCCAATTGACTTGATTCCAGAAAATACTGACCCTCAACTCTCCATTGGATCGGGATCTTACCCATATTAAAAACATCTCCTATACCAAGCCCTATTGGAAGATTCAGCCTGTTGCCTGGATCTTCTTTCCAGTCGATGGTTACTTTTGGTTCCATTCCAATTTGCATCGTATGAGTTAATCGATACATCAACACATATTGAATACTGGAAAGACTGGTTTCTTCCCGATGCTTATCGCCGGCATAGGACCACTCATGCGCTATAAATGCGCCGATATTGATACTTTTTATGCCTGTACCATACGCTTCTCCTAAATAGAACAATGAGGCTGCAGGACCTAATTGATATTTACCTGTTCCTAACTCCGGCTTACTTGCGGTAGGAAAGGTGGCGCTGTATCCCAACCCCCAAATAAACCCTTCATGTCCATGTTTAGTGGAAAATAAAGACATGAGACCGAGATCAGCAAATCCATCTATTCTTTCAATCTGAGTATCTGCTTCTGAGTGATGATTATTATGGGCCTCATGCGGAGCTGATAAAAATTCAAACGTGGCTCTCGTGGCAAAAGTCAGTTTATTGTCAAAGATTCTTAGCCCCAGAATAGGCTGGATAAGCGTTCTGTTCTCTGGTTTTTTATCAAAACCTTCTTCTTCGAAGAAAATGATTTCATTTTCTGCTATTACAAAAGAAACATCAGATACCGGATGACTTGTTTTTTGTGCCACTTTCTCCAAATGATCATGATGGTGCTCCTGGGAAATGCCTTTTATTGTAAGCACCAAACAACCAAGAATTATGATTCTTTTGATTGGGTTTTTCATTCTTCCGGACCTATTACGTGGTAGTTTTTAAAGGATTCACTGGAGGCGGATGTAATGGCGCGTTCCCATTTTTCCGGGTAAGGTTCGTTGAGGAATGCACCTGGTTCAACGTATTCAAACAATTCGCTGTAGTTCCTTATCTCTGTAAAGCCCGTTCTCCTTATTCGGTGCCAAGGTCTTAGCTCTCTGGTGTCTTCCAGCCCCATTGCGCCGATCATTTCAGCGGCACTTTCTACCGTGCTGTCATGAAATGAAGAGGTACGCTTTGCTTTGTCTTCTATATCCAAAGCTTGCATGTAATGAGGGTCTTGTGTTGCGACTCCGGTAGGACAGGTATTTGTATTACATTTTAATGATTGAATGCATCCGATTGCCAACATCATGCCACGAGCTGAATAGCATAGATCGGCACCAATCGCGAGGTTTTTCACAACATCAAATCCTGAGATGATCTTACCACTACAGATCACCCGAATCTTAGACCTTAAATCAAAACCTGTTAATGTATTGTGAACAAAAATTAACGCTTCTGTTAGAGGTGCTCCGATACGATTAGAAAATTCCAGGGGAGCCGAGCCTGTTCCACCTTCTCCTCCATCAACAACGATGTAATCAGGAAGGATACCTGTCTCTACCATTGCCTTACAGATAGCCAAAAACTCCCTTCGTTTACCAATGCATAGCTTAAACCCAATGGGTTTCCCTTCTGAAAGGTCACGAAGTTGCTTTACAAAAGATAGCAATTGTTTTGGGGTAGAGAAAGCAGAATGTGCAGGCGGAGAATTAACATCTTTTCCTAAAGGGACATTTCTTATTTCAGAAATTTCTTCTGTGACCTTTGCAGCCGGTAATATACCGCCATGACCTGGCTTTGCTCCTTGAGATAATTTTATTTCAATCATCTTAACATGGGCAGATGATGCCTTTTTCCTGAATAAGTCAGGGTCAAACTTCCCTTCCAGCGTCCTGGCTCCGAAATAACCGGTCCCAATCTGCCAAATGAGATCACCACCATTATTCAAATGATGTTGGGTCAATCCTCCTTCCCCGGTATTTTGAGCAAACCCACTATTTTTTGCGCCTTTATTCAAGGCGAGGACGGCATTCTTGCTCAATGCACCATAGCTCATTGCTGAGATATTCAAGATGCTAGCACTGTAAGGTTGCCTACAGTCGGCTCCACCAATTAACACACGCATTGTTTTTGGATCGACACGTACCGGACTCAAGGAGTGATTAACCCATTCATATCCAACTTCATTTACATTTTTTTGAGTGCCAAATGGAAGCGTATCCAATTGATTTTTAGCACGCTGATAAACCAATGAGCGTAACTCACGAGAAAAAGGGACACCACTCGCATTTGATTCAATGAAGTACTGATTGATCTCAGGACCGATACCTTCCAGTAAGTAACGAAAATTTCCAATAAGTGGAAAATTCCGACGAATCGCATGTTTTTTCTGAAGCATATCATTTACTCCGATTAAAAAAAGCGGAATGACTACCATAAGGCTCCAAGCGATAGGAGGCCAGATCAACTGTATCAGTGCTATCAATAAAAAGATAGCTATCGACGAAATCAGAAATTGTCTTTTCATTGTTTGAGGGATTTATTATTTCTTGAGCGGAGGTAACCGTCTACACTCCATGCTCCTCCACCTGAAAAAAAGAGATAGAGAAAGACAAAACAGTACAAAACGGTTAACTCCCCGTGGTTGACAATAGGCAAGAAAGATTTGCAGATAAAAACCATGAAATACGCAACGGCCATTGTTCCACTGAGTACAAAGCCCGTCCATCGTGTACAAAGCCCAATAAATAACATGGCTCCGCCTGCGAACTCTAATACACCCGCCAGCAGGATCAATCCGGAAGGCGGTTCTTGCACATTTTCAGAGGCGGGGTAGCCTAACAGCTTTTGAGTACCATGCCAAAAGATGAGAAATCCTGCAATTACCCTAAGCAATGCAAGCGCTCGGGAGTGCCAGTTTTCCAAAAATTTTTCCATATAGGTTTTAGGTTGAGATAAACAATACTCTGATGAGGATCAGAGCTGAAGAACCAGATCAAGCGCGAAGATGTCCAAGTCCGCATAGGCATCGTCCTGCGCAAAGAAGCTGGAATAGGTCAGCTCCGCTCTTAACAGCCCCGGAACCAATGGTCGATACAAGACCACATCAATTTCTTGTCCAAGTGAATTGTTCCTTTCTTCTGACAAATAAGCGTGATAACCAAGCCACCCACCGATGCCCCAGAAAAGTTTTGGAGCTTCTGCGGTGAAATAAGGATTATGCAAACCATCTGTAGGAGGGTCAATAAATACATCAGATATTCGGTGCAGACGCTGACCGGTGGATAGTGGAAACTGGAAGGAAGCCAGGCCATCATCTGAGGTCGCCAGTTCGTATCCAATACTAAAAACTCCTGTCTTAGGTACGGAAATACCGATCTCCGCATTTACAAGAAAGGATTCATAAGAAGTGGGATTATCACCGTACTCACTTTGCCAGGCAAATGCAGTTTTATATTTCAAAGCCATTCTATCTTCTGGCACGTAGCTTCGATCTATGGTGATTCCAAATGTTTGATTGGATCTTTCGGGTGCATCGTCCTGAAAATCAAGCAGTAGGGAAAAAAAACTGACCCTTGCCATTTTACTTTTGTTATACGAAAACGTAAAGGCATGCGAATCGCTGCGCCAATCACCGATTTCAGCCAACAAACGATTGATTTTGTACATGTAAGCATACTCGAACCTTACCCCTTTTTTATCATTTTGTAGTTTTCCATAGATCGCATCAAATGTTTGATCGTCCATTCTTGCGGATATATTTCCAATGAAGCGCTCGTCTTCTACGATGGCGGCCTGCCTTCCTACTTTCAGCTGCAAATAGGTACTTTTTATGGTGTCGTTGTAAGCGACTCGTGCTTTATTAAACTCCAACGTTTCGACATCTGTTACCACCGTTCTGCCAACCTGATCATTTACTCCATCAAAATACAGGTCAGGGGTGAGCGCTACTACGCTCTCCCCTTCAATGTATATTTGAAATCCTTTATAAGACTTGGTTAGGTACCCGAAATTGGTTCCAAAAGTGGTCGCATGTGATTCGCTCAACGACTCATTGTTTCCGTACCAGTACCTCAACCTACCGTCGAAGACAAACTGTCCTTCGCTTATTTTTGTAGTGACCTCTTCTTTGATATCAGAGCTTTCCTGTCCATATCCTCTGATTGAAAGCATTAAAGAAATAGCCACTATCGTGCAGCTTGTCATAAGCCGACAAGACTTGATAAGATACTCCATGACTTTTAATAGATGATTTTCTTAGTCGACAATAAGCTTTGGTGGTCGCTTACCTTCAATAAAGTCTCTTATGGCCTCACTTACCTCTTTAGGCGCTTCCGTAGCAGAAAAATGATTAGCCTCAACGAATTGTACGTACCCGTCTTTGACGAATTCCGGAGATCTTGCATACTCTTCCTCTCTTTGTGCAGGGTCTTCAGTGGCTTGCAAAAACAGGATGGGCATGGTCATGTGTTGCACCAGGTTTTTCATTCTATGATCAAGCTCTCTGTCAAAACTTGTGTCGTAGCTTTTTGCAACTGCATCGGACAGGCCTGCTGTGCCAAACTCTTTGTATAACCTGTCCATATGTTGGGGAGTGAATTGCATTGATACCCATGCGGAATTATAAGTAGCTGTGATCATCGTACCATCTTTATAATTCTCCGGGTGAGCCAGGTTTTCGTGAGAAGGCCTCGGACGTCCATGAGGTTCATTAAACGACTGTTGCATACGGACCCAGTTAGTCACTCTTTTGTTCCCTCCAGGGACAGCCATCATATTGTCTGCGATGCAACTGCCCCGGTCATGCGATACCAAATCAAACTTATCGATACCTAGTTTGTCCATCAATTTCACGAGACTTTTAGCTACTCCCTGATGGCTGAAGTCGTTTTTTAAGTTTTTGTCAGATTGTCCATAACCTAATTGGTCAACTGAAATAACGTAGTAATCTTTTGCCAGCTCCATCATTTGGTCTTTAAAACCATACCAGGATTCAGGAAACCCATGAATCATCAAGACAGGTGTCTTATGAGGGTAACCAGCGGTGACGAAATGCCAGACCCTATCTTCTACTTCGACAAACCAGTGAATACCAAAGACATTTCCGCCCAAATATTCCAGCTCCCCGTGTTGGTTAAAAGAATCTTTTGGAGGTTTTGCCGCAGGATAGCGGTCCATGTCACGTGTAAATTTTGCTAAGTCATAAGGCTTATAGCTTATAGGTTGTCCTGTCCCTACGTTCTTTAGATCTTTGGGCATATTTGCCAATAGATCTCCCCCTGCATCTTCTTGCGAAAAAGCGTTAATGCTCAATAAGCTTATTGACAAAACAATTAAGCTCATCTTTTTGGTTAGATACTTTGAAATAAAGGTCATTTTGATGTCTAGGTTTAGTTTAAAAATTCAAAAAGCCAGAACGGTTGATCAATCAAACATTCCGTGAACTTTAAACCAAATGTAGATTTGTGCCTATTCTTCGGAGATGTGAAACATGTCCTTTCTATGGTCAAAATGAGCCTTGATAAAAGCTGAGCTAGTGCTTCATCTCTCTAAATTGAGCAGGAGTAATGTCCGTAAGTTTTTTAAAATACTTTAAAAAATTTGACGCTTCGCTAAAACCACATTCGTAGGCGATATGTTTGATCGGGAGTTTTGTGGTAGCCAGTCGACGCTTAGCTTCCAGGATAACATAGTCGTTGATAAATTCTTTGGCTGTACGATTGGCGCATGCCTGGCATAGTTTGTTCAGTTGTTTGTAGGTAGTGCCCAAAAAGGTTGCATAGTGACTCGCATGTCGAGTTTGCATAAACCTATCAGAGACCAATTTCTGGAATTTTATGAATTCCAGGTAGTCTTCGTTAACAGGCGTTGATGGACGCTTTGCGTACAATTGTGCTTTTAACAAAAAAACCGTCAACATTGATGCAACGACATCAACCTTGACGCTTCCTAGCTCAAACGAAAACTCTTTTTCCAGTGATCCAAGAAGATTGTTCAGGTCGCCGAAATCTTTAAAGAACAACGGGTTGAGATGATTAGTGTATAAGAAACTTGTTTTTGATAATGCTGATGCGGATATGTGATGGAGCATATACTCCTCTGTAAAAATCAGACCGTATCCCCGATAAGTAGGAGATGGATCAAATTTATGAATCTGGCCTTTAGCAATAAAGAGGCAATCACCCTTGGTCATTTCGTATGCTACAAAGTCTACTTCGTGGATCATTTTACCTTCCGTCACCAGAATGATTGTAAAGAAGTTTATTCTGGAAGGTACAAAAGGGTTATTTTCTGAATTTGGTTTATCAAGAAACACGTGTTCCAACTTCAATAATTGGGTACCAAATTCCTTTTTGAAACCGACGGATTCAAATTCGATATCTGAAATCTTATCCATACAAAAAAATTTTTACTACAAACAAGTATTGTATAAGCCTTGTTTGTTTTGGCATAGAATCTCAACTCCTAGCTTGATTTCATGAAAATGTCGGTGCCATCAGTTTGTAATCCTTAAAAAGCGTTTGTTTTCTTTCTGTTCGAAGCCTAACTCAAATTCTTTTTTTAATTCAAAATGAGAACCAATTAACCATATGTTGTTTTAAAGCCAAAGGCTTCTGGTTTCAAAAATTCCGAGTTCATATTCAAGGGCTTGAGGCGATTCCTTTATGAGAATGAAAAAGCGATAGCCAGTATTAATCTGTTTTATTTACAGGGAAAGCGCTAAGGGTGCTGTAGGTAATTGATTTACAATTTTTTATGAAAAAAATCTTATCTATTCTTGATTCCTCAAATTT
>JBCCXH010000092.1:0-13369 GCA_039192005.1 Bacteroidota bacterium
AAACTTTGGAACAACTGTAAAGAAGTTTCCTTGGAAAAGGCCAAGAGTTATTTATTTACAGTCGCGACCAATCTGCAAATTAGCCTAAAACGCCACGAACAGGTAAAACTTAAATACAAAGAGCGCGTCATGATGACAAGTTCTGTTGAAAAAAGTGAATCTCCGGAAGAGGTTCTTCTGGGTAAAGAGTACATGGATAAGCTAATGGGTGCTATTTCAAGCCTTCCTGAAAAACAACGAGAAACGTTTTTATTGAATCGGGTTGAAAAGAAAACATACCGTGAGATTGCAGAAATCTCCGGTGTATCTGTTAAGGCCATAGAAAAATTGATGCACAAGGCATTGTCAAAATTAAGAAAAGAAATTGGAGACGTGTAGGTAGGGTATCCCTCCTTTCTTCACGTTTATATAATTAACAAAAGGTAAAATGACTGAAAAAGACGACACATTCTTGGCCAGATGGCTTGATGGCAGCCTTACAAGTGAAGAGCTGGCTTCATTTGAGGCCAGTCCGGACTATAAGTTTTACCAAAAGATCCGGTTAGGCACCGAACAAATCACCCCACCATCTTTTGACGAAGATGAGCAACTCATAAAACTAACAAAGACCCGGGAGGGACATCTTCCGAAGAAAGGCATTTCCAGGCAGCTATGGCCGTATGGAATTGCAGCGGCGATCGCACTACTTATTGGAATATTTTTCTTCCCATCCTCCTCTACCACCCTGACCACCGCTTATGGTGAACAAAATACGGTCACCTTACCCGATGGTTCTGAGATGGTATTAAATGCCAGATCTACGTGTACCTTTAGTAAGAAGACATGGAAAAAGGAAAGAGTGCTTTCACTGGATGGGGAAGCGTTATTCAGGGTAAAAAAGGGCAGTTCGTTTAAAGTCAGGACAACGAGCGGAGAGGTTACCGTTCTGGGAACCATATTTAACGTGAAGTCTGAAGAAGACTTATTAGAAGTTTCCTGCTTTGAAGGAAAAGTTAGCGTTTACTCCCGTAACGAAACACAGCTTTTAACTAAAGGGCAAGCGATGCGAACGATAGCAAATCAACCGTTGACTCAATGGGAATTTTTGGAACGCTCGCCAAGCTGGACCAAAAACGAAAGCACGTTTAGAAGCATCCCTGCTAAGTATGTTCTTTGCTCTCTTGAAAAACAGTTTGACATCCAATTCGAAAAAAGCAACTTCAATGATAACGCCTTGTTCTCTGGTAGCTTTCCACATAATGACCTGCAAATTGCTTTAAAAAGCGTTTTTGGCCCATTGGAAGTTAACTATGAGCTAAATCCTGATCGCACCGTCATCCTGAAGTAAAACACTATGCGAGGGTTTTGGATCGCTGGGTTAGTACTGTTGATAGTAACTAAAAATGCTTACTCCCAACCGGAGAAATCCTTTATCGATGCCCCTCTATCTGATGTTTTGGAAGAGGTTGAGAAGCTTATCAATATAAAATTCTCTTATGCGGATAAAGTCATCAAAAACAAAAAAGTGTCATTGCGTATCTCCAGAAATGACAGCATTGCACACCTTTTAACATCCATTGAAAGCCAGACACAACTGCGCCTGGAAAAGATTAATGATCAATACATCATTGTCAGGCCTTATCGTGCGAATGACCGGCTTACCGTCTGTGGATATGTTCTGAGTGATCAACAAACCCCTGCTCTTGGCGCTACCATTACGTCAAGTAATAAAGAAGACGGCGCAGTAGCTGATCCTTACGGTTTTTTTCAACTTCAGAACATAGGTTACAATGACACACTTTCCATCTCTTATGTGGGGTTTCGCACAAAGAAAATACGGGCATATAACCTTTTAGGAGCTGATTGTGGGAAGATCGTATTGAGAGAAAACATTGCGTATTTAGACGAAATAGTTGTCAATGACTACGTGATAAAAGGATCGGCCAAAAAGAATCAAAAAATTGAGTTCTCCATCCAAAACCTAAATATGCTACCCGGATTGGTTGAACCGGATGTCTTGAAAAGCATCCAACTAACGCCCGGAGTCAACAGTCCTTTTGAAACGGCTAATGGGATCTATGTACGTGGTGGGGCTCCTGATCAAAACCTGGTACTTTGGAACGGCATCAAAATCTACGACCAGGGACACCTTTTTGGGATGCTATCTGCCTTCAATCCCTACATGGTTGAAAAAGTAGATTTCATCAAACAAGGAACCAGCGCCTACTACGGAGACAGGGTTTCCGGCATCATTGATATACAGACAAATCAAGAGGTACTCAAAGAAACAGAAGGGGGTGCCGGTTTTGATATGATTTACAGTGACATCAACTTCAAGGCACCCATTATCAAGGAAAAACTCGCTGTTCAAGGTGCGGTAAGGAGATCTTTTACCGATTTATTGGCGACGCCCACTTATGACAGGTTATCGGACAGGGTATTCCAAAACACAAAAATCACCAACGAAGCATCTATCAATAATCCTGGATCTACCAATAAATTTTTCTTTAATGATTTGAATTTCGATCTCATTGCCCAACCTAATCCCGGAGAAAAGTGGATGACGAGCATCCTGATCACAGAAAACGACCTTGATTTTTCATCTGCCAACACCACTAATCAAACCTCTTTTCGAGACTTGCTACGCACCGTAAACATCGGCTATAATTTAAGGTGGGAACGCCAACTGCACGATCAACTGCTGCTCTCATCCAATATCTATCATTCGCAACACTTATTGGACTATCAATTTGAAAATAAAGTCAATGATACGGTAGAGGTTTCATCCAAAAAAAACCTGATTTCGGATTTCGGAGCAAGCTTAAACGCGGACTGGACCTTTGAAAATGGCAACGCGCTAAGCAGTGGGTACCAGTTTTCAACCAACCGGATGAGACATGCATTTGAAACAAAAGCCCCGTCTTATGAGCTGGTGTTGGATGCAGCGGATAAGACCATCAACACCCACTCTTTTCACTCAGAATACGAATACCTTCAATCGGAAAAGACCTATCTCTCCGCCGGATTGAGGTTTAATTATTACACGGGCGTAGAAAAATACTTCATCGAACCCCGACTCTACATGAAGTACCAGATCGGACGATCACTGGCACTCAACACATCCGTTGAATATAGAAGTCAGGTTGCTACTCAAATACAAGAATCGATCGTAAGCGACCTTTCGCTTGAAAACCAGGTATGGACATTGGCGGGGGAAGATCAATTTCCTGTGATAGATAGCTATCAATTTACGATCGGTTCCAGCTTTACCCAAAACAAATGGTTGATAGACGCAGACACGTATTTGAAAAAAATAAACGGCATCACCACCCTCACTTTTGGTTTCCTAAACCCAATAGATAATGAGTACCGTGTCGGTTCCAGTAGCATCACCGGGTTGGATTTATTCATCAAAAGAAAGTTTTCCAGGTACCACACCTGGTTTTCTTATTCTTTCATTCATTCTGAAAATGAATTTACCGGCTTAAATAACGACCAGCCTTTTCCGGGAAACTGGAACATTGAGCATACCATCAAGTGGTCCCATTTCTATCAATGGAAAAGTATTCATTTTACCGTAGGCTGGATCTGGCATACGGGGAAAGCGTTTACTGAGATCACTGAAAACCCCACTTCTCAAGGACCTTTGGGCATCCAGTTTGCAGGGATTAACTCATCTAACTTACCCCCGTACCATCGATTGGATTTTTCTGTTATTTACAACTTCCATTTTCGAAAGAATCAAAAGGTCAATTACCGAATAGGCCTCTCCATTCTAAATGTTTACAATCGAAAAAACCTACTTAACCAGGAATTCAGGACGACTCCTACATTGGAAAATGAGTTGATCAGCACCAATATTTATTCCCTAAGCTTTACCCCCAACCTTGTTTTTCGGGTATTTTGGTAACGCGTTGCACATTAATACACTACGCTCCCGACCCACTCTCCATCTAGCTGGCAGCCGTATTTGAGGTCGCTCGTCTCCATATAGGTTTTAATGCAACCAAATAGAGCGCTAGAGGAATCAGCCCGTGAGGAAGCCTGTAAAGTGTTTGATTCAAATATTGATTGAGTAAAGGGAACATGTAAGGACCAAAGGTGACGTTTGCCCAGGTTCTTGCAACAGCCGTCGCCAGTCCCCAAACGACCGCATAGAGCATGAAATAGTGTCCGACTCTTGGAAGAAAAATCCCCACTCCCACAACAAAGTCCAGTACCCCGGCGATCCATAAAAATTGATGTGCAAAATCTTCACTTACCCCTAAGGTGTTGATGGTCATGTCTACAAAAACCCCGGGCCTGGGGTAATAACCAAACGCGTACATACCGTGGGAAATAAAAGTAAGTGCTATGGCAATCTTGGAAAATAAGATCAATCGACCCTCTGAGGTTTTGTTGAAAACCAAATGCATAAAGAAAACGGGCGTTAAAAATTGAATGGCGTACTCAAAAAATTGTGCCGTATGATAAAACTTTTCTTTACAATAAAGGATGGCCAGGATGGCCAGAAAAGCTGATGCTAGATAATATAGCCACCCTAGTTTTTTCATTTTAGGTGAAATAACCAACGTAATGCCGGCCATGATTAAGTAGAAAACACCAAAAACGCGGGTAAGTACCGTGATAAATAAATCAGTGGAAGTACTTGTCACATAATCAAACCAGCTAACCCCTAAAAGTGACGTAACAATTCCTTCTAAAAGTCCTTCGTCCCAAAAGAATGCCCTAAAGGGGGCGTCCCAAACCAGGTGCTGCCATGCCCGACCAAAAAAGATCAAAAAGCAGGAAAGTCGAAATAGGAATTGAAATTGTTTATGTCGCGAATCAGAAATCTCCATTGCAGCTTAGGTTTAATTATACGAACTTAAAGTTGAAGATTTAACGCTGATTGACTATTACGTACAGGTTAAGGAATTAACAATTTTATGGCGATTCGCTAATCCGGGAGAAACCTTGGGGTGACGCTGAAAAGTTAACTTGGTCGCGTTAAGCATATGATCCAAAATTCGGATAATCAACAAACTATTATTACAACAACTACAGACAAATGAGGCTTTTATCTACAACAACCTTACTACTTCTCGCAACGATATTGTTTGCGAGAACCGAAAAATACCGGCTGACGTTACGTGACAATCCTGCTACATCTATCGTGATCGGGTGGAACCAGATTTCAGGATCCAATGCGGTGGTCTACTACGGAACAACAGACTACGGCACCAACTGGAGTTCCTACCCTAGTAGCAAAAGCGTGAGCCGCTCTGTTACTTCAAAAGGGATGAACAATCGTTTTGCCAGACTTACGGGGTTAGCACCCAATACAGCTTACTACTTCGTCATCAGAGACAATGACGGAACAAGCCGACGGTTTTGGTTTAAAACGGCCCCCAACGACCCCAATGCTCGACTTTCCTTCATCGCAGGGGGAGACTCAAGGAATAACCGGACACCGAGAAGAAATGCAAATCTTTTGGTCTCCAAATTAAAACCTCACGCCGTATTTTTTGGTGGTGACATGACAGACAGAAGTACTAACTCACAGTGGCAGACGTGGTTTGACGACTGGCAACTCACCATCTCTTCTGATGGAAGGATGTATCCTATTGTAGCAACCAGAGGAAATCATGAGGGGTCGAACAGTGACGTTGTTAATTTATTTGACGTGCCTTCCAGTAGTGTATACTATGCCATTACCTTCGGCGGTGGTCTCATCCGTACGTATACATTGAATACAGAAATATCAATCTCAGGAAGTCAAACCAGTTGGTTGTCCAGCGACCTTTCCGCTAACAGAAATGTGATCTGGAAAATGGCTCAATATCATAAACCCATGAGGCCGCATGTAAGCTCTAAAAGAGAAGGAAACTCCCAATACAGCAACTGGGCCAACTTATTTTATACCAATGACGTAAAATTGGTGGTCGAGTGTGATGCACACACCGTAAAAACGACCTGGCCTGTAAGACCGAGCTCGGGTAGTGGAAGCGATGAGGGTTTCATAAGAGATAATCAAAACGGAACCGTATATGTTGGAGAAGGATGCTGGGGAGCGCCTCTACGATCTAATAATGACGGTAAAACCTGGACGAGAAACAGTGGCCGATTCAATCAGTTTAAGTGGATTTTTATAGACCGAAATAAAATTGAAGTAAGAACCGTAAGAGTAGATAATGCGAGCTCAGTAGGACAGGTTTCCAACAGCAACCCGTTTACTTTCCCTTCAAACGTTGACGTTTGGAGCCCCAGCAATGGTTCTGTGGTGACCATACAGAACGGCAGTTCCGGAGGAGGAACGACCATCCCAAGACCTACAAACTTAGCGGCTAGTAGTGCTTCTAGCTCCAGCATCAATTTGACCTGGAGCGATAACTCTACCGGAGAGGATGGGTTCAAAATCGAACGACGACAAGGCGCTGGCAGCTGGACACAAATTGGTACCGCAACAACCGGTTCTACCAGCTACACGAGTACAGGCCTAAGTGCTTCCACGACCTACTCGTATCGAATCAGAGCCTACCTGGGATCAAATCATTCAACCTATTCAAATACGGCATCCGCTACTACCCAGTCTTCTGGTGGTGGATCTTCTTGTTCCAGTGCTGCATCCATCAGCGAAGGATTTGAAAGCGGCTTTGGCAACTGGAGTTTCCAATCCTATGACCTGAACTGGACGCGCCAATCAGGAAGTACGCCATCCAGTGGCACAGGTCCTTCTGGTGCGGCTCAGGGAAATTACTACTTGTACATTGAAGCTTCCAGCCCTAACTATCCTGACAAGTATGCCAGCATGATATCTGATTGTTTCAGCCTGACCAGCTACTCCAGTCCAAGAATCAACTTCAGGTACCACATGAACGGGTCAAGCGTCGGTACGCTTTGGGTGCAGGCAAGAACTAACGGAGGAAGTTGGTCTACGCTTCAAACAATTAACGGAAGCCAGGGCAACAGCTGGATTGCCTCTTCGCTTTCACTGGCTTCTTTTGCTTCTTCTTCCAATGTGGAGATACGCATCATTGGACAAACCGGTGATAGCTGGCAGGGTGACATCTGCATTGATGACATTACCATTACGAACGGTTCTTCCTCTCCCACCAACAGCACGTTCAGCACACGAATCAGTTCAGGAAACGATGATGTGGAAGAGAACCAAAGCGGCGGCATGTATATGGACAGTTCCGATGTAGAACTGGTAAGCGACGGATCAAGTGGCAACCAGCAGATTGGGCTACGATTCAGAGGTGTAACTGTACCAAGAGGTGCTTCCGTTACCAATGCATACATTCAATTTAACGTGGACGAGACGGGTGGCCAAACCAACGGTGCGAAGACCGTCCTAGGTCACGATACAGATAATGCGAGTGCATTTACGTCCGGCAGCTTTAACGTAAGCAGCAGGACCAGGACTTCTGCGAGCGTATCGTGGAATCCTCCTTCATGGAGTTCCGTAGGGGACGAAGGGTCCGCTCAGAGGACACCCAACCTCGCCGCTATCGTGCAGGAAATCGTTAACAGAAGCGGATGGTCAAACGGAAATAACATGGCATTTATCATCACAGGTACCGGCAAAAGAACCGCTGAAGCGTACGAAGGATCTTCTTCAAGAGCTCCCAGACTGGTGATTACCTATACTACCTCTTCGGGTGCACGAACCACCTCCGAAGTGACCGCATCGACTACTCAAAACCTTCCTGAACCTCCCGCAGCAATCGGGCGATCAGTAACTGTTGACGCATTAGGTGTGTACCCTAACCCTTCCAGAGGCCACATCCAAATCAAAGCCAACGCCAACCTAGTAGGTACGCTACTAAAAGTATACGGCATTGACGGGGCTATCGTCCTAAATAAAATTTTCGAAACAAACGATCAGGTTGTCATTAGCGATGAAGAACTCACACCGGGTATCTATATCTTGAAGGCATCCGATGGAGATTCGCATTTCGAGAAAAAAATCATTAAAAACTAAACTCACTACTCAACCTACGCGTAAAAAAACCGAGCAAATTTTGCTCGGTTTTTTTATTACCTTTCCATTTATAAAACAATCATCCTTTTAGTCTTACCGGGCTACACATGAGAAGTCAATATATTAAAACCCTCTTTCGTCATTTTATCATCTGGACCCTCGCCTTTGCGTTCTGGACCATTATGAGAGATTTTGGTCACGAAGTAGTCCGCGATTATCAACCCAATTTTTTACAGCAAATCCGGCTCCATTTGGCTTTCGGAATCATCGCAGGTATTCTCTTTGGCAGCCTGGATTACCTGTTTCAAAATAAGGTCATCCATCAGGTTTCTTTTGGCAGAGCGCTATTTATGGGTACCATTTCTTACCTATTGGCCTTTATTTTAATGACTGTTTTTGGCGTGCAGGTATTTGCCAGGGTGCTCCAATTTGAAGTAGACGAAGCCTACCAAAACTTTATGTTTTCACAAGAGTGGTTTCTTCTGGCTTTTTACTGCTACATCATCGGGTTTATGATTGATTTTTTCAAGGAGGTTGACAAAAAATTTGGTCCGGGAAACTTACTGAAAATGCTTAAAGGAGAGTTTTACGAACCGAAAGAAGATGAGCGCATCTTCATGTTTTTGGACCTGAAAAGTTCGACTGCCATCGCAGAGAAGTTGGGACACATTCAATACAGTAAGCTTATACAAGATTGCTTTCAGGACCTGCGTGTAGTCAAAAAATACCAGGCAGAAGTCTATCAATATGTTGGAGACGAAGCGGTCCTGACCTGGGACAGGCAAACGGGATTGACCAACTCCAATTGTTTGAAAGCCTACATCGAGTTTGAGAAACGGTTGGAAGAAAGAGCAGATTACTACAACAAAAACTATGGGTTGACCCCCGTATTTAAAGCTGGTCTAAACGTTGGGAAAATTACCATAGCAGAGGTAGGTGAGCTAAAAACAGAAATTGCCTATCACGGTGATACCATTAATACCGCTGCAAGAATCCAGGAACAATGCAATATTTTTGGGAAGAACTTACTGATTTCTGAAACCCTCCAACAAAACCTTCAGCTGAATGGCTTCTCCAGCCTTCACGTAGGAGAAATCCTACTGAAGGGAAAAAGGAACGCGATTAATATTTACAGTGTGGAGTACTAAGATTTCCTCTTCATTGTGATTAGAAATGCCTCCTGCGTAAGAAATAGCTCTTGACTTTGATCAAATAATCCAGGAATACCTAAACCATCGGCACTCTTTTCCTGTTTTATACAGTTGTATAGATCAAATAATAATGGCAAAAAAAGAAGTATCAAGAGCAAGCATTCAGAAAAGTTACCAGGACTATTTGCTGAATGAAGGAAAAGAGCCTGAGACCGTACGAATATTTACCAACCATCAAAAAATAGCAGAAGATGACTTTTACAAGCACTTCGGGTCACTCAAAAACATTGAATCTTCCATTTGGGAAGATTACTACCACAAAACACTGGAAGTAATACAAAAAGACCCTGAGTTTGAAGAGATGTCCGCAAGGGAAAAACACCTCTCTTTTCTCTACACAATGCTGGAACTTATTAAACCCGATCGCTCCTACATCCTTTACCGCCTGGAAAACAAGCATCCGGGGTCATTGCCTAAGTTTGTCAAGGACACACAAAAAATCATTACCAAAGCAGACATTTACTGGGCATCCAGTTTCCAGTTCTTACCAGAACGTGCCAAAGATTTCACTCAATCTGCTTACCGGAGGGTACTATGGCAACATACGGTTGCCTTACTCATTTTCTGGGTAAAAGACGACTCGGGTGCATCTAACGATACGGACGTGTTTGTCGAAAAATCAACCAGAACGGTCTTTGACATCGGTGAACTTCCAGCGCTTGATTCCATCTTTGATCTAAGTAAATTTTTCATCCAAAAAATGGGCTTTTCAAAAGCCGCTTCATAATGCCAAAAGAACTAGATAGAATTCCCATAAGTAAGGTAAAGCGAGCCAGCAAGTTTGTGACCACCGGGGCTAAAGTAGGAGCCAACTATGTTAAAGCCTACGGTAAAGCTGCCATTAACGGAAAGCTTGATCAGGAGGAGCTTGATCAGGACAATGCGCGAGACATTTACAACTCGTTGAGTGAACTGAAAGGGAGCGCACTGAAGATGGCCCAACTCCTCAGCATGGACCAAAACGTACTACCAAAGGCATATTCTGACAAGTTTGCCATGGCTCAATACAGCGCGCCGCCACTCTCCTATCCGCTCGTCAAAAAGACGTTTAAAGAAAATCTCAAAACAGAACCCAGCCAACTTTTCGATACGTTTTCTAAAAATGCGAGTAATGCAGCCTCCATGGGGCAAGTACATAAAGCAGAAAAAAACGGAGAGATGCTTGCAGTAAAAGTTCAGTATCCTGGAGTAGCCAACAGCATAAAGAGTGATTTAAAACTGGCTAAGCCCTTTGCACTTCGTCTGATGAATGTCAAAGGAAAAGAGGTAGAGCCTTACATGAAAGAGGTAGAAAACAAACTTTTAGAGGAGGCAGACTACGGGTTGGAATTATCGCAATCCATGGAGTTTGCCACCAAATGTAAGGAACTGAAAAACGTCTTTTTTCCGAAGTACTACCCGGAATATTCCGCTCCGCAGATCCTTACCATGAGCTGGCTGGAAGGCGAGCCGATCGGTGCCTGGATGAAACGAACGCACGCCCAAGAAGACCGAGACAAGCTCGGTCAGATATTATGGAACTTCTACATGTTTCAGATGCACGAACTCCGAATGATGCATGCGGACCCACATCCTGGCAACTTCATCATCGACAAGGAAAACAACCTTGGGGTAATTGATTTTGGATGCATCAAAAAAATCCCTGATGACTTTTACAAAGCCTACTTTGAACTGTCCAAACATGAGGTCCTGGAAGACCGGGATCGAGTTGACCAGTTATTTAAAACGTTGGAAATCATCCGGCCTACGGATAGTGCAAAAGACATCGAAATCGTTACCCAAATGTTCGTTGACCTGATACGGCTGCTTTCCAGGCCATTTAATGATGGCTCATTTGATTTTGGTCAGGACGCTTATTTTGATGAGATCTATGCCATGGGAGATAAAATTTCGAAAGATTCGGAGATGAACCGATTGCAGGCCAGAGGATCCCGGCATTTTATCTATTTCAACCGTACTTTCTTTGGACTGTACAACATCCTGAACGCCATGAAAGCCAAGGTCGATACGAGCGAAACCAGCCACTATCTACAGTTGGCTTCGTAAAGGTTCCGGTCATTTCTTGTTGGTAAGCGTACGATTGAGCAGAATAGACCAAAATATAAGTGTCCCAACTAAAAAGGGACACTTAAAAGCTATATCTAATTGAAAATCGACTCTAATTTTCTGAAAAATCGGATGATTTAGTTGACTCGCCTATTATTCCAAAACGTTTACTATGGCTCCGATCTAATGGTCTTTTTTTGAGAAATCAGTTCGATTTTGCAAACTTCCTATCGTTTGATTTTTTTCCTGATGGATATGGTCAATGTTTCGAAAAAAACGAGTTAGTTTCTTTCTTAGATTCAGTTGCTTCCGTTGCTGGTAAAAGTAGAGGGTCGCAAAGACGAGCCCAAAAAGTGTCAATGCACCAAAGCCAACCCTAAAGAAGTACTCACGTCTTTTACTTAGCGCGTTTTCTTTTGTTTGCGCTATTTCATAAGCAACCTGTTGTTGGATAGCTCTCAACTCATCTTGTCTTTGAAGTATCAGGATTTCATCTGATTTCTGCTGGTACGTTTCCTGCGCATCCAGCCCTTTTTGTAAGTAACGAGACGGATCCGGAGCGACCGCAGCAAGCAGCTCATAGATGCGGATGTGGTCTTTATGAAGAACTTGTTGATCGTAGGTCTTTTCCAGATCGACCAAAAGCATAAGTGCCTCCTCTTTTTTGCCTTGCTCAATTAGGCTTTCTCCTAGGTCTACTTGCAACGCAAACGCCTTGCTTTCCAATCCCAAAGCGATTGAATGCCTCAGATAAATTTCTTGTTGAGTGAAATCCCCGGTGTAGTAATAAATACGACTAAGCGTGTGGTAAAGCTGCGTTTCTATTTTTTGGCTTTCTAAATTAGTATTCTCAAAAAGCTTGATCGCGTTGCTTAGCTGAGCCTCAGCGTTCACATAGTCAGTCATACTGATGTAGACGTCTCCCATCAACATTAATGCTTTCAATTCATAATTGGCATTTAAATGGTTTTGTGATTCTTCGTACAACTTTTGAGAATACGTCAACGCCTGTTTAGCATCAAAATGTTTTAATGCCAAACCTTGATTGTATCTGGTAGCCAATCGCTCTTTCACAAAATCGTCCGGATAACGATTGTAATGTGCTAAAGCGGAATCAAAATAACTGAAGGCTTTTTCGTACAAATTGTATTTCATGAAAATAAAAGCCCTGTCTCGGTAAATATGCCCGAATAATTTATCATCTATCACACCACTTTCTATCATATGATGTTCTGCCTTGGCGTGATTTACCAGCGCATTTGTGTAGTCTCCTTTTTTTGTATTGAAATATCCCATCATAAAGTGGGATATAGCTTTCAAGTAATCATCATCCGATGAAGCAATATTTTCCGAGGCGTATTGCTTTTGTTGTTCAGCAGATAAACTGATTTTCTTTTGCCAAAAGTCTAACAGTTGGCTGGATGGGGAAACTTCCACGGTATCCGTACAGGACAAAACAAAAAGGATGAGACATAGCTTTGACAAGCTTACAAAGTATTGGTACATGGTTTTCGGTTCGAAATGATTAAAAAATGTGTTAGTAAAATGGAATGAGTTAGTGCTAATTAATATCTCCCTGTTCCGGTTCAAGAGATTCTCCAGGTTCGTATTCTTGCGAGGGAATGTTTTCCGGTGTGGGCAGCTCTTCCTGACATGCTGCTAGTGAGCAAACAGCAATGAATAAGACTAATTTCAAGGTACGTTTCATATGATTTAATTTATTGATTTGGTTATTTCACTTTATCTATTATGTCTATCTTTTTGTAATTAAACATAATTAATACGTTATCTATTAAGTATAATAAAGATAGCTTTTAAAAGCACTCAAAAAATTCTTTCCAAATAACGACTTAACAATCCCAAAATAAACCTCCGGCATCCAGTAGCTCCGGAGGTTTTACCAACTGATTTGACAGCTGTAGATTTCGTATAATCGTAAAAACCAGTTATCATCAACGATTGAAATCTACAAACAAATGGTTCCGTTAACTCTATTTTTGACGCAATTTAGAACCAAAAAACTACAATAATTAATTTTTTAACAGTTATTTACTACAAATAAACATCTGTTATGTTAACATGAGCGCAGGGTGCGCTTTATTTATAGATATTCTTGGTCAAAAAATTTCAATAGACGCAATTCGAACCAAGGACGGCCATAATGCCA
>JBCCXH010000093.1:0-13210 GCA_039192005.1 Bacteroidota bacterium
ATCAAAACCGCCTTTTATTCATTAGTCTTTTTTATCCTCTGCTTTAGAGGCTCGCTTCTTTTTTATTTTAATGGTAAGTTCTTCATTCTTACCATCCCAATCGGCAACAAGTGTATCCCCTTCGTTTATTTCACCTTTAAGGATTTCCTCTGCCACCGGATCTTCTAGGTGCTTTTGTATGGCTCGGGTCAATGGCCTTGCACCGTATTGAGGATCATATCCTTTTTCAGCCAGAAATTCTTTGGCCTTCTTTGAAAGTTCTACCTTGTATCCAAGATCTGTTATTCTAACAAACAGCTTTTGAAGTGTAATGTCTATGATTTGGAAGATATGTTCTTTTTCCAATGAGTTGAAAATGATCACGTCATCCAACCTATTCAAAAACTCAGGGCTGAAGGTCTTTTTCAAGGCGTTCTGAATGGTTGACTTCATGATTTCGTCCATGCTATCCTTTTTGCTCTGTGTTGCAAAACCGATACCTGCACCGAAGTCTTTCAAATCTCTCACCCCAATGTTAGACGTCATGATGATCAGAGTATTTCGGAAATCAACCTTCCTTCCAAGGCCATCTGTGAGTATGCCATCATCTAGTACTTGTAACAAGATGTTAAAGACATCAGGATGCGCCTTCTCTATTTCGTCAAGCAAGACCACACTGTAAGGCTTTCTACGCACTTTTTCAGTAAGTTGCCCGCCTTCTTCGTAACCGACATATCCCGGAGGCGCTCCTACTAACCTGGAAACAGAAAACTTCTCCATGTATTCACTCATATCGATTCTGACGAGCGAGTCTTCTTTATCAAAAAGGAAGGAAGCTAACACTTTCGCCATTTCTGTTTTTCCTACCCCGGTAGGGCCTAAGAACACAAATGAACCAATGGGCTTTTTCGGGTCTTTAAGACCAACTCGCGTTCGTTGGATCGCTTTGGAAAGTTTTTTGATCGCCTCATCCTGACCGATAACCTTCCCGCTCAATTCATCCCCCATCTTCAAGAGTTTGGCACTCTCATTCTGAGCAATTCGTTTTGTCGGAATTCCCGTCATCATAGCGATCACATCCGCTACATTATCCTCTGCTACTTCGTACCGCTTGGTTCTGGTTTCTTCTTCCCATCTCGATTTTTCGTCTTCAAGCTGAGCTATCAATTTCTTTTCACTGTCTCGTAGTTGTGCCGCCTCTTCGTATTTTTGGCTCTTCACAACTTTGTTTTTCTCCTTTTTCACCTCTTCGATCTGGTCTTCCAAATCAGTGATGATAGAGGGTACATTGATGTTGTTGATGTGTACACGGGCGCCAGCCTCATCCATCACATCAATGGCTTTGTCAGGTAAAAACCTGTCGCTAATGTACCGATCACTTAACGCGACACATGCTGAAATCGCCTCAGGTGTATAGTTGACGTGATGATGGTTTTCGTATTTATCCTTTATGTTATCGAGGATTTGTAGTGTTTCTTCAGGTGACGTAGCGTCTACCATCACCATTTGAAATCTACGCGCTAGTGCTCCATCTTTTTCGATGTATTGCCGATATTCATCCAACGTTGTTGCTCCAATGCATTGAATTTCACCTCTTGCCAACGCCGGCTTAAACATATTGGAAGCATCCAATGAGCCTGAGGCGCCACCTGCACCTACAATCGTATGTAGCTCGTCAATGAAAAGAATTACTTCCGGAGACTTTTCAATCTCGTTCATCACCGCTTTCATTCGCTCCTCGAACTGACCTCTATATTTCGTGCCGGCTACTAGCGATGCTAAATCCAGTGTTACTACCCGTTTGCCAAAAAGAATACGTGATACTTTCTTTTGAACGATTCGTAGTGCCAACCCTTCGGCAATAGCGGTCTTACCTACACCCGGCTCTCCAATAAGAATGGGATTATTTTTCTTTCTTCTACTTAAGACTTGTGCTACCCGCTCTATTTCTTTATCCCTTCCTATAATAGGATCCAGTTTATCCTCTTCTGCAAGCTTAGTAAGGTCTCTTCCAAAGTTATCAAGTACAGGGGTCCTTGATTTTTCTCCTTTTGGGTCTTTACCACCTGTAGGTCGACCAGAACCACGACCGGAGCCGCCTGAATAAAGCTGATCGCCTTCTTCATCCGGGTCATCTGTATCAGCAGAAGATGTCGGATTTTCAGCTTGATATTCAAGCATTTCTTTTACGATATCATAGTTGATATCAAATTTTTCCAGAATTTGTGTAGCCAGGTTGTCCTCATCGCGTAGGATGGACAACAAAAGATGTTCGGTGCCGATGAGCGCACTCTTAAAAATCTTTGCTTCGAGATAAGTAATTTTTAAAACTTTCTCTGATTGCCTTGTTAACGGAATATTAGCAAGGTTTTTAACGTTACTGGTCGATGTTCCTTTGGTGGCCTGTTCAATAGCTGATCGAAGTTCCTTCATTGTCAGTCCCAACTTCTTCATGACACTTACTGCAACACCTTCTCCCTCTCTAATAATTCCTAATAGTAGATGTTCAGTCCCGATATAATCGTGACCTAACCTCAATGCCTCCTCACGACTTAGTGAAATGACTTCTTTGACTCTGTTTGAAAATTTTGCCTCTTTTGACATACTCATGAGAGTTTGACGATTATTAATTATTGTATTGCGAAAAAATCTTTAGTGCGTTGGATGAAAAACAATCGCTATTTCAGATTTGTTCATTTTATTCTCCGATCATTTCTTATTCTAAGTTCTGACATCAGACTTTTCTTACAGGCGAGAAGACTTTTTTACTATTTCGTCAACTCGGGGACCTTCACACATGATCAAATCTATGATACTGAGATTAGAAACAAAGCTATCACCAAAAAGCTGAGAATACGCAACAGGACGGAAGATATTTCGATTAGGAAAGTCTATTTTGGGTTGAATAAGGTTTCTGTAATCTTTAAATCCAACGGCTGGGTGACTGGTGAAGGATTTCGTGAAATTAATTTCGAGCGTTATATTCAATAATTTTAAAGGTAAACGCATAAACTTGATCAGCAAGTCAACCAGGAAGTGCTCTCTTCCTTCTAAAATTTTCAGCCATTCGTCCGAAAAAAACTCGAAATAGGGTGCTTTGCCGTAAGAGGAATAGATCGCACCCCAGTGATCTTTAATCCATCTTTGAGAGTAATCAATCCGCACATCTTTGGTGGGAGTATGATTCGAATAACTTAAAGGTATAATCAATGGAAGAACTTTATTGGCTCCTAAAATGAGCGTTCTGTTACGATACGTCTGCTTTTGAAAAGAATCACATACTTCAAATTCTACCTGTTGAAAAGACGATAAAAGGCAGAAATACTCAATAGATCCTAAATAATGTGGCTCAATTAATAACTTGGTCATGCTACAATGTTTACATCGCCCATTCCTTCTCTTATAATTTCGGGAGACTCACCCGTACAATCGATCACCGTACTGGGCATCACATTTCCCGGACCGCCATTGATCACCAAATCTACTTTTGACTGGAATTCGTCAAATATTATTTCAGGGTCCGTGGCGTAGTCGTGGATGTCGTCATCGTGAATCGAAGTAGTAAAAATCGGATTTCCCAGCAATTTCACAATTTCACGTGGGATGTTATTATCAGGAACTCTTATCCCAACCGTTTTCTTTTTTGCGTTCAGGATTTTGGGCACATTCGATGACGACTCAAGAATAAACGTGTAGGGACCTGGTAAAGCCTTCTTCATCAATTTAAAGACCGGGGTATCTAAGTGCCGTGTGTATTTAGAGATGTGACTTAAGTCGTAACAAATGAAAGAAAGGTTAAAGTTTTTACTTTTTAAGCCTTTTATTTGCTTTAAACGTTCGATAGCCCGTTGATTAAAAATGTCGCATCCTATTCCGTAAACTGTATCTGTAGGATAAATGATAACTCCGTCGTTTCTTATTATTTCAACAGCTTTTTCGATTTTCTTGATTTCCGGGTTCTCGGGATAAATCCGTAATAATTCTGCGGCCATGACTTTAAAACTAGAATATTTTTACCTCCATGCATAGAAAAAATTTAATCGCCATCTTTTTGGTCGTTTTCACCATGATGCTTTCTTCGTTCGCATTTTATGCTTACCAGATTATTTATACCCCAAATATTTTAGTGGACACAGAAGATCAATTGTTTTCCATCCCTAAAGGAAGCACTTTTTCGGAGGTAAGGAAGCGATTATACGATGGAAGGTATTTAAATGACGCGATGAGCTTCAGCTTTCTTGCAAGGCTAAAGGGCTATGACAAAAGGATACAGCCTGGCATGTATCTTTTGAAGCAGGACATGACCAATATGGAAGCAATTAACCTATTGAGATCAGGAAGGGAGACACCGGTGAGGCTTACATTTTCACATGCTCGTTTACTCTCACAACTCCCCAAATTACTTACACAAAACCTGGAAATTGACTCGGCCGATATGGCTACTGTACTTCTTCATGATACCACAGCAACCCACTATGGATTTCAACCTGAGACCTTTATAAGCATGTTCATACCCAATACCTATGAGGTATACTGGACCTCAACGCCTAAAGATGTATTGAATAGAATGAAAAAAGAGTACGACCGCTTTTGGACGGAGGAGCGATTACAAAAAGCTGAAAACCTTAACATGACGAAAGTACAGGTTGCTACACTTGCTTCGATTGTAAAGGCTGAGACGAATAAAATGGACGAAGCCGATCGCATTGCAGGGGTGTACATCAACAGGTTGCAGAGACGTATTCCACTGCAAGCAGATCCTACCCTGGTTTTTGCTATCGGGGATTTTAGCATTCGAAGAATCTTGAATAAAGACAAAGATTTTGATTCTCCTTACAACACGTATAAAAACTATGGGCTCCCTCCTGGCCCTATTAATATGCCTAATATCCCGGTACTCGATGCTGTTCTGAATTATGAAGAACACAAATACCTCTACTTCTGTGCAAAAGAGGACTTTTCTGGTTATCACGCCTTTGCCAAAACGCTGCGGGAACACAATGTAAACGCAAGAAAATTTCAAAGAGCACTGAACAAACAGAGAATTTACCGGTAATGTTTAGTTACGATGCACAACTACGGGTACGATATGCCGACACCGACCAAATGGGCTATGTCTACTATGGAAATTATGCAGCATTTTACGAAGTGGCCAGGGTAGAAGCTTTTCGTTCACTTGGATTCTCATATAAACAACTTGAAGAAACCGGCGTCATGATGCCGGTGTTGGAAATGAAGTGTCGTTACTTACTCCCAGCGAGGTATGACGACCTTTTGACCATTCGCGTAAGCATACCAGAGCTTCCAAAAGTAAGAATCAAATACGAATATGAGGTTTACAATGAAGCCGGCGTCCATCTGAATAGTGGCGAAACTACGTTGGCTTTCGTTGACATGAAGTCAGGCAGACCTCAACGAATTCCAACTGTCATGAGTGAATTATTGTCTGGCTATTTCGATTGAATCCCCCTTCAATCAGTCTAATTTCCCATTTTAAACTCTACATTCGCATTATGAGAATATTTTGTATTGTTTTATCGATACTTACTACAATCGTTTGTTTAGGCCAAACGGATGATGCGATTGACAACCAGGCCTATAACCGAGCTGTGGATGCATACAACGATGCTAAAGAAGCCTACGAAGTTGAGAACTACACAACCTCATTAGAAGGATTTAAACTGGCTCATGAGCTCAACCCCAATAACTCAGACTATGTCTTTGGCATTGCGACCAGTTACTACGGTCTTGAGGTTTATGATAGTGCGGAGTACTTTATTGAATCCGCCATCAACCTGGCTCCGAGACAAGCCGACTACCACTACCGAGCTGGAAACATCTACTTTCACCAGGAAAAATATTTTGACGCGTTTAAAAACTACACCATGGCCATCAATTATCAGGGGAGGGATGATGTGTACATTGACTTGATGAACTGTCAGTTTAACAGAGGGGTTTCTGCGCTGTATTCCAGGCTTTATGAAGAAGCAATCAAAGATTTTACGGAAGTACTCACTACCCAAAACACCAACATTAATGCCTTACACATGCGAGGAGTTGCCTATACAAGACTGAATAGAATGAGTGAGGCATGCACCAGTTTTACAGACGCTTACAATATGGGGCACCCTAATTCTAAGCGCTATCTGGATAAACATTGTCAGGATAATTGATACTTAGCAAGATCTATTTCTTTTGACGTTTGATTATTTCCGTGAAAAGTATAGTTTTGCGAACCGATTTTTCAAGCAGCTATTTTCGATGAGCCTTGAAGGGTAAAGAATAGTAGCAAAAAAAGAAATGCAGAGATCACAGAGGCGTGGCAGAGTGGTCGAATGCGGCGGTCTTGAAAACCGTTGTACCGCGAGGTACCGGGGGTTCGAATCCCTCCGCCTCTGCTTACTTAGAAACCTGATGCTTGACTCTTAGCATCAGGTTTTTTTGATTTTACACACTTCATAACTTCCTGTTCCAGTATCCTGTCATTCATTGATAGCATCCTCAAGACCGGTGGCATCCTCGTTACCGTGAGCCGAATGCGGAGGACCCGCCTTAAAGGGTAAGATAACAGTAGTAGAAAACTACGAAAGAAATGCAGAGATCACAGAGGCGTGGCAGCGTGCAGCTCCACTGTGGGTCGATTGCGGCGGTCTTGAAAAACGTTGTATCGCGAGGTACAGGGGCGCGCGACGATTCGATTCGAATCCCTCCGCCTCTGCAGAGTAAAACAGGTCGTCTCAAAAGTATTTTGAACGGCCTCGGTTTTTTCTACATAAGATTTTCCCCATATAGGTATCCGAATGGAATTAAACTTTTGAGACCGCCGTTTTTATTCCGCATAAATTCCTTTTTCGCATGATCCAGGGGGTAAGCAATACTTTTGCAAGTACTTTATTCACTACCTCGAAGTTTCTATACCAGTTCTAATAAGTACCTAATTTCAATTAACTGGCTTGATCAACTTATGACGTGACCGGTAGGCCCCAGCGGTCATTTTATTGTAAGAGACAAACGTCTTATCAAGATGACTGCTGTCTGTGAAGCCCAGCTCCATAGCAATCTCGGAAAAGGTAAAATCCGTATATTTTAGTCTTGTTTCTGCAAGTTTCAATTTATGGCTTAAGATGTATTTCTTTAGGCTAATGCCCATTTGTTTTTTGAAATACTGCCCGACGTATTTTTCAGAAATATTGAATTCCGAAGCAATGGATTTATTTGAGAGCCGGTCAGAATCATGAATGAAATGGTGGATGTAGTTGATAATTGCCTGGATTTTTGAAGAATTAGCACGGACGGCATCTCCGGCAAGATTTCGCGCGATAATATGAAGTATGGACTGTAACGTACTTTTTATGATGAATTCACTTTCCAGCGCTTTGTGATCATTTTCATTGAAAAGAACCGCAATAAGCGACCGTAAACTATTCTCTTCCTTTTCTGAACTCAAACTTAGACTAGTGATACGATTGGTACTATACAGAATGGTCTCTAGCTTTTTGAACCATTCTTTTTGTTGACTACTCCCCTCAGATGAAAAATCTTCAAAGAGACTATTCAAAAATTTTACTGCTGAAATAGTGGTTGCCGTTTCTATATTGAGGTTGTACTTATCATCAGGAATAAACATAAATACTTGATCGTGACTGTAGGGGACATGATGATCGTTGATTTTCAGAACTCCCGAACCTTTTTCAATGAACAAAATTTCAAAAAAACGGATGGAGGTATACTTACAAAAGTCAATAAATAGTTTTTCTTCATGACGTTCCACGACTACGTTCTCAAAAATATTTCTTGGCATTCGGTACGACGTTACAATTTCAAGTAAAACTAAAAATTAGGCTACTTAAATATGACTTGCTGAGGTTGAGATTTTCAATCGAGTTCAGGTTATAAGGTCCAGTTTCGGTTATATCAAAAAAAGTGTTCTCTATTTACTTTTTGGTGACGGTCGAGAAGTTTTGCTAGTATCGGGTTTAGCCTGATTTCCAAGGTATCGGCAACGCAATGTGGGGCAGTTAACTCCCAAGTAAGCAGGAAAGAAAAAATACGTAAAGTTTTATGGAATGATCCGGGTCACTCAACCGTCGCCGATGGCGTAACCCGGATAATGCCATGAATTCTTCGCTTCTTTCCGTTCTCCCACTCCTTTCAGTTTTTTTTGCAAACCAAGCACGCTGACAATAATCAAGGCGCTTGGTTTCCCTATTTGATTAGCTCTGCTATATCGTGTTTGCCTTTCTTACCCAAAATCCTCGGTCGAGCAGACGTTTGGTTGGATAAAAAAAGGCATTAGAATAGGGGCTGGGTTAGTTAACCTCCTGAATATCCATTAGCATGTTTTCCCAGTTTTTCTGGTTAGCATGATCAAACTGCGCACCATTTTCATCTGCTACTGTAAAACGTTTAATCGCCGGCGTTTTGCTTGTTGCCTGGTACAATTGGTAGGCTTCTTCATGCAACGCTTCTGCTATTGGAACATCGATCGAGGCGTATACCGCTCGTTTACACGCTTCGATTGACTCTGAGGGAAACTTGGATATACGTTCAGCCAAGGCGTCGACATAAGGTCCAATTTCGTCTGCATCAAGGGCTTTGTTCACCGTACCAAATTTTTCAGCTTCATCTGCATCCCAATCTCTGGCTCCCAGTATGATCTCCAGTGCTTTACCCAGTCCGGCTTGCCGCGCCATGCGTGATGCCCCGCCACCACAGGGTAAGATTCCCATCCCTACCTCCATTTGCATAAACTTGGCTTTGCCTCTCGCAGCGAAACGCATATCTAGTGCCAGCGCCATCTCGTGTCCACCTCCCCTGGCAAACCCCTCGATCTTCGCGATTGTCGCCTGTGGAACGTTACTTAAACGTTCCAGGACAGCCTGTAAATCCAGTAATTTGACTTCGTTTCTTGGTACCGGTTCGGTAGACATATCCCTCAATAGGTTCGTATCATAGTGACATACCCAGTACCCTTCGTTTGATGACTGAAAAACAACAACCTTGACACTTCGGTCTCTCTCGAGACGTAAGCAAAGGCTGCTCAGGTCTGCCAACATTTCCTGACCTTGAACATTAACAGGTCCGAAATTGATTGTGACAGTTAAAACTGCTCCTTTTTGATCTGCAGTGAATGTTTGGAAATTTTTGTATTCCATGATTTATCTGTTTTAAAGCGTAATTGACCATTCTTTGAATACACATTTTAGCTGTTAGAGCAACGGTGTCCGTCACTGATTCTGCCCATTGAAATCTGACTCCGTCTTCTACAGTTCTCTCTATGCGTATTCTTTTAGCACATCACAAAGTTGGCTTGAGGTCACTCCCTCTAGCTAGTAAGAAAAGAGGTGTATTTAGTAAAAACCGAAGTTTATTGACTTTTTTGAATAGTTCACCAACGACTTAGAGGATCAAGTGTTAATACGTCATGACGCATAACTTCCCCGTGCAGTCAATTTCGTCAAACAAAAAAATAAGACACTAAGTGAAATCAACTTTTGAAACAACGAAAGGAATCCATTAGATGTGGCCTAGTGTCAAGCTTAGCCGGCCGCACCTAAACCTACGGAAAATCCGAGGCATCTTTTGAGCTATTCCAGCGTTACAAAAAATTTACCGCAGCGGCGGCCGCTTAGCTCTAGCTAGGCTCATTTTTTGTGCCTTGACTTAACCGCGCCGCGTTGGCTCAAAATATACGGCCGCCTTCCCCGTCATTTAAACGTTGATTTGACACTAGTCTTGAGCAACTCGAAGATGCGATTCAAACTTTTTTTGCCCTAACTCATAACCTGAACTCGATTAAAAATCTCAACCTCAGCAAGTCATATTTATGGCAGTTTTGTTTTGAAAATTTAGAAGAATGATGGATCCTTTTGATAAATTTTTGAAGCGAAAATGACGTGAAGATGATTTGTCTTGGAAAGATTTGATCGTGCGACGAACCGCTGATTTCGGCATAAATTTTACCAAAGCCCTTCGAAATATCTCGATATTCCTTCAAGGCTTTGGTAAAATTTCTACTCAAAATCAAACGGCCCGCCGTCGCGGTCAAACTGAGGCGAGATTTTTAATCGAGTTCAGGTTCATAAAAGCATGGACCCTGACTCCATGCTTTGCTATCTGAGCTGTTAAGACTCCTGTTACCTTACCTTTCAAAAGGTCTATAAAATTTTATAACCAATTTCAAACTCCCCAATTAGCGTTATGCCTTCTTGGATTGCAATGTTTTGGTTCGATTGAGCTTTCACATAACCTAACCCAATGTTTAGATCTAAATGAATTCCACTCGCATAGTTTCGCTGAATTCCCCAAACGGGTCCAATAAAAAAATTATCAAGATTTGTTTCAACCACATCATTACCTACGCTAACAGATGTTTTGAAATTATATCCAGAAAGTAAGGCAACATAATTACCTGAATTATTACGAAGGTTATCCTTTTTTTGGCTTTTCCTTCGATAATAGTTTCGCATAGAGGCAGTTAAAAATGGTCTAAAAAAGAAGTTAAAAGTTTCTTCTCCTTGTATACTAACATAAGAAAAATCGTATGCCAATCCACTTCCGAAGGTAATGGAGCGATTTACGCTTGTTTTAATTTCAACATTGACACTTAAAGGCACAACGTTTCCTGCTACTTGTACAGGATCTAACGTAACATCATAACCCTGAGAATAAACTTTACTAGCAAAACTGACGAAACAAAGAATTAGTGTGAATGATCTAAAGAATAGGTTTTTCATTAATCGTGTGAATTGATTTGCACTAAGGCATCTCTTATAAAAAACACCCCTAAATTCAGTTCAAAACTTATTCTCTAAAGCCCGCTGGAGGCACTCACTATACTATTAACTTCAGCAGATGTTTTTCTTCCTGCTTGGGCAACATTTTTAAACACGAATTAAAAATCTCATCCAAGACTTTAAAGGCGCTTTACGCTAGTTTCTGCATGACTGCAGTGGATAACGGACTTCAAACTTTAAATCGATGATAACTTTACTAGAACATTAGGATGCTTCAATTTACCATTTGTGGTGTTTCGCACGAATAAGTAACGCGAAAGGGGAAGTTTCTGATTTTTAATTAATACCGTGGAAGTATTAAATTTTAGAGTGCCCAGGGCGGGAGTCGAACCCGCACGCCCTAATGGACACATGGCCCTCAACCATGCCTGTCTACCAGTTCCAGCACCTGGGCATATAAGAGCGCAAATGTAGTATTTTGATTGGTTTTAAATAGCTTCCCAGACAGAATCTACGTACCAATCTTTCGAATCTGTGAAATTATGGGTCACTTTAAAGTCATGTCTTTCGGCCAACTCTGAAATTTCTTCGAAATTGAACTTCTTGGAAATCTCCATGAAGATAGGTTCCCATTTCGTGAAATGAAACGTAGCATCTAACCCAGCTATGTTAACTACCTGCGTTTCCGTACTCAACAAATAACTCCTGCACTCTCCGGTATCCGGATTGTATGAAGGAAAGTGCTGAAATTTGTCCAAATCAAAATTTCCTCCCAACTCATTATTAATTCTGGTTAAAAGGTTTTTATTAAAATCCCTGGTTACACCTTGCGAGTCATTATAGGCATTCAAAATCGTTTGTGGGTCTTTTTTCAAATCAAACCCAATCAGTGTTTGATCTCCTTTTTTGAGGTTTTCTCTCAGCTTTTGTAGAAAATCATCTCTTAAAATATTGCTGTAGTTCCCAATGTTTGAACCTAAAAACAAGACAACGTTTCGTTGTTCTTCATGACTTACCGTTTCTTCCATGACATGAAAGTAGTCCCCCGTGAGTGGTTCGACCTTAAGGTTAGGAATCTCGCTTACCAGTGATTTTCGTAACTCTTCCAGAATGTCCTCTGAAATGTCTACGGGAGAATAGGTAAAGGGTACTTTTTGGTCAACAAAATATTTCAACAAAACTTTTGTCTTTTTTCCATCTCCTGCACCTAGTTCGATAAGTCGAAACGGACCATCAAAGCATTTCAAAATTTCCTGTTTCCTGGTTTCCAGGATTTCGTGTTCTGTCCTGGTTGGATAGTACTCTTCCAATGCCATGATTTGCTGAAACAGTTTATCCCCTATTGCATCGTAGAAGTACCTTGACGAAAGTTTTTTGGGTTTTGCCGAAAGACCTTTTAAAACGTCTTTAGCAAAATAAGTCAATGAATCAATTGTTGATTCTTCCTGATTGTGATTATTCATTAAAATCTATAAATGCTTGGCTAGCCTAATTCCACTAAAGAGCCACCTTAAGTGCGGATGAAAAAAATTTCTGTATGTTGGTCGTATATGATCATAAGAGGTGCCGAACGATCCTCCTCTGAGTACCATTTGGTTCACCATAAATTTTCCGTTGTATTCCCCAAGTGCCCCATCCGCAACTTTAAAATAAGGATAGGCAGAATAAGCACTCGAAGTCCACTCCCAAAGGTTTCCAAAGAAACCTATACCCTCCGACTGAATGGGCTTAAAATATTTTTTTTCTATAAAATTAGCATCACTGGGAACTTCCTGGCTAAACCTTTTACATGCCACCTCCCATTCAAACTCTGTTGGCAACCGACACCCTTTCCATCGGGCAAATGCGTCAGCTTCGTAATAAGAAAGATGTGATACCGGATCCGACATGTCTACTTTTTCATATCCTCCGAGGGTGTAATGCCACCACTCCCCTCCTTCTTTCGACCAGTATCTGGGAGATTTGATGCTTTCCAGGTTTACCCAGTCCCAAGCCTCTTGAAACCAGTATTGAAAAGAACTGTATCCTCCATCTTCCATAAACTCAAGGTATTCTTTATTGGTCACCAACCCTGAATCAATTTCATAGGAATGCAAGTAGACATTATGAAGGCCTTCTTCATTGTCAAAATGAAACCCTTCCCCTTCGTATCCTATCGGATAAACGCCTTCGGGAACGGTGAGCCACTTTTTGCTGATTGATGAGTCTGGAACGGCCTTTTGCTGTCGAAAAACCGGATTTAGCGGGTTATCTCCTAAGATCCTCTTGATGTCATACAGAAATAATTCCTGGTGCTGCTGCTCATGATTGATTCCCAACTCCAGTACTTTTTGCCACTCGATATCCGTGTTACCAGCATCTAGTGCAATTTTTAGATGCCGGTAACACGGATATCGAGTGGCAAAAAGTACTGGAGTTGGGAATCAATCATGAGCAGCAGCACCAGGAATTATTTCTGTATGACATCAAGAGGATCTTAGGAGATAACCCGCTAA
>JBCCXH010000094.1:0-13182 GCA_039192005.1 Bacteroidota bacterium
GAATGATCTTCTGAAAGGAGATCGGTGACATGTAGGTAAAAAGAGGTCTCTACCTTCACGTTGTTTCGGTAAAATGCGTTTAGATCAAAATCAAATAATTCTTTGAAAAAATTGAATTTTAAATAGAAAAAACACATTTTACCGAAACAACGTGAAGGTAGAGACCTCTTTTTACCTACATGTCACCGATCTCCTTTCAGAAGATCATTCAAGTAAAACAACTAACATTTATGCCACTCAAATCATGCGATGCCCATAGCTTTTTAGAAACTTCAACTATCGCTCTTCGTCCAACATTGTTTTAAGTGCGTCCGGCCCGGATCATTTGTCCTGCAAAAGAGGTCAAGAGGCCTCGGGTGTATCTTTGAACAAACGACATTTAAAAGACTAGTTTGTTTGACTCCATTCAGAACATGCATCATTCCAATTTCTTAACGATTCTACTAATTCTATTTCTTGCTGTTTGCAAGTCACCTGAACCGGCACAGGAATCAGAGCTTGGCAACTCCGAAATTGAGGAATCACAACCGATAAGAACATACTACTACATTCCCGGGGACGCGGCAAAAAGATATTCACTCGAACGAAAGGTACAAGTGATTAAAATTGAAGAAGCCACAACTGGAGAGACTGCTAAATTCTATTTGAATGAGCCAACTAATCTACGGATTACAACGAGCCAACTAACCGACTATCCAATCTCAATAGAGGATGTCAAGAACGCTGAAATTGATACCTCCGCCATTGACAACTTTGTAGTAACAATAACTCCGAAAGACTCAGTATTTCAATTTTCAGTTTATCGGGACTTCAGCCAACGTAACGCTGTATTTTCTCGCATAACATATGATAAGGAAAAAGATAGCTTAATTCACAGTGCATTTCTCATGACAAAAAAAAAGATTGAAGGTAGAATTAAACTGAAGGTTGAAAAGGAGTCTAACAAACGATGATGGAGCATGACCTTACTTAGCCACCTGCTAATAGCCTGCAAAATATCTCTCTTAACTTCCTCTACCCCTTACCCTTTTGGTGTTTCTCACCAACAAGCTTTTTGTTGTTTGAGTTGTTGGTCATAGACCAACATCGGCGAGAGAGTCCAAAGTGTATCTTTGGACAAACGACACTTAAAACAGTAATTTGTTATCCTCAATAAACTCCCCCCTGAATGTTTAGGAGCAGAAAGAAGAAGAAACTTGAAATACTTGAACAGCAAAAAAATGTAAAGGATGACCCTTTCGACTTTGAACGTATTTCGCTTTACTTCTTAAAGGCCAATCATTCAGATGCACATCAAATAGTAGATGATAGAACGCTAAATGATTTGGATTTTGAGGAGCTATTCATCTCCATGGATCGAACTTCCTCTTCTATCGGTCAGCAATTATTGTATTCACGTCTCAGAGTAATTCCCAAAGACCCAGGTCAATCCAGACGGTATGATCGGTATATAGATTACATGAATCTCAACCCTGATCAAAAAGAGCATGCAATAATTGAATTGAATACACTAAATAGTCAAGGAACATATTTCTTGCAGAGATTATTCTTTGGAGAGCAGATTGCTAAACCTAAGTGGTTTTGGCTAATTCCCACACTGTCAATTTCTTTAGTTCTAACTCTTCTGCTTTCGGTTTTTTATAATCAGGCAATCATCGCTGCGATGCTGCTGATAAGTGTGAATACCCTCATTCACTTATGGAATAAGAATAACGTCCTTGGCTATTCTAACTCAATTCCGCAATTATTGAAACTACATAAAGTAGCATCTATTCTTAATGAGAAAGGGTTATTTCCAGAATCCAAAGAAGATGTCGACCGTGCCATTTATGAACTAAAAAAAGTCAGAAGGTCTACGGTCTTTTTCAAATGGGAGTCAAAGTCACCGGATGAGGTTGCACAGGTTTTTGAATACATACTTGATCTAATTAAAGGAGCTTTTTTAGTAGAGCCCATTATTCTCTTTAGGCTGTTAAAGCAAATTGAATCAAATAAAGCAGATATTAAAACCTTGTATGAAGCGGTAGGTGAACTTGACATGGCGATATCACTTTCAACATGGCGTGAATCACTGCATTATTATTGCATCCCTGAATCATCTAACGCTTCTTCAAAGGCTTGGGATTCTGAAAAACTATATCATCCGCTCGTTGAAAGTCCAGTTTCTAATGATCTGAAAATAGACGATCAAAAATCGATTCTCCTATCTGGTTCCAACATGTCTGGAAAAACAACTTTCATCCGAACAATTGGAATTAATGCCTTGCTCTCTCAGACCGTAAACACAGCTTGTGCAAAGAAATTAAACTTGTCTAAACTCAAAATCTATTCAGCCATTAGGATTTCGGATGATTTGCTTGAAAACACCAGTTACTACTATGAAGAAGTCAAAACAATCAAGAAGTTTGCTGATGAAAGCCGATCAGGAGATTTTAACCTATTCCTTCTTGATGAGATTTTTAAAGGCACGAACACCATAGAAAGAATTGCCTCCGGAAAAGCTGTCCTTACGTATTTGAATGGTTTAACCAACCTTGTTTTTTGCTCAACTCATGACCTTGAACTTATTGATTATCTCCAACAAGAATATAACTACTTTCATTTCGAGGAAACTACCGAAGATGGTCAACTAACATTTAACTACCAATTGAAAAAGGGAAGCATGAACAATACAAATGCAATCAGAATATTGGAAATGAATGATTTTCCAAATCAAATAACAGCGGAAGCAAAGTCACTTGCTGGTGAACTACTGAAAATAAAAAGGATAGTCGAGTAGACGGCCTGTGAGTATGCCTACTCATCGGTACGCCTCCGGATCGCCCAGCCCGGTTTTGTCCTCATTGGTGTTTCTCACCAACAAGCTTTTTGTCTTTTGAGTTGTTGGTCATCAAACCAACATCGGCGAGAAATTTCTGAACAGCCTCTAAACTTAAAGTCACAACAACTACTCACCACTATTCCACAAACTCCAGGGTTATTTTTCGGACGGGTAGAGGTTCATAGTATTGATCGCGGGCAACATAATACGGATCGACTTCTTTGACTTTAAAAGTCGATCCCGGCTTAAACAATACCTCCAACTGTTCCGGCAAACAACTTACTTTACAAATATTATACCCCCTGGGGTTAACGATTTCATACATCACTTCTCTCGCAAACACACTAGCTCCCACGAGTTGTATGGATGTCGATTTATAATCCTTAAAAGATACGACGTCGCCTTCTTTCCAGGTTTTTGCAGCCATCGCCTCATCGCCTTTCACTCCTCTGAAAACGTTACTTCCCTGGTATATGGGGAGTTTATCCAGTACGGCATTTAGTAGTTCTGAAAATACCCGATCGATATCGTCTATGGGAATCTCCCCTCGCAATGCCCTGTTCAGGTCGAAACTACTCATTGTGTAACATAACAGTGCAGTTAATTCTTCAAATGGGATGTCCGGAAAAGCGAGATCAACCCCCTCCTCACGTACGTATCGTGCTGCTTCAGTGGTCATGGGTTCACTTAAGAATATTAGCATGTTCTTGTTTGTCCTTCTCTGGCTATTTTTTGCTAGTAGCTGCCAACTATCGACCAATTTTGGGTTTTCCAGAAACGCACGAATGGCTTCGTTGTCGCCCACGAAATCATCCAGAAAGGTTTTGATCAGCTGAGCATCATCCAGTTCAAGGATTTTTTGTGTAAAAGCTGCGCGCACGTCTGGTTCCAGGTCTGCGATCGCATCGAGCTGAGATTTAAACTGTGGCAGTTTGTGATCAGGAACTCCCTGAAGTCTACCTGCAATCAGGGGAATTAGACCATCTGTAATTTTTAAACTTGCTTCACTGTTAGAACCAATTCCTCTTTTGGCGAAAATATTTAGTTTGACGGGCACGTCCCTGAACATTTCACCCGCTATTTCTACATCTTGATGAAGTGAAACGTCTACTTTAAAATCACCGTACCCAAGTTTAATCCGTGCTTTCCCGTAAGATATTTCTCTAACAGCTTGAATGTATAGGTCTGAAAGTGGGGTTTCAGGAGGTAGTGTACCTCGAAGCCTATTGAATTCCTTTTGAAAATTTTCCAGGTTTTTGCTGCCAATCGTCCCATCAAGGGATAATGGAGCTTTTCCAAAATCATTCTTATAAATATTTATAGATTGGCTCAATACCTCATCTGTAATACTAAAATCATCCCCCTTAAATACAACTCCGTTACGCCTGTTATCGATGAAAAACTTCAAGGACTGTTTATCTGTGTCTACATACGCATCTGCTAAAAAAATCCGATTTCCGTCTGGACGTAGCACATAAAATTCATATATAATGCCATTACTTAACTTTTTGATGCTCAAATCCCCTTTTTGGAAATAGACCAACTCCTCAGCTGATCTGGCTCTTAATGCATTTAAATCAGTTCTTTCCCTTGGTATTTCTTTTAAGCTAAACCAGCTGTCTACCAACTCCGGATCATCCAAAAACGCGCGGATCGCAACATCATTCTCAGCAAAATCATCCAGAAAGGTTTTAATGAGCTGGGCATCATCCAGTTCAAGGATTTTTTGTGTGAAAGCGGCGCGCACGTCTGGTTCCATGTCTGCGATCGCATCGAGCTGAGACTTAAACTGTGGCAGTTTGTGATCGGAAACTCCCTGAAGTTTATCGGCAATCAAGGGAACATTGCACGCATTATGCGCCAACAAGCCCAGCTCCCCAACGTAGTAATTGTGAGCTTTTGCCACCTCAAAGTTGTAGACGGTCAGTGTGGTATCCTGCGTAGTGACGTTTTCAACCAGACGGTACCCCCCTTTTGCATCGTACAAGGTGTCACCAGCCTGCAGGGATTGGATCTCATGATACCCTCCATTGGCAAAAATTTGGTGTTCTGGCGTGGCCAGCAGCAGTGTACCGCTTACGGCTAGCCTTGTAAGTTGGTGTGCGGTCCTTTTAAACAGTTTGGTCACGCTGTTCAACTGACGCGTTTTCGTCAAATGATCAAAAGACAAGACCTGATCCCCTTTCCGGATCTTTTCCACTGCTTTCGTTATCCCGCCAGCTAACCGGATAGGCGTACCTGCCGGAAAACAAAAGCCGGGTATTACGGCCACCAGTTTGGTCCCTTGTAGAAAGATCTGAACGCTTCCGGGAGCAACGTCAAAGGTTGTACCATTCACACTGACTTGAGTGACTCCTTGTAATCCCGGGATGTACTCTTGTCTACCATCGCCTTTCAACGAACCCACAATATTCGACATGTTCCAATCAGTGATGATGGTCAATACGTTATCCTTAACCTGAAAATTATTGTATACTTCGGGCCTTACGGTAAATCGTATCGTGCTTACATCCAGGCCACGATCAGCAAGTTCCCTTTTCATGTTTTCCCTCACCAAAGTGAAGGGCATCTGATAATGTCCACTGCCATTATCCATCTTTTGAATCACGCCATCGTCAATAACTACCAGGCCTGCAGCAGCCACTTCTTCACCTGCCAAAAAGCTACTGTGGTGAAACTTTCCTAATGGTGGGTCTTCTTCGAAAAAGATCCTTCCGTCTTTGGACAGGACGTAGATGCCATAATTAGACGTGGTGATGAGTTTCCCCTGATGATCGACGGCTTTCCCTTCCTGATTAACAAAAAGTTCATACTCCCTTCTGGTGGCATCGTCTTCAATGTAAAGCACCTTTTTCTCAAAGGTTTCCCAATCAATGCCTCCTGGCTTGTACTCATCTTCAAGCTCTTTTGTGTTTTCAAATGTCTTTCCTGACCGTCCCAGAAGCTTGTTCCCATTGTTTACGTAAACTTCACCCGCGTAATTGTCTAATTTTTGTTGCCAGACACCCCATGAAACCACCAACTCCGGGTCATCCAAAAACGATCGGATCGCTGGCTCATTCTCAGCAAAATCATCCAGAAAGGTTTTGATCAATGGTGGGTCCTCCAGATCGAGGATCTTTTTCATGAAAGCCTCACGGACACCCGGATCCAGGTCCGGTATCCCATCGAGGGTAGACGTGAATTGTGGTAGTTTGTGCTCAGAAATTCCCTGAAGTTTGTTCTCAATTGACAGGATGCTTGAATAGAGAACACTGGCCGCCCATTTTTCCCAACCGGTTTCGTAGATTTCCAGCGCAATGGTTTCTACTCCTTTCCCCGAAGAAGCCCGGTACGCCTTCATGCGCTCAATCAATTCAGCATTCCCAAAATAGACGTGCTCCGCTACACCCGCTTTGCCGAAAATGCTGTACGCATCCAACGAAGAACGATCCGCGATCCAGTTGTCTTTTACGATGGCAAGTGCTACTTCTCCCGTTGTTACCCTGAGTTCTCCCGATGGTAAGAATTCGTAGCTTAAGCCTTTCAGAAATCGGTAGTCTTTCTCTACAACATTCAAATTCTGAATGTTCTCCAACGCATTTTGTTGAGTAAAAACATCCCAGAGGACATCCAGGCCCGTAAGCGTTGCTCCGCCTTTTTGGGTTTTGAACTTAGGAAGGTTACGATGCAACGTCTGAAGCGACGTCGCATCACTGCGCTCGCTGCTCGTCAGATCGGCCTTGTACAAAACTTGCCAGATTTCGATAATGTCAAGGCGTTCATCCGTGGTACTACCCTCCAACAGGTTAAAAAAGGCCAGGGACTCAAGGTCTGATTTTAACGCATCTGCATACTCTTCACCAACGTAGCTGAGGTACTCCGACAGTCGTTCGAGTCGAGAGGAGACCTCTGTCAGTGTTTCCGAGTACGTAAATGTTTTGCGAGAGACCTTATCATAAATTTCTACGGAGGAAACATCTATGCCTCGTGACTCTAGTTCCTTGACGATGTACAGTGTCCTTTCAAGTGATGGTTTGTAATGGCCACTGCTATTGTCAATGTAAATCAACTTACCCTCCTTTATGATCATGTCACCAGCAGCAGTCACCGGCTCCCCTGAGTTGAAGGAAGAATGTCGAATGTCTTTGGTGTTATCGTTGATGTTATGATGAAATATCCTGCCGTCTCCGGTCATGACATACCTGCTTTTCTCAAAATCGGTACCTAACAATTGGCTTCCATCATGATTTCTAAGCTGCCCTTCTACGGCAGTCACTTCCATAAGTGTCACCTCTTCTGGTGTGAAATAGTACACGCCTTCCCTCATGTCCCGCTCTTTGCTGTAGGGAGCCTCCAGTCCACGGTCAGGGTATTTGTTTGGCAGGTCGACTATGCCACTGTTTGGCGGGGGTAACGCATCCACAAATTCCTTTTTCCAGTCTGGCCCAATGACTGCGTTTCCTTCTTCATCCAGCTTGTTTGCCAGGCCGTAAAGGGTTTCCATCGTTTCCTTTACCTGCGGGTCTCCGATTTCCTCAAGTGGAAAGTCTGCCTGAACATTTTTGGTTTTGTGGACAAATAATGCCGCAGCTCCCCTACCGGCATACCTGAGCCCATCAACGGACAGTTGAGTGAGTCCGGCCACTCCTAAAAAGGTATTGTAGGCGTTTACAGCGTTGGCGTATCCACTGTTTCGGTCGATGACATCAAAATTGAGGGGCATGTTGGCAATGGCTCCGAGCTTGCTCCCCATCTCAATGCCGTATAGAATTTTATATGCGAATTTCCCCCCTTTGTACAGCTTGGAAACAGGGATGGCAATGGTCAGGATATCGGCGGCAGTTCCTACTCCTTTTCCTATTTCGTCCAGCAGGACTTTGTCACTCGCATAATTAAGGAAGATGGCAGGCATCAGGTGAGACTTTCCGCCGGTGGCGGCTGCTTCTGATATCAGGGAAAGTTCACTGCGGTCCACAAATGCTACCAAGTCGAATGGAGACAGTTCAAAAGAAGTTTCTACCCAGTCTGTTTGCCGCATTCTGCCCCGCTGAGTCCAGCCGGTGAGGGTTCGTTTGTCAACCTTCACCTGCCCGTTGTCCAGCATTTCGACACTGAACTCATTCGTACCTTTGGCAGGTGTCTTGAGACTCAAAAAATAGCTCCTGTCCCATACAATGTGCCTGTTGCCATTCTCATCTGCAATCAGGTATTCCAATTGCCGCGCTTCATACCCGGGGTCGAGCAGGATTTGCTGCTTCAGGATCTTCATGAGTTCCAGGTAATTGTCCGCTCCCCACAACAGCACCTCATCGTCGGTTTTACGAACCAGCGCCTTTAACAGGACTTCTTCGCTTCCTTGCCCTACTTTAAAAGAGTTGAGGCGATCCAACCATGCGTTGATACCTGCGTCTTTTACATTTTCAAGTAGTCGAAGTGTCAGCTTTTCATTGGCATCGTACAGGTTTTCACTCAACATCACCCGTACCACATGTGCCCTTAGCGAGTCATCGAAAGACAGCACCAGGTTGTCTTCCAGTTCATTAACGGCCACGGCCATTTCGTCCTGCTCGTCAATGCGGATGAGCTTTTCCCTCACGTCCGCCAACGCGTCGCTCTGCTCATCTACCAAAAGGTCCTGGCCGCTTTGGCGAATGGTGCTGATCAACCGGTTCAGGTTTCGTTCCTGATCCTCACCAAAACCGCTGTTCTGAATGTCCAGCCTTACCCGTTCGTCGATCCGGTTTCGATAAGCTACTTCCAGCTCATTGCCACTATCTACCGAATGATAAAGGGTCAGTTTCTTACTTTGACCATTATTGTGCTTGATTTCATATTCTACCAGTGCACAATACACCGCAGGTTTACGCACACCAAAACTTACTTCTTTTGCCAGCTTAGCGACCAGTTCTTTTGTCTCTTCGGTATGGATGTCGGCTATTGAATACTCCTGCAATGATTTCTGTTCATCCACCCATTGCAGCGCAGCGTTTACATCCTCTATGCGTTCAGGCAACGCCTGCTGATGAACCACTGAGATGCCGTTGACCAGGAGAATGTAGACCGAAACCTCGCTTCTATTGTTGATTTCACTCAGGGCCTGATCGTATTCCAAAAGCGTACCTGTAACCAAAAAATCATCGGGTTCTGAGGCGTCTTTTCGAAAGCGGTGAATGTAGGTCGCGCCCGCATTGATTTTTGAGACTGGCAAATAAGCCGGGGCAACGTCTTTTTTAGGGTCAGCATCTACCGCGTGAAATGCATTAAGACCGTTGATTCCTGTAAGCCAGGCAAGGGCGATGATCAACAAACATCGTGTCATACAGTCTGAACTAGGTGTATTCATAACGTCAATGGTCTAAAATTTGGATTCAATCAATTGTAACACGGCCTCTTTTACCTTTTCGGCAGCCTCTCCATCCCCTTCTTCTTCTATGGTAGCGCTGTACGCTTCCAGGGAGCTGCCTTCAACAGAGACTAACCCTCCGACGAGCTTCAGCTCCGTCTCTGTTAATGCCTCTTTGGTGAGGAGCTCACGGAACCGAAACGTGTTGTACTCCTTTTCCAGTTTTTTATATTTTTCATACACGGACACCCGCTCCATCAGGGTCTCGCCCTGAAACTCCAGGGAATGGCCATCTTCGACCGAACCCTCACCGCTGGTGTTGATCAACAGGATTTCCCCTCCACTAAAGTCGCTTTCGTAAGCCTTCGACAGGTCTCTTTCTTCTTCCAGCGAGGATTGAAGCACTCTTTTGTAGTAGGCAAAGTCCTCCATCAACCGGTCCTTTTCACTCCAATCCGTTTCTTGTTTGAGTAGCGTTAATGCTTCTTTAAGTAGGCGAATGCCTGAATGGCTGATCGAACCTGATTGACCACTGCCTCCTCCTCCGGCAATTCCACCGGCACCTGATCCACTTCCGGCACCCGATCCGGCCCCTCCGACAGCAGTCACGTCTCCTTCTTCATCCACTTCGTATTCATTGCCTGCTTCATCGGTGATGCTCGTTGCCCCTCCTTCTTGCACGATGACGGTCCCGTCGGTATTTTCAATCACAATTTCTCCCTCTTCATTGTGATAAATCGTATCGATGGTCCCATCGACCACGACAACAGGCACGTCCGCCGGAGCATCTCCATCATCAGCACCTCCTTCCCCTTCGGAGGGATCTTCGTCATTAAATGCGGGATCGTCCGGTTCGGTCAGGTCTGTCACGAAATCACTATTCTCAGAATAGACCGTATGGATCATGCCATCGATTACGTAATAGTCTTCGTTCACCTTGATGTTGTCAAATTTTACGCGCACGGAAGCAAGCTTAAAGAAGGGCACCGTGGCAAAGCCGGTCCCGCTATACGTCCCTGTAGCAGTAGTTTTGGCACTTTCTACGCGTATCGTCCAATCGGATGCTTTGATCAGGTCCCGGTACTCCAACGATTTTTGTAATAAATTGGGGTTTAGGTCCAGGTCCGGTGGTTCGGTCCCACAGGCGAAACCGTAGTCCGATTCGAATGCATCGGCAGGCGTCTCGACGGTGTAAATGTCACTTTGCTCGCCATAGATCGTCCCACATTTTGGCTGGATACGGTATTCGTAGGTCGTACCGCTTTCCAGTTCGGGGATGACCTGCCCACTCCCGTAATTGGTGTAGGCATACCATTCGGTATTTCCGGATCGACGAAAGTCAATGGAAAAACCGGAATGGATCGTCTCGGGTTCCCAGTCTATCCGTATGCGGTTGGGATCTATGGACGCTGCTTCGATGTTGGCAGGTAAAATACATTTGTCGCCATATTGGAAGACATACGTCTCACTAAAACCATCGTTTTTAAATAAATCCCTTCCTCCGGTGTCGTATGCGCGTACACGGAACGCGTAACTTCTACCCGGGATCAGGGTGGGCTCGATGACCCCATAGTTGAGTGCCGTTTGTGTAGTGGTCGTGGTGTAAATGCTGTTGGAAGAACGGATGGCTACCTCCGGGTCTACCTGTCCCGGGTACATCTCTACCAATTTAAATTCATACTCCGTGGAAAATGCCGCATTGGGCGAAGCCGTATGACGAGGCGTCCAACTGAACATGATGTTTTGTGGGTCCGTAGCCATCGGTTTGGATTGATTGAAAGGGGTATTGATAAAGGGGGGATCGTTGAGGATGATCCACGCATTGGCCATGGAGGCATTGGATATCAGATTGCTACGGTTGTAGTCCAATACTTCTATGGTCAGGGTATAAAACCCTTCGGGTAGCCGGCCGCTTTGGATAAATGCTGCTCGGCTTATGCCGCTGAATTCCAGGTTGTCCGGATTGAGGTATTGGCGCAAATCAAAACCGGTCAGCAACTCAGGCACTCCTCCCTGCAAGACAATGGCCGGTGGCACATAGGAAGGTCGGGTCCGTAGTGTGATGCCGGCGCCTTCCAGTGTCACGCGAAGTTTTACCTTCAAATTGGTACGGTCCAGTTCCAACAGGCTAACGAGCACCTGTAAGGAGGGAGATTCTACCGCACTGTAGTCCGAAAGGTACAAAGAGTAAGGGGGCGCCAGGGTGGTATTGACCTGTACCGGAAATTGCTGGGACCACCCGTTAAAAGGTGCCAGGCATAAGAGCGATAAGATGATAAAAACAAGCTGCTTCATTTCAGATTGAAGTTATAGTTGTACCCAAACTCTGTGACAAATTCACTGAATTGTGAAGCGGTCTCGTTTTGGGGAGAAAACCGATTGAGAGCCGTTACATTCAGTGAAAACTGATGGGTTTCTTTGAGGGTATAATTGCTCCCTAACCGAAGGTTGATGACACGAGACGATAGCTGACCATTGGTCCTGGCGGTGTTGAAAGAAAACGTCAGTGAGGAAGCCAGTTTATTGTCCATGAATGCCTTGCGCATGGAAGCGGACGGTCCGAAAATGAGGGTTTCAGCCTGTACGGACTGACTGACATTGGCGTTTCCCGAGAGGCTGAGTACGATCCCCTGTTGACTCAGGTTGACCATGTAGGCACTGTTAAAGTTGTAAAAAGTGGTGCCTGTATTTTGGAGTTCTCCCGCCCGGATGTCGTCGGTTTGCTGGAAGGAAAAGTTCAGGCTGAGGTTCTGCCGCCGCTCTTTGCGCTCATTCAGGATGTAATTAATGTTAGAGGAAGCATTTTGTGCCACTTGCCGAAAGTTGAGCGTATCGAGGTTATCAAAAGGGGTCAGCTGGTCCACCAGTTCGATGGCCGGTCGAAAGTTGACCACCGTACTGAAGTTGGAGTAATTAAGGGTGGTCGTCAGACGTTGGTTTACCTGATAGTTGGCTGCCACTGCGGTTGAAAACCGGTTCATGGAGCTGAGTTCGGAATTGTCCAAGTTGTTGCGTTGCACCCCCAGTTGAAGGTTTACATTCAGTTTTTGGTTGAGCCAGCTCGACGTATGGGTCATGGCGATGTTTTCCAGGTCGTTGTTAAAATAGTAGGCACCCAGGGTGCGGTACCCCGGATCGATTCGTTCGTACGTTGCGCCAAAAGAATAGCGATTGAACCGGTATTGGACGGCACCGTTTAGTGCCTGATAATAAGCGGAAGACACTCTGGGGTTGAACAAGAACCCCAGGTTATCATAGATCTTCCCGGAAGACACCGTTTCCGACCGAACGTCTGTGGTGATCGCGCTGCTGGCAAATTCGCCTTTGACCAAAAGCCCTTTAATAGGACTCGTTGAAAACCCAACGCCTAAAACAAGGTTCTCCTCAGGTGTGACAAGCGTTGTCGTGCCTACCAGCGTGGAATCAATCGTTGTCCGGTCGGCGGGAAGGAATGCCTCCTGATTAATGGAGTTGACCTCATCTGCGGCCTTGAAAAACATGACTTCTATAAAATCAGAAGCCGTCCCGATGGTGACTTTCGCCCCGCCTCCCATGCGTTTGTAGGCCGGCAGGTTGTTGGCATTTGTGGTATCGATGGGTACTGCCTTTTGCAAACGCCCGTACATCGCGGCTACTTTTACTTTTTCGGTGGGAGCCAGCTCCACCCCTGCTCCCAGGAACAAGTGTCCTCCCAGGGTATACCTGGAAAAGGTCATGCTACGGTACCCCAGGTGGGCAGTAATCCATTTGTAGGTGGGACTCAATCCGTACTGGTTGAAAGGCTGCTGAAAAGAGGCGTTTTGATTGGAGTAAGAGAAAGACAGGGGCACGTTCCATCCGTAGAGTCCAATGTTGAGGTTGCCCGACATAAAGTAATTATAAGGGTCTCTCCTGCCTTCTACACCGGTGGCTGCATAAGCGACCTGATTGACGTTTACACCACCGGATAGGGAAAACGCCCTGCCCTGCCCTATTTTATCAAGGCTTTGCCCGGTGGCAAACCAGCAGCTTACCCCACAAAAGAGTAGGAGTAAGC
>JBCCXH010000095.1:0-13149 GCA_039192005.1 Bacteroidota bacterium
AATGCTGAACTAAAACAGACATTTCGCAAAACGAGCAATGACCGAGTACCCTTATCTAGACACTACTACTTATGAATTGGAAGGTGAAATTTGGAAACCCGTGATCGATTATGAAGAGTATTACGAAGTTTCCAACCTTGGACGAGTCAGGTCGCTGGATCGGGTCATCCCCCACCCTCGATTAAACACACAATTTGTAAAGGGAAGAATACTTAAACAAAAAGTCATCTTCCATCCAAACACCATAAGTGACCAGCCGATGATCGACCTTCAGGTCTCGTTGTCAAAAGACGGAAAGCAACACTACCAAAACGTCAGAAGGCTCGTCTATTCGGCTTTCATAGAGAACTTGTATTATAAAGAAGACAAGCGCTACATCATTAACGTAGATTGTGACGGGTACAACAATCACGTAGAAAACCTGAAGGCAGTACCCATTAAAGAAAAATCCAAACGATCTTTTTCCAGGAAAAGGGTACCGGAAAGCTACCTGAGCTATGCGGATAGATCAGAATGGAAAGAATACGGGGGCATGTCTCGCAGGAAACCCATCTCCCAGTTTGATCTGAACGGAAAACTAATCGCATCATACGAAAGCATTGCCGAAGCTTCAAGGGCAACAGGTATTGGTGAAAAAGCCATCATCGACGTGGCAAAAAAGAAGTACAGCCAATGGAAAGGTTCGGTATGGAAATATGAGAAAGTAGAGGAAAACGATTGAGCATTACCTTACCGTTAATTATCCGTTTGCAATGCATAAAAGCGTCCCAATTATAACGGGATTCGTTTAATTTCAGGAAATAAGCAACAACACCCGATTTAATCATTTCAAGAAATGTTCAACCCACATACCCCACTTATTTACACTTAGTCGACTAAAAAGCTAAAGCTATTGATTATGAATCCGACAACCATATTTAAACAGACACAAGACATCCTGGGAAAACCGTATCAGGACCTGGAATTTCTTCTCACCGCACTTAAAGAGTCACTATTGGAAAACGATGAACAGGAGATCGCAGAACGCATCCCTTTTGTCAACGACATTCAACACATTAATCATGAAGACATCACCCCTAAGCATCTACAACTGTACTCCCTGCTGTTTCAATTAATCAATCTGTGTGAAATAAACGGGGCAGTGCAAAACAGGAGGAAAGTAGAAGACGAGTCACTGGAAGGGGTACACGGGCTTTGGGCTCATGAAATCGGCAGATTAAAAAAAGAAGGACTAACGGATACTGAGATTGTAAATGCCCTCTCTGAGGTCACGATTGAGCCTGTGTTGACGGCTCACCCTACCGAAGCTAAGCGCGCTACTGTCCTTGAACACTATCGGGAGCTTTACCTTTTAATGGTTCAACGGGAAAATGAAATGTTTAACCGCTATGAGATAGACAATATCCGTCTGAACATCAAGCAATCCCTGTACCGCCTCTGGAAGACGGGTGAAATCTACCTGGAAAAGCCCGCTGTACAGGACGAACTGAGAAACGTTTTGTATTACCTGGTCAATGTATTTCCGGAGGTGATTAGCATCGTGAACCGAAGGCTCCTCCAGGCGGCCCAATTTCATGGATTGGATCCGAAGCAACTCAGAAGCGACCTTGCGTTTCCGAAAATCTCATTTGGAGACTGGGTGGGTGGAGACCGGGACGGACACCCTTTAGTTACTTCGGAGGTAACCCGACAGACACTGCTCCAGCTTCGCCTTAACGCGTTTGTGGTAATCAAAAGAAAAATGAACTTATTGGTACAACGACTGAGTTTCGCCTGCTCCATCGAAGACCTTCCTCAGGCCGCCAGTGCAAGGATGCAGGAAATGATCCACGAGCTGGGTAGCAAAGGAGAAGAGTACCTCAACAGAAATAAAGGGGAAGCTTTTCGACAGTTTGTCAACCTGATGATTGGCAAACTGCCCGTAGATATGATGCGAGGTCATGCCACGCAGCTTGCAGATGTAGAAGGCGCTTACCTCCACTCTTCACAGATGATCAGCGACCTAAAGCTACTTCAAGAAGCGCTTGTTGCTTTTGGCGCGACGTCTACCGCTTACGACAACGTGGTCAATGCCATCATGATTGTCCAGACATTTGGGTTTCACCTTGCTGCAGTAGACATCCGGCAAAACAGTGATTTTCATGACAAAGCCATCGAACAGTTACTGGAGGCGGCAAAGGCCAAAGAAACGAACTTTTCTCAGTGGGATGAGGAAAAGCGGCTCCAGTTCTTAAATGAAGAACTACAATCCGGAAGGCCTTTTACCACACCGAAAACAAAACTTGGTCCGAACGCCCAGACGGTGATGGACTGCCTGCGTACCGTAGAAAACCATACCTCTACCTACGGCACGAACTGTATTGGGTCGTTTATCGTGAGTATGACCCGCTCCCTTTCTGATCTTCTTGTCGTCTACCTTTTGGCCAGAGAGGCGGGCCTGGTAGACACAACACCTGAGGGAGCCGTCTGCAAAATCCCGGTCGTCCCACTCCTTGAAACCATTGACGACCTGGACGCCGGACCTGAAATCCTACAGGCTTTCCTGACACACGATTTTACTCGTCGTACGCTCGAATACCTTAAAAAGCAAAACCAACAAGAGGTGTTGAAGCAACAAGTCATGGTGGGATACAGCGACAGCAATAAAGACGGTGGCATCCTTGCCAGTCAGTGGAACCTTTACAAAGCGCAGTTTAAACTTAGCAAAGTAGGCGAAGACCTTGGGGTCTACATTACGTTTTTTCACGGGAAAGGCGGATCCATCAGCCGGGGTTCCGGTCCTACGCATTACTTTATGGAAGCGTTGCCATACGGAGCGCACCGCGGTGCCATCCGACTGACGGAGCAGGGAGAAACCATCGCCCAGAAGTATGCAAACAAAGTCAATGCGGCCTATAACCTGGAACTGTTAGCCGCAAGTTCGTTGAGAAAAATGGCAACGGAGAAAAAGAAGGAACGGTCCTACCACCCCATCGCTGACATCATTGAAAAATTGGCTACCAGCTCTAAAAAGAACTATGAAGCCATGATGCACGAAGAGGGATTCATCCAGTTTTTCCGACAAGCTACCCCCATCGATGCGATCGAAACGAGTAAGATCGGGTCACGCCCGGCCAAACGAACAGGAGCAAGCACGGTGCAGGATCTTCGAGCCATTCCGTGGGTTTTTTCCTGGAGCCAGGCGCGGTACAACATGACGAGTTGGTACGGTGTAGGCAGCGCGTTTGAAGAATTGCAAAACGAAGCTCCGGAATCCTATGAACAAGTAAAAAAAGGATTGAAATCCGATTCGTTTCTAAGGTACGTGATCACCAATGTCGACACCAGCTTGAGTACGGTAGATGAGGAGCTAATGCAGGAGTACGCAAACCTGGTAGAAGACGAATCGCTTCGCAAAAAGTTCTTCAACATCTACCTAAATGAGTTAAATCTCGCTAAAAAGCACTTTTCCAATTTGATCGGGAAGAGCCTGGAAGAACGCAGAAAGAACCATTTTCACTCGACTCAACTAAGAGCGTCACTAATGAAGCCGCTTCACAGGAAGCAGATTCACTTGCTGAAGAAATGGCGGCAGGAAAAGGAAGCCGGCTCACCTGATGTGGAACATACGCAGCTTGAAATCATGCTGACGATCAACGCGATCGCCGGTGCCATGAGAAGTACGGGTTGAGTCATGAGATACGATAGATTGCTCATCGTCCCTTTCTTCATGAGGGGCGATGAGTTGTTGCATCAAAAAATTACGTTCGAAAGGATAGGTAACCCAAAGAGACTGCTCCATCGACACAGGGTCACCTGAGCCTTTTTACCCGTTTTTAGACTACCCCTTTTTCAAACCGTCATCAGTTCCTGGAATTTGGAAACAACACGCGTGGAATGGCCATGATCTCCATTTGTCGGCCATCAATGTATCGTACCTGTTCTCCATCAAAAAACGCCTCTTCTTCCAACATGATCCTGATTTGTTTGTCCCATTCCCTGAGGTAGACTCCCACGTTCAACTCGATGGAATACGCCGTATTGGAATGGAGCGGATAATCTCCATTACCCGGCACACCAGCCTGCTGATCCCAAAGCCCGATGGTAGGACCGGCTCCATGTCCGTGAAACCCGATGGGATGGGTATAAATGACTCCTTTAAGTTCCTCCTTCGTGCATTGGTCAAGCGTTTCTTTTAGTATTTCGTTGCCGCTTCTACCCAACTTGAAATGGCCTGTAAGAATGTCCTGAGCCCTCCCCCCTTTTGTAAACGCTTCTTTTAGAAAGTCAGGCACAGCAGTTTCTCCGGGCTTTAATACATAGGCATGCTGTTGGGTATCTGTATTTAACCTCAGGTAAGTAATGCCCAAATCTACGTGTAGCAGGTCCCCCGGGTAGATCACCTGTTGCTCGGGACGCTCCGAAAATGACCTGAGGTGCTCAGAACTCTCCGGATCTTTTCTCTGGATGGACACGGAGGGGTGAAACCACGCAGTAAATCCAAGTTCTCTGATTCGATCCCGGTACCACCAGGCCACGTCATCCGTGGTAGTAATTCCCGGTTGGATGACCTTTTCGGATAAGCCCTCGGCAATGATTTGATGAGCCATCCTTACCACATTTTGGTAGACCATCATCTCGCTTTTCGTTCTGGTCTCCAACCACCCAATCGCCACCTTTTCTGCACTCACTACCCTGCTTTGAAAAGCTTTGGGCAGGACATTCATGAGCATGTCGTAGTGCGTGGATGATATCCCGTCCGCCAAAGCAAACAACTCTGATTTATTGATTCCGATCTTCTTGGGATTCTTTTCGACGATCATATCTGCCAGTGCTTTCCATTGATCCGGCTGCTGCTCTTTGTTCCACACCGTTTTGAAAAGCTTGCCCGTATTGTACCGGGACATTCCAAACGTTTCCAGAGGTTGATCATCGCCCGGATCGTAAGCAATCAGCACGGTGGTTCGGCGCGCTGACTGCCAGGTCGCAGGCAGCAACGTCTTAATCACCGGATCTTCGTTGTACTCCCTCGCAATGACAATCCACATATCGACACCGGCCCTCCTCATCACATGAGGAAGCACGTTTTGCACCCGCTCCTCCAGCCATTGATCAATGACTTCGTCGCGCTCCCGCATGGACAAGACCTTGGGAAAGTAGGGGTTCTGAGCATAAGTGCCGAACGCTAAAAAGATGAGTAATAACTGTAAAATAGCTTTCATATGGTTAATGGATTAGCTCCGAAGATATAAAAGGATCGACTCACCTTGTAAACTTTGGGGAAAGGATATTCATTCGTTTTCACGAATTCAACACCACGACACGCCCATGACTTTTAGGTATTACTAAAAACAAGTAGCTGTTGTAAATACCATGCGAATGCGTGTTTCGTACATTTTTTCGATTATCTCAACACCCAACTTTGATGAACATTTTGAGGCGAAGGACGACCATTGACAGCATCGATAAGGGTGCGGAAGGCAAACGAGGCAGGTGAGGTACAGGAAAATTCTAAAAGAAGGAACCACACTAAGTGGTTGAACAGAACAGCTGTTAAGGGGGTGTTCCTATCGGTTCAAAAAGTAAGAAAAAGGATGAACGAATCCGACTCGTGATAAACCTGACGCAGTCAGGCTGCAAACAAAAAAAAGTGTAGGAAGAATTTCATCCGAAAACTTGCTGAAAAAACAAGGTTTTCCGGAGCAATAGAATAAAAAACAAACTTAGTGACAATGCATACACATAAATCGGCCCGCTTAAATCATTCCGAAACAACTGGAAAAGAACCGTTCACCTCTCAAAAAATCGAGCGAGAATCAGGAACCACAAGTACAGGTTGGCGGCAGTTGCCTGAACCCTTTAAAACCGAGTTGGAAAACAGGTCCGGTTTTGACCTGGGAAAAGTGGAAGTATACGATAACTCACCTTTACCTGATAAGCTAGGTGCTTACGCTTGCGCATACGGCCTGCAAATCCACCTTGCACCCGGACAGCAAGACAGCCTGCTCCATGAAGCCTGGCATGTGATTCAGCAGTTACAAGGAAGAGTGAAACCTACCCGATGGATAGCAAGCCTTCCTCTCAACGATGATCCCGGACTAGAGATGGAAGCATGGATGGAAGCCCGAATGGCAGAGAAAAAAGTAGCGACAACTTCCCTCCCGGAAGCTACTCATCCGGTGAGAAGGCCGGCGCATATCTCCGTCCCGGTCCTACAGCTAAACACCAAACGAAAACGAGGCGAAGGAGAAGATCCACAAAAAACCACGAAAAAGAGAAAAAAGGACAAGGCGCCCGAGTCAAAAAAAAGGAAAGCAGAGGATGCAGAAGGCCCGGGACCTCACCCTTCTGCTCCGGGAAAAAAACGGAAAGTACCCAGCATTTCCGGTGTCTTCTCTGCCTGGAACATGAATCACTTCTCCGTCAACGAAAAAGATGGAGCAACCTGCAAATCATTTAATGAGTACGCTGAGTACATCGCAAAACAACACCTTCCTAACTTCCCCATACCGGGGGATCTGTCGGTAGCTCACCTAAAAGACAATATGCCTGCCGTCATGGATGCCCTGTCCATTGCGTCGGCAAACAAGAACCTGAAAGCCAGCAGGACGGCCATCGTCAAGTTTTATAAAGTCTACACCATCATCCGGCTCTTTGAACAAAACCCCGGCCTGCTGGTCATGGGCCTCAACGAAGTCAACGAGGGTGTCTGGTTCCTGAAACGAATGATCGAAACCGTAGACGGACTGGACATGGACATCGGGCCGTTGATGCTGGGAAGTGGAGGCATTGGCTTCAATAGCCTGGGCGGAAAACAACACGAATACTACCCGATCGTGTACCGAACCGCAAAAGTGGACGCAGCCGGTTACTTCACGGTAGATGCGAAAGGAGAAGTTCACCACGCAGGAGGTGGTGAAAATATCGAGCTGAAAATGTACCAAAGCGAAAAAAGCATCCACGAAGGCCTGGCGTATGACCAGCAAACCTTTGTGTTTAAAAACCTGCACATCAAAGTAGGCGATGGAGGCAAAGTCACGATCGAAAGCTACGATGTCGTCCTACTGGCTGACGGCCACGAACAGCACGTCAAACCGGACGACCCCCTGCGAACCAGCCAACGCATTGCATCCAAACTAGCTGCCGATCTGACTGAGGCCATTCACGAAGAAAGCAAGCACCCGGGCCTGGACAAAGGAAACAAAAAAACGCTTCGAAAAGCCCTTAGGAGTAAGATGGCCCAGGACAAACAGCACCCGAGCCTTGCCGCACTAAAAAAAGGGAACCATCAGGTGAACATCAGTCAACTGACCTACAAAGGCAGTGTGATGAAAGCCGACGGATCAGGAGACGTCATCACCTGGTTGCACAACGCTTACGTAACGGACGAAGAAAAATCCTTCCGGCATCTGGTCGTACACGAAGTGCGCGTCAACTCACAACCCCTTTGGTTTGCCAATGTGCATACGTCACCCTTGGGTACCGAGATTAATCGTCACGAGATCTTCTGGGGGCAGGTAATAGCGCCATTAAAAGAACTTTCCCTATCAGCAGCCAAAGCAGAAATCCCTTTACTGGCAGGCGGTGATTTTTACCTCAGTGGCTACACGAGTGTATTCAGTGAAATACAGTTATGGGGAGAGGAAGCCAATCAGGTTGGCAAACCCGTGACCGTACCTGAAGATTACCAACTCATCATCCCCGGTGTAGGAGAAACCGGGCGAAATTTCCGCGACACCTACAACGCGTTGATGGCGGAGATCGATCGGCTACCTAACAAGGGACTTTCCAATGCCCCGGAACCGGTAGCCAGGCTGCTAGGCGTCAAAGTAGATAAAGTGATCAACGCATACAGACGCTACCTGACGCAGTTTTTGCTACGCGATGTTGCCGCCCTGGGCATCAACTTCGAACACCGGGTACAGAAAGAAACCCAAGATCGGATGAGGCCCATACAGGGTAGAATCGCGACCAACTACAAGCTTTCCAGCCACACCAAAGATACCCGTCTCATCCATCCCGGAGAGGGGGCAGACGACACCCGTTGGAAGGTTCAGGTAGCAGATTTTTTTATGATCAGTGACCGGTGGGGCAACGCCATAGAAGCACTGCCTCGCTGGACCGGACCAATGATCACGCTCGACGATGAGAATTTCACCCACACCAAAGCCTTTTGGACCATCAGTGACCACCTTCCTGTCATGCTGGCCGCTACAACCGATCCAAACACAAGTACCGTGGACTTACTGAAAAAATTCGTAGCCACTCCGAACATAACGTTTGAAGCATACGACCACATCAAACGTGCCGTAAGCCTATACATCAAATCCCTGTATGATCAGTATTTACAGCCGTTGTTGATCCCGGTTACCCATGATACCAAGGCATCAAACGAAGCGAACCAGATGGCCTATACCGCCTACGTCCAGTGGAAAAGTACGCAACCGTCAGATTTCAGCACCGAAGAAACCGCCAAAGAGTACCTGGAGCAGGTCATCCACGAAATCCGGGACAGGTTCTACCTTCAGGAACCAGTTTTTGAGGAAGACCGCTGGAAAAGTTGCCTGGAAGAGGCCGAAGAAGAATTGGAAGTGTACAAGTACTGGTACGGGCACAGCCTGAAGGTCCTCGGGAGCATCGCCCTTATCCCCCACCTGGACCCATTGTCCATGCGCGGCCTGGACGGTGACGAAACAAGGGATACCCGAAAGAAGGGCGCCTTTCTCTACCTGATGGCCGCCCTTCACCACCATCAGCTTATGGATGGCGAAGGTGAGACGGAGGAAGCAATCGAAAAGCTACTGAGAGGGGATAAGGTAAACGGGTTGCCCGAATGGATCGACACCACCTTTCCACCCCGCATTTTATCCGAAAACATACAAACGTACACCGGAGACTATGACGGCGAGGATCATGGAGACGCCATACGCATGCTATGGGAGAATCAACAGCAAGCGAGGGTGGGTTTTGAATACTTGCAAATCATAAAAAACAAGCACACCGGCAAGCAACCTACCGAGCGGGTAGCCGTGTACCAGCTGGTTGGGTTTTACTCCGAACCAGACCACATGACCTACCTGTACTTCAACCACGAGTGGTACCAGTGCCAGGCAGGTCACCCCCAACTCATCAAAAAAACGCAGCTGCCACTCGACGCCAGTGGCCTGTTTTATTACAAAAAAGAAGAAAAAGTCGTATTTCAGGCTGATAAGACCCGTTACAATCCGCGTCTGGGCGAACTCATCGACTTTTTGGGAGAAGGTACGCTGTCCTTTACCCGTAAAGGTGGGACAGCTAATGAGAAAGGCGATGCTACCAACTGGGGGACGTTTAACCTGGACATCCGCCCGCTGGAAAAGAAAGGAAAGGAGCGGGAGGATAGCCAGCCCATCCCGCAGGAACAATGGGCTACCATGCGGGACGAACGGCTGAAAAAGCTCGTCCCCTCCCCAGACAACCACCACAGCCCCTGGGTACTGATCTCCCAGGTGAATACCCTGAATACCCTGATCAAAAACCAGATCCTCCCGAAGGAGGGCGATGCCGTCAGGCAACTGGCCCATAAAGGGGGCGCACGCAGCCTGTTCTTTTCGGAAAGCAGGGAAACGCTGCTTCAACTAACAAATGGAGAAGATCAAGTAGCTACCGTGACCGGGTTGTACGATTACCTAAAGCAGCGGCACACCTGCTACTGCACAGGGTATGAGGCAGGTGCCTTTTTCAACCCCCTGCCTAAAGACCTCGCCGGGGCCGTAAACAGCTACTGGTACGATGGTACCCTCAGGAAAGTGGTGTTTACGTCCTCCAACAGTAATCCAAAGAAACCTGACTATTTTCATCGCTTGTTTATACGGACCGGAACCACCCCAAAAAAACGAGACCGACACGCCCTGCTCAAGCAGTTGTTGGACATTACCATCGAAAGCGGACTTTTCGTTCCATCCCTGGTAAAAGACGATCGAAAGTCCAAGCAATCCATTTACAAACCCGAGGAAAAAGGAAGGAATGAAGAAATAAGGATGGGCTATTGGAGTAGCTATACTGGCTGGTTCATTGTAAAACGAAAACATAGAGGTCAAAAAGGATATACCGGCCTCAAACTGGCCATCCTGAATCGTTACGATGAAGAGTTCTGCAAACTGGAGGAGAAGTTGCAGGCTCCATCAACCGTAGTGAACAATAATAGCGAAGAAGTTGAAGCAGAGCGGTATGAAGAATTGCCTGAAATACAGTATTACGGAAAGAAAGAGGCGAACGAACACTTTATCTATGCCCTTATTACGAAAATAACAAGTGGTGATACCGTATTATACGACCCCTCCGAACAGGTATTGGCGAAAACACTGGTGGACCACCTTGAAAAATCGGCGGAAGTGGACGGGGAAACAGAAGAGGAAGATTCGCCACTAAATGATCAGAAAAAAGCCCTGAAAAAGCTAAGAGAAACCTATGAAATACTCGTTGGAAATGGCGGGGACACCGGTTCGGAGGAAGAAGAGTCAGAGGAAAACGAAGACACCGACGAGTGGACGCCTCCTTTACCGGAGGAAAAAACATGGAGCGAAATGGATGCATATCAGGAACAAAACATCGCTAACGCACCCGGTCGGATCCGAAACCTGGGATCGGGGAAGTACACCTGCTTCCTCGATGCCGTCTTGCAATTGATGGCAGCCGTTCCGTCCTACGCCTACCTCTTTTCGGAGGCCAACGAAGAAAGCCTGAACGAGGCGGATTCTCCACTCACTCAGATTTGTAAGCAGGGACGTACCGTACTCCAGTGCATCAATACCGGCGAAGAAACACCCCCTGTTTTACTCACAGTACTTGTGGAAAGCCTTTCCCAACTTCCCGGCTGGCATGAGATGAGGGACGCCCGGCACTTTGCCGACGTGACCGAACTATTTGGAAAACTGTTTGTACAAAACCTTCATGACCCGGATCATTACCCACTTACGTTTGACACCTCCATCTCCGTCAGGAGGTATGCACCGGATGGCCATTTGTCCGATGAAGAGGCCTACACCCGAAAAGACGAAACCATCTACCACCTCGTGGACACCTACTACACCGTAGGCGGCTGGCTGAATGCGAAACTGGCGCTGGCAGAGGAAGATGAGCGGAGAGAATGGCAGAAAAGAAAAGAACTGGCCACGGAGGCAGATTGGCTGGAAGTACCCATTCTGGACCTGATCAGCCGTTACAAAACCGGTAAGCTCATGCAGGACGAGCAGTGGGAAGGTTACCTGCCTGACCGTGATGAATTAATGAACCTGCCCGAGCTATGGAAGCTAAGCCAGGTGACCATTGCCGAGGGGCCGGAAACCCACGTTGACGAGCAACCCGGCGGAAGGATCGAAACCTTTATTCGCCCCCTCACCTCTCCGAAGGTGCTCACGATCGGGCTGAAAAGGAGCCTTGAGGTATACGAAGACGTTGAAGTGGAAGCAGAGATTCGCTTTCAAGGGCATTCCTACCTGCTCATCGGTTTTTTGGTGTATCGTCACGAACACTACGTCACCTATGTCAAACGGGCCACCGATACCTGGTACCTCTGCGACGACCTGGGGGGAAATAAGAAACTGGACACCGGCCAGGCCATAGATGCTGCCAAACAGGCCTACATGCTTACTTACGTAAAATCAGCAGCAGCTATAGAAGAGGCCGTGGACCGCATGAAAGAAGTCATCCAAGTCATCGCCCCGATGGAAAGCCATCCATCTGATGATGACCTGTAGGGATGCACAGCAAATGATTCCGGGTAAGAAGGCAAGCATGACGATAGTTAGAAACAAGCACGACCTTTGACTTTTCAGGGCAGGCCAGCCTGTCTACTCTTTAGCTTAGCTTCAAGAAAGCCTCAATGATCCCATTTCATTCAGGCTTTTTTTGAGGCATGGCTATTCGGCTGTTTGTTAGCATTTCGTTTTCTTTTATCAATTTGAAAATTTGTAATCACTAAATTCTATGATTCTTTTTCCAATTGTAGTTTGTATTTCAAATCTTTTCCGAATTACTTGCTTTTCCTCTCCTCTTGGCCCCTCTGCCTTCAGTTTTTTGACTTGTCCCAAATCAGTGATCAAATTAATTTGTGGAATTCTTCCAATAGGAATTATAATTTCATCCACGGAATAAAATATTACCTCATTAAATTCTAGACTCCTTTCTTCAAAAACATTGTTGTCAAAGTCGACAGGAAACATAATCTTAAATTTTATGGTTTGAGTTCCTGGATTTTCAATTACTTCTTCAATTGAACTAGCCATTAATCTATTGCCCGTGATTTCCATTTTAATTTTATGAATGCTAACGTCCAGCTAAGCTTTGTCGGCTTATACTTCCAAATATCTCAAAAGTATCTGCTCCAACTGCTCTTTGCAAATAACTAAGTAAGCCGATGGAGCTTAGTGCCTGTTATGGGGATTTTTCTTTCCCCTTGTTCATTTGAAACGTCAATGAATTAAGAAATAAACCAATCAATATTAGCCCTAGGAGAGATTCAATAGTCACCAAAAGTCGAGCGATTCCTGAAATTGGAATTATATCTCCTAACCCTAAAGTTGTAAGTGTAGATGCACTGAAATAGAGCATCCTTCCAAAGCTGCCACTGCTATTTGAAGGAAACCCTTTTGTGGCATAGGCAAAAGCTTGCAGACGTTTATCTAATTTTAGAGGATACTTGATTATCAATCTTTCTTCGGGATATTCGTAATCATTTGGAAAAAGAAATTCTGGGTCAAATGGAGAAATGTCACCATAGAAAGAATATGGTTTAATTGCCCAATCATTTCCGTTGACTTCATGTGACTCGATCCCTGTTTCGATCGGAAACCTAATAAAGGCTGAACGTTCAATATCGTTGTTAAAGCCTTCTAACATGATTTCAAACTGAAATTGAATCTCAATGGAATCTTTTATAACTACAATGTTTTTAGGGCTAAATGTTGTTCCATTCAATCTGAGAGTATCTCTTTCAATGAAAAAATCTCCATGATGCCGCTTGAAATTTTTGACTTCCCAATCTCTTAACTCCTGTAAAATTCTTTCAGAATCATTGTCAATAGATGACTCATATTTTATTGAAGAATGGTAGAAATGATAGGGTAAGATTTGATATATAAAAGCAAAAAACGGAATCAACAAGAGGTAAATACTTCCGTACGTTAATCC
>JBCCXH010000096.1:0-13126 GCA_039192005.1 Bacteroidota bacterium
AAAGTAGGTTCCCATTCCGACTAGAAATAGAGTTCTGAAGTTCCGATCAGTTAAGAGTTTCATTGCAAGTTCAGAGATTGCGCCTATGTAAGAATCGTAGCTTTAGATTGTACAATTGCCTTGTGCGGCGATGATTTCTTACATTTTGTTAGCTTGCGTTTTTACTATCCGTTAAATATAAAACTATTCCTAAAATAGCTCCGGAAACTAAACCTCCAATGTGAGCTGCATTGTCAATTCCTCCCGTTAGTCCAAACAAAAGGTTTATCCCAACATAAGGGCCTATAAACATAAGTATTCCCTTCTTTCCATCCTTCGGAAATGCATTTGTTAAGAGAAGTCCGAGAATAGAACCATAAAGGCCAAAAATCGCTCCTGATGCACCAACACTGACCGTGTTTTCATACCAGTAAATACTTGCTAAACTTCCACAAATTCCTGACATGAAATAAAGTATAAAGTACTTTATTCGTCCAAAGATTGGCTCGACAAACAATGCTGCGACGACAAGTCCATAAACATTCAAAAGTAGATGCATAATTCCTCCATGTAAAAACATACTAGAAACAAGTCTCCACCAGTCTCCATTCGTAGTTTCGGTTCTTCTGTTGGCACCCCATTCAAGAAGTTCTATTCCATTTGGAGAAATAATGTGAACACCTGAAATGACCATTACCATGAACACTAAAATATTCAGGTCTAGAATAATCGAAGTTACGAAGTGCTCTTTTTTGGGAATTAAGAACTTCAGCATATCAATCAAGTCATCAGATTTAGGTTTGATCCCTTTTAATTGACGTTTATGTTCAGTTTCGTGATATTTAGGGAAAACTAATGCAAATAAGAATACACTGAATCCAATGCCAAAAGAACCAAAAATCCATTCAAATTTCTTACCATTCCTGCTTAAATAGCGTCCTTCTTTTGGTTCAATAATGACAGGTTTAGTACTGGCAAATTGCTCTTGACGCTTAACTGCATTTAAAAACCCTTCACGATCATCAGAGTGTGGGAGTACTTCGAAATAGTCTGGTTCCGAAAATTCATATGCTTCAAAATCTTTTACTGCTTGTTGAAAAAATGCTTGATACTTCCGTTCTTTTTCTTCGGGTTCAATTCTATTGCTAATTTGTTCTTCTATTTTAACTCCATACCAATACCTGTGTTTACCATCCAGGTCACGTGCTGCAAAAGGATAAACAAAGTAGGAGTCGAAATTTAGATGTTGATTGTATTTTCCACTTGCTCTGAATTCAGTGTGAGCACTTCCTAATTTCCTGTTAAGTTCAATGTTTTGAAGTTTCAAGAAACGAGCATCTAAGTCCGTTTTTTGCTCAATTGAATCCAATTCAGCAAGCTTGCCAGTAGCCGTTTTTAAGTAACTATTTGATACTATCATCATTGCTACCATCGTTCCCCATGCAATCATCTGATATAACATACTAAGTCTATCTGGATCCTTAAATTTTAGAATTCTCAATTTTGGTCTAAGCCATATTGTTATTGGAATCCATGGAAGAATTAATGGTAGCCAGATATTAAAGATGTCTTCTTTAATCGGTAGCATTTCAGAGTTAATTGTAAATACCCACCTGAATAGTAATGTGATACTTGTAGTTCCAAATGCAACATATATGAAGGTTGGGGCTATATATTTGAATTTAATTGAATAGTTTCTCATTAAGAAGATTATTCAGGGTAATAAATTAGTGTTTTAAATATCGCTTGTCTAAAGATATACTTAGGGTTCATTATGTGATCTTTTATTTGTTTTCAAGGTTCTCAACCTTTTCTTTAAGCTCTTTAAGCTCCTTATTCTGTTCGATAAGATAAAGCGTCAGTTCCTCTATCTTCTGAAGTAGTTTAGCGTTCATCTCCCCCAAGTTGATCCCGTTCTCAGTCACTTCGGTTTCACTTGGGATTTCAGGCAAATGTCCATTTTCGGTGATGTGTTCCTCAACTTCTTCAAGTGTTCGAAGATCATAATCGTTCTCAAAAACAAAATCAGACCAGCCAGTTGCTTGAACCTTGATCTCGCGTGCACCAATTGAGCCTTCAACAGCTAATTTGTGTGAGCCTGTTGATGTTGTATTAATTCCTAAACTTTTGTTAGATCCATCAAAAAAGCCAATTATTTCGCCTTTTCCATTATAAATAGAAAAATCTCTAAACAACGCCTGACTAGTTCCATTCGGGGCTGAACGTCCATCGTAGTTAAAAGCAAGTCCACCTCCATCAGAGGCTGACCCCCAGTTTTCTATTGTGGATGTTTGGTTAATTACTCCCTGTGCAACTGTAAACCTGTTACCTGAGGTGCCGAGGTTACCGGCAACATCCAAATTGAAATGAGGATTGTTGGTTCCAATTCCCAAGCGTCCGTTTGTATCAAATTTTGCTCTAATAGAATTATTCGTCCGGATCACAAAATCATGATCAGTATTAGTGCCTATGTAGCCATAATTGTATCCACTTGATGCTGCTCCAATTGTAGTTCTGATTAATGAAGGAGCTCCTGCATTTTGTAAAGTTAACTCTGTCCAAGCATCGTTATTTGATTGTAACAATATACCAGCATCACTTTTTTCAACATGCAATGCTTCCTGTGGTGCGCTCAATCCAATTCCGACATTGTCAGAAGTAGTTAAGTTATTTCCATTATCATCCCATTGAGCCTTAGCTGTTGCCGCAATTAAAAACAGGCCTGTAATTATTGTTATTTTTTTAATATTGAGGTGAATTTTCGATTTTTGATATTGATCAGAAAACAACATCTAAGGTGCTGTTACTTGCGTTATACCCTTGCAAATCTAGGGGTTTTCGATGCCATGTAAAATAGGATAGTATAACAAACGCCAGCAAAAATCGGAAGGAAATCACTACCATATGTTTCCTGAAAAAAGGGTATGTTTAGTTGGTAGACCAATTCTTAACCATTTGCAACATTTAAAAAAGCATGCCCATTACTCCATATATCAGATTTGTAATCGGTGGAGGCTATTTCCTAGGCTTTTTGATTTCACTTTTGAAGGAAACCGATCTGGAATCAACCCATTTGTTCCCATGGGTTTCAGAAATTTTTGCTGGATTAGTTGCATCAACTTATTTCGCCTATTGCATTAGGCAGGGAAGAAAGGAGTTAAATGGAGAAAACATCGAACTGCCTTACCCGAGAATATTGGCAATGCTTATAGAAACATTTAACGTGATACTTGCTATCTCTATAATCATTCAAATGGAAAGATTTCCTCTTTTATCCGTTCTTCCAAACCTCGTTATTACTTTAGGAATGGCCTTCTTATTGATCCAAAACTTAAGAATTAGCTTTTCCTGAGTTCGCTTAGTTGGGTCGCATATATCTTTGTATATCATCCTAAAAATCAATCCCCCCAATACGTAATCATTCCGATGTAGAAACACCGAGAGTAAAACCATGCAAGTGTGTGACATGTCAGACAACAAGAGGAGCTAAATTGATTTTTGCCTCTTCTTTAAACAGGTGCATAACAGTTAGTTATTTATTCACCTTTTACCTTCTCCAAAATTTGCCGAAATATGGTCGCATCCTCCATCAATAAGTGGCCGGCATTCGGAACGTACTTTGCTTCTACATTTGGAAAAAACCCTGCAAGTGCCCTAACACCTGATACGGGTGCAAGCGTGTCTTCCATGCCATGCCAGAGGTAAGTCATGCAGCTTATTGACTCATAGGCAATGTCCCATGGATTGGAAAAAATTTTCATATCGGCGACGTGCCCTTCTACCCCATTTGCAAAGGCTTCCTGAAGGTGTTCAACCAACACCTGAAAAGTGCCTTCCGCTTTCATGGACCTGATGATATCCTTATCTGCATCGCAGAGTTGCTTAAACACCCGATCAAACGTCCTTTCCGGGTTCTTCTTCAGGTTTTTTGCAAAGTTCTTACTAATTGAACGGACCAAAAAAGGAGCATATTTATTCAACAAAAAGCCTACCTTATTGGTAAGGGCCATTTTGTCTTTGTAGCCGGGGAGATCCGGCGGTGCCGCACTACTTATCAGCGACAAAGACTTCATACGATCCTGATGGCGAGCTGCGAAAGCCATCGCATAGGGGCCTCCACCGGAAACACCACCGATGGCAACTTTACCGAGTCGCATATGATCCAAAAACTCAGCGATGTCGGCCGCCCAGCTTTGAAACGATGCCTCAGGGTTAGGAGAAGAATTTCCATAACCTGGTCTTTCAGGACAAATCATTTGTACCCCCAGTTGGTAAAAGAGGTCTTCCTCCATGGCAATGCGTGAACCTGGCGACCCGTGAAACAGGATGAACGGCATCCCACTCTCAGGTCCATAAATGGAGTAGCTAAGCTTACGATTAGCGCTCAGAAAAAAGGACAAACGAGTCCTGTCCTCAGTAGGTACTGAAGTAGTAAGTTCCATATCAAATCCGTTTATTTTAGTGATTCAATTGTTGTAAAGCATCTTCGGAAGGTCGGTCACGATAGAGGCTCCATTTCTTTTTTGTCTGAAAACTTATCCGGTACACCTCCAAATCAAGATCGAGCCGCCCCACTCCCAGCGTCTCACCCACCAGATCATTGATTGCTGTTAATGACTCCTGCTCTTTTACCAGTACAGCATAGTCACCACCGGTTCGTTCAGAAAACCGATAATAGATGGTTTGTAAATCGTTAGGCGATAGTTCAACAATCCTTTTAAATGCCCGGGTAAAGGTTTCGTAGTTTTCATAACCAAGCCGATAAGCTACCTGCCTCACCTGAGCTTCGGATTGAAGCAACTCAATTCCTTTTTTGATTCGAAGTTGCTCATGGTATTGGACAGGAGTCAGCCCCATTTCAGATTTGAAAACCCGATACAATTGGATAGGTGATAAACAGGCAATATCGGCCAGTTCCCCTACCCTGACAGGTCGATGAACGTTTGCTTTAAGGTGATCCAGTACGGTTTGCGGTGCTTTCATATGACAAATGTACGTATTGCAAAAGTCGAGGATATGACGAATTGTTTCATTTTCAAGAAACCTGCCTGCGATATGGCACCTATTCTGCTTTTTGTCAATTGCATACAGATCTACTACTTTCGTGTAGGTTCTGATGAATGAAAAGATCCATCCTTCAACCTTAGCCTTGAAAAACTAATGGCAAAAATCTTTCGAAAAGCCCGCCAAAAATTGCTGATTCAAAAAAAAGTAAAAAGCTACCTGCTCTATGCCATCGCTGAGATCATTCTGGTCGTTATCGGAATTTTGCTTGCGCTTCAGATCAACGCACTGAACCAAAGCAGGCAACGTACAAAGCTTGAAAAAACCTTATTGAATCAGATCAAATTCGAGATGCTGGAAATCTACGAAGATGTGTGGCGAGATGCTGCAAACCTGAAACTTGGAGAGAAAAGCCACGAAAACCTTCGCGACCACATCGTACAGGACAGACCGTATGCGGATAGCCTATGCTTTAGCTTCCACTGGCTAAAAGTAGATGAATACATCTACCCCACGACGGCAACATACGGCAGGTTCAAAGAAGTAGGTCTGGACATCATTAAAAACGACACGATCCGTATCCATTTACAATCGCTTTATGAAGGGCATTTTCCACGTTTAGCTAAAAACAATGCTTATACACCGGATATCTCAGAAGTATTCAATGACTACTACCTTAACTCGTTCAAACCCAACTCGGACATGGCTTTGACTTTTCACTTCCAATTGGAAGAAGATACCGTCGGTAGCAGAATCTACTCAGATGTATCTTACCATTTCCCGCGTACAAGTGGTCAGCGTAAAGATCAATCTACCATTGGATACGTTCCACTGGATTTTGAAGCCCTAAAAAAGGACCCAAAATTTCACATGCTTCTCGAACAGACCAGACGGTATCGAAGCAACAAGCTGAGGCATTATTCATCCGTCAGGTCAATCATGAAAGAAGTGGTCGAGGTCATAGAAAGGGAATTAAAATAGCACATTACTTCAGAAATGAACCCGATGCTATTTGTCGTAATTTACGACACCTTGCCTTTCCCATAAAGCAAACATTAACCCTATTTAAGCCCATCACCAGGCGTAAGATTTGCCCTGCTTTACCAATAGGAAAAATGCTCTAAACGACACCAGCCTGCCAGCATCGAAACTGCGACTCACATTCAACGTGTTGCATGGTCTCAGGCCTGTCTACAAGCAGGTAGGTCTGCACCAATAAAAAGACCTGAATTTTTCAGGTTAAGCCTCACCAAGCCTACGCGATATTCGTGTAAACGGCTTGTACGTCGTCATCGTCTTCGATCTTATCGATCATCTTTTCGATGTCTTCCAACTGCTCCTCGGAAAACTCCACCGGACTGGTAGGAATACGCTTGAGCGTCGCCTTTTTTATTTCGATGCTTAATTCTTCAAGTAGCTTGGACAACTCTCCAAACTGAGTATAGTCGGCGTACGCATAAATCATCCCTTCGTTTTCCTCAATCTCTTCCAGCCCCCCGTCGATCAACGAAAGCTCCAACTCCTCCACGTCCATTTCATCCGTCTTCTCAAACTCAAAAACTGCCTTTCTGGAAAACATAAATTCCAGCGAACCAGATGGAGCAAAGCCTCCTCCCGCTTTGTTAAAATAGGATTTTACATTGGCTACCGTTCGCGTGGTATTGTCTGTGGTACACTCCACAAAAACCAGTACCCCATGCGGGCCTTTTCCTTCATAAGTCACTTCGCTTATTTCATCGATGTCCTTTCCGGAGGCCCGTTTGATGGCGTTTTCAATGTTGTCCTTTGGCATGTTTTCAGCCTTGGCATTCTGAATCGCCGTACGGAGTTTCGCATTCATTTCCGGGTCTGCGCCACCTTCCTTTGCCGCCACCGTGATCGCCTTTGCAAGTTTGGGGAATACCTTGCTCATTTTATCCCAGCGCTTTTCTTTCGCTGCACGTCGATACTCAAATGCTCTTCCCATTGTGTTTCTCTGGTTTTTTTAATTGACAAATAAAATTGAAGGATCCATGAAAATCAAGCCTTTTGTTTTTTCCAGACCACATTCAAAATAACTCCAAGGAGTACCAGCGTCATCCCACTGTAGGTGATCAAGTTGAAATTTTCATCAAAAATGAAGTATCCAAACAACAAAGAGTAGATGATGCTGATGTAGGACAGGATGGAAACCTTGCTTAACTCCTCCTGCTGATAAGATTTGGTCATGAAAAACTGGGCAATTTGCGTGCACAACCCAATCAAAATCAATACCGCCCAATCCCAACCGACGGGTTGTACCCACACAAAGGAAGACCAGATGGCCGATACGGGTAGGATGATTAATGGAAAGTAAAAAATGATCACCAGTGGGTGCTCACTTTGTTTGAGCTTCCGGATGAAATTGTAGGCCAGTCCCATAAAAAAGGACGCCAAAATACCCATGAGCAAGTGTGTCCCTGTGATCCGGGTATCAAAACCCTGAATGACTAAAATTCCGGCAAAACTCATGGCAAAAAAGAGCCACTGAATACGTTTCACCTTTTCCCCAACCAGAAATATGCCAATAAACGCCGTGAATATTGGCGAGAGGTACTGTAGCGTGGAGGCCGTAGCCAAAGGTATTTGTTGAAGCAGGCTGAAATAGGTAATGAGTGCGATGGCTCCCGCCACTCCCCTTCCCACCAATATCAGTTTGTTGTTTCCCCAGATATTTACTTTTTGTTTCTTTAGAAAAAACAAGCTGATCACCAATGAGATGATGGATCTGAAAAGTATGATTTCAATCGCAGGTATATGAGGAACCAGTTTCACAAATACCTTCATCAGCGTAAAAGTGAAAGATGCCAGGAGCATGAAGCGTACGCCCTGGCTCAATCTGGGTCTCGATTTATGGTTCCATCTTTCATTTCCAGTTTTCGATCCGCCATATTGGCCAAATCCATGTTATGGGTAACGAGGACAAAAGCCTGACCTTTTTCGTCGCGCAGTTTAAAAAAAAGCTCATGAAGTTCACCCGCATTTTTAGAATCAAGGTTTCCGCTTGGCTCATCTGCAAAAACAATGGAAGGGCTGTTAATCAAGGCCCGGGCCACGGACACGCGCTGCTGTTCCCCTCCGGACAATTCCGAAGGCTTGTGGTGGGTTCTACCAGCTAACTCTAACATATCGAGCAATTCTTTTGCTTTTGCTTCTGCCGCCTTGTCTCCTTTGATAAAGGCCGGAATGCACACATTCTCCAATGCCGTAAACTCAGGTAACAGGTTGTGAAATTGGAAGATGAACCCGATCTTATCGTTTCTGAAAGCCGCCAGTTGTTTAGGGTTCAATTTCGCTATTTCCGTTTCGGCTATTTCTACCGTCCCCTGGTCTGCCTGATCCAACGTTCCCAGGATATGGAGCAGCGTACTTTTACCAGCACCCGAAGCTCCAACGATGGAAATGATTTCCTGATCTTGTATGGTAAGGTCCACTCCTTTGAGCACCTGTAAGTCTTTGTACGCCTTTTTTACGTTTCTTGCTTTCAGCATAATCGCAAAGATGAGACAATCAAGGCAAACGGCCTTTGGTTATACACTTTTCATCAATTAGCTTCGCAGAAAATTAGATAACCCATGAACATTCACGAGTACCAGGCAAAAGAAATTTTAAAATCATACGGAGTGACCATTCAGGAAGGAATCGTTGCGGATACTCCCGACAGCGCAGTAAAAGCTGCAAGAGAACTTAATCAGGAGACCGGCACAGAATGGTACGTTATCAAGGCACAAATTCATGCCGGAGGTCGTGGAAAAGGAAAAATTCAGGAAACCGATTCAAACGGTGTAGTCCTTGCCAAAGACATTCATGAGGTAGAGCCCAAATCAAAAGCCATTTTGGGAGGAACGTTGGTCACCCACCAAACAGGAGCAGAAGGAAAAAAAGTAAATAAGGTATTGGTTGCCCAGGACGTTTACTATCCGGGCGCGTCAGAGCCTAAAGAATATTACCTTTCCATCCTACTGGACCGAGGTACCGGGCAAAACGTGATCATGGCCTCTACTGAAGGAGGAATGGATATTGAGACGGTAGCTGAAGAAACACCAGAGAAAATCATCAAGGAATGGATTGACCCGGCAGTGGGACTTCAAGGTTTTCAGGCGAGAAAAGTAGCTTTTGCATTAGGTCTTGAAGGAAATGCGTTCAAAGGCATGGTGAAATTCATTTTCGCACTTTACAAAGCATACGAAGGGACCGATGCTTCACAGTTTGAGATCAACCCTGTTTTAAAAACGTCTGACGATAAGATCCTCGCAGTAGATGCGAAAGTTAATATTGACGACAACGCACTTTTCAGGCACAAAGACATTGCGGAGCTAAGAGACATCACCGAAGAAGATCCATTGGAGGTAGAAGCAGGCGAGTCGGGCTTGAACTACGTAAAACTCGACGGAAACGTCGGCTGTATGGTCAACGGTGCCGGCCTGGCGATGGCTACGATGGACATCATCAAACTTTCCGGTGGCGAACCGGCTAATTTTTTGGACGTAGGTGGCGGTGCCAATGCAGAAACCGTAGAAGCAGGATTCCGAATCATCTTAAAAGATCCGAACGTAAAAGCCATCTTGATTAACATTTTCGGAGGAATTGTCAGATGTGATCGAGTAGCTACGGGAGTCGTAGAAGCTTACAAAAACATTGGCGAAATCCGTGTGCCCATCATCGTTCGTTTGCAGGGGACTAATGCCGAGGAAGGAGCAAAAATCATTGAAGATTCAGGCCTGAAAGTGACCTCAGCAATTGTTCTGAAAGACGCTGCCGAAAAGGTGAAAAGCGTACTTTCATAGATGTAAAAAAATTGGATTAATTGGGGGTAGGTATAAAAACGCTTGCCATAGTGAAAACTTTAAAACTATGACAAAATTTTATACCTACCTGATTCTTTCTTCCGCTTGTGTTTTCGCAAGTTGTGACAAGGAAAATGATCCGGAACCTGAAAGTAGGGCTTCCCTGATATCCAGTACCAGTGAGTTTGGAAAAACCTGGAGCATCTCATCCATTGAAACCACTTTTGGCAGCACCAGTCCATTTCAGTGCGTAATGGATAACTTTATCACCTACTATCCGAGCAAAAGCTATGAAACGAGGGAAGGAAAAGATAAATGTGCTCCCACCGACCCTGCATCACAAACAGGCACCTGGTTCCTTAATACTTCAGAGACCGAATTGACCGTAAGCTTACCCGACAGTACGCAAACCTGGGCCATCGAGGGAGTGAATCGTACCACACTACAACTATCCAGCAGTTTTCCGGAAGGAAATCGAACATATGTGTTAGTGTCTCAAGATTAATTGAATTTTTCTAAGAAAATAATTAGGGGTTTTTTATCAATTGATGTACTACTAATAAACCACGTTGAAATTATGAGTTACGTTAGATTCTTTTTATCCGTATTGACAGTTGTCGTTTTACTAGTGCTTCTAAGTTGAATACCCTAATCAGTGTCAAAAGCATTTCAAAGCTTCCTCACTTCGAGGAAGCTTTTTTCTTTTTACCCCTACCAAATCCTTATCTTTGTGGATGCCTGAACATAACCTCATAGTCACTCCCAAAATGGGGTTTGATGAGCACCACCTAAAAGTCTATTTACAAGAAAAGGGCTTATTAAAAGAAGATCAATATTTCAACATCGTGCGCCGGTCGGTTGATGCACGCCAACGTCAGATCAAAGTCAATTTAAAGGTAGAAATTCTTGATGCCCCCTACGCTGTTGAATACGTTGAGTACGTACATCAAGCACACCGCGTTGACAACGCACCACAGGTGATCATCGTTGGCGCCGGTCCTGCAGGGTTATTTGCGGCCTTAAGGGCGATAGAAGGTGGGTTAAAACCAATCGTACTGGAGCGCGGAAAAGACGTAAGGGCCAGAAGGCGGGACCTGGCCGCTCTCAATAAAGACCACGTCGTCAACCCGGATAGCAACTACTGCTTTGGAGAAGGGGGAGCCGGGACCTATTCGGATGGAAAGCTTTACACCCGATCCAAAAAAAGGGGAAGCATTAGGAAAGTATTTGAAATCTTGGTTGCCCATGGGGCCACTCCAGAAATCTTGTACGAGGCGCACCCTCATATCGGCACCAATAAACTTCCGAAGATCATCACCGCCATACGAGAAACCATAGAAGAAGCCGGAGGGGAAATTCGTTTTAACGCTAAAGCAACGGACTTCATTCTAAACAACGGCGAAATAGAAGGTGTACAACTGGAAAGCGGAGAAACTATAAAAGGGGTAGCGACGCTACTGGCAACTGGTCACTCGGCCAGGGATATTTTCAAGCTTTGCCAGTCACGCCAAATTGAAATAGCTGCTAAGCCTTTTGCCTTAGGTGTACGCGTAGAACACCCGCAAGAAAGCATCGACCAGATCCAGTATCATTGCGAACATAAAGACGAGTACCTTCCGGCTGCATCTTACTCTTTGGTATCTCAGACAAACTTCAAAGGGGTGGAACGCGGCGTTTTCTCATTTTGCATGTGTCCGGGTGGGTTTATCGTTCCCGCAGCAACCAATCCTGGTGAGATCGTGGTCAATGGCATGAGCCCATCAAAAAGAAATGGAAAATACGCCAACTCCGGAATCGTCGTCGCTGTAGAAAACGAAGACCTGAAACCCTTTCACAAGTATCAGGAACTTTCCAATCTTCATTTTCAGGCAGAGGTAGAAAGAAAGGCGTTTGAAGTCAGTGGAGGCTCGCAACGTGCACCTGCACAACGTCTGGTAGATTTCATCGAGGGTAGACCTTCTGATGAACTTAACCCTACCTCCTATCAGCCAGGGTTGATTGCTACTGATATGAGTGAGGTCTTACCAAGCTTCATTCATCATCGGCTCAAGCAGGGATTCAAACTATTTGGAAAGAAAATGAAAAGGTACCTGACCAATGAAGCACAAATCGTTGGGGTAGAAAGCAGAACGTCTTCTCCGGTAAGAATCCCCAGAAACCCGGAGACCCTGGAACATACCAAATTAAAAAGGCTGTTTCCATGCGGAGAAGGAGCCGGCTACGCGGGCGGAATTGCCTCCGCTGCTGTAGATGGAGAGCGATGTATGGCGCAAATCATCAACCTTTATCACCATTAAGAGCTAAAACTGAGAATCAAGGCACATTTCAACAGCTTCTGATCATTGTTTAACCCAAAAAACCTCCGAACTTTAGTTTTTGAATAATGGTATCCGGCCAGAATCTACGTTATCCTTACACCCAGGCGGGTAGGGAGTGAAAGTTTGGCGGGGGTGCGAGAGGTAAAGGGGAGGCAGCTTACAAACTTTCTTGAGTTTTTTGTTACTTTTTTCCTCAATGAAAAAAGTAAGAGAAAAAAGATGATCCGCCGCGCGGCTAAGGACTACTTTCTGAAGCAGGAAGGGGTGTTATTTGACGGTTCGCCGCTGCGATTAAGGCAAAAAATCATGCTTTATATCGTTTGAACGAAGTTTTTTTGCTAAAAAATAATTTAACCGGACACCAGTAGTTTTGAACAAATCAATATGAAATCATTTATCAATTGCTTTATCCTCCTACTGCCCATTCTAGCGACGGCTCAAAAATCAGACACCACCAACCTGAATTCATTTTTTATCTTCATCAATAATGAATGGGAAAAAGCACCGGAAACGACCATTCCTCCCTCTACAGAGGAGTTTGAGAAGATCCTTCGTAAAGGCCTTACGTATCCTACCACTGCAGCGAGGATGGGTGTGGAAGGGGACAATTACTTCCAACTAACCATCAGCAAAGACGGAGCGCTTAAAGAGTACGTCGTAAAAAGTGATATAGGAGCCGGAACAGAAACCTATCTGGCCGGCTTAAGCAGTCGCTTACCCCAAAAATGGAATCCGGCTCAGCTAAACGGCGAAAACGTTGCTTCTAGTTTTTTAATACAGATTACCTACGAGCTAACGAGAAATGAAAACTCTGAAAAAGAAATAACAATAGAGAATGAGGTTTTTAAATGCTTTATCGTAACCGCATACCCGAAGCTGGTTATCCGAACCCCAAAGGAAATTATTCAAGGCAAAGCCCAATTGCCTAAGAACAAATCAGATCAAAAAAAACCCAAAAGAAAAAACAGAAACGATTAAATACGAATTCGTATTAAACAATTCTTATCTAAAGTCCCTTAT
>JBCCXH010000097.1:0-13107 GCA_039192005.1 Bacteroidota bacterium
AAGATTTTATGTTATCTGATTCTAATTTCTTGTTTAATGACGTAACATTTGAGGACATTAAAATCGATAAATATCGAATTAATGAAATCCTTAAAACGTCCAAAAATGAAATGCACACAGAAAGATTCTTAGAGAACAATATAAAAAATAGAGTATTAAACATAGTTGAATTTGATGAATCGAATTATTTGCCAGAATTAGATAGATATTTTTCTGAAAATGCTTTTAATAGACTGATTGACTCATTTGAGAACAATATTTAAAAACCGCTACAAATGATAAGCTCAATGAGCATTTAGTAAGTTTCAGAGCGAAATAGTAACTTCAGAGAATCCCTCGATCCCTTTAACCCAAAAAATCCCCGAATGCCTCCAATTTCTTAATCCAAAACCTACGTACTCACCACTATTTCCTATTTCTCGGAGTCCAATTAGTTTTGCAACTGATAATCCTCCGGATTGCTCCAAATACACCAAACAAAATGATACGAACTCTTAGTTTAAAACTATTTTTTTTGCTGGCTTACTTCGGCCTAAATGCACAAAACTTTATGACTAGCTGGACATTTGATGTAGACAGCGAGGAAATTAGGTTCCATGCCTTAACAGATGGAGAGGTACACTACACATGGTCCACCACACAATCAGGAAAAAGTGGTAAGGGAACCTTCACCCGGGGCATTGCCGGAGCTGTTTCCCTCACTAACCTGGACATACCTGCCAACGATACACTTATATTGAGCATGGAGCCCGAAAACCTAAAGCGGTTTTATATGGTAGACAATTCAGACGATTCATTTAATGACGAATTGGTAGACGTAGCTCAGTGGGGTGCAGTATCCTGGTCCAGTATGGATTCTGCTTTTTATAGATGTCGCTTCCTGACTATTTCGGCATCAGATGCCCCTGACCTGTCCAACGTAACCAGTATGCGCTTCCTATTTAGAGAAGCGATTGAGTTCAATAGCCCGATTGGTCATTGGGATGTCAGTAACGTGACGGATATGGGGTTCATGTTTTCCTTTGCCAATGCGTTTAATCAGAAAGTAGGTGACTGGGACGTGAGCAACGTGACAGATATGAGTGGTATGTTTTCAAACATGCAAGGCTTCAATCAGCCAGTTGACCGTTGGGATGTCAGCAACGTAACAGACATGAATGGCATGTTTTACGATGCCAGGTCCTTCAATCAAAACCTTGGTAAATGGCAGCTCAACGAAGCAGTAGATCTGACAGGTATGTTATCCTTTTCGGATTTAAACTGTGAGAATTACACATCAACCCTCATAGGTTGGTATGAAAATCGCCCGGAAGTAACAAATGTGAGTTTAGCCGCTGATGGGTTAGCGTATGGCACCAATGCAGAGACAGTACGTGAGATACTCATCAATGAGAGAAACTGGATCATTTCTGGAGATCTATCTAGCGGTACACGTTGTGGGGAGTCATCATCGGAAGACGAAAGTATAAGTGATGATGAAGATGAAACGACTGAAGAAAAACCCCTCGGTTTCAGCGCTCCCTCAGAAATGAATAGTTACCCCATTCCAACCAAAGACTATCTAACCATTGAGGCCAGTGAAACGCAGACCATCAGGGTAATGAGCTTAGACGGTCGCATCGTAATAGAAACAGAAATACAACCCGGAGCCAATACCATAGACCTTTCGGCCTCCCCGGCAGGTAGCTACCTGATCAAAACCGAGTCAGGACAAGAGCAGCGTGTAATCAAAAAGTAGATGTAGTTGGTAGTATAATTAATTAATGTGTAGGAAAGTGGTAGACTCGTTCTGCCACTTTTCTTGTTTTGTGTCTCAAAACATTTGAGGGCGACCTATACCGATCTCTTTTCACCGTAACACAATGACCACCTAAAAACTATTTGTAGAAAAAAGCGACAACCCGTCCGATCACTTATAATCCCCAATCCCTTAATCCAAAAAAATCCCCAATCGAATCAACCCAAAATCGAACCAATCATCAATCACATTAATCGTCAATCCCTACCACTGCGCTTTTCTTTTTTAGATCCCTTTAACATTAAAAAAACAGAATCACCTAAACTTGCACCATGCAAAACGATCCCGCACTAGATACTAAATACTTAGGCCACATCACCGGTGATTTTGTAAAAGTATCCGAATCACTAAAAGAAGCCTCCTACGCCATCAGGAAACAGGAGTTTTCCAAATACCCGGTCTTCCCAATGTGTCAGGTGCAGCAGCCCATCGGGCAGGTATTGATCGAGGCCTTTCAGGCAGAAAATAACTGGCATTACTATGCCTCCTTCATAGAAGAGTTCATCCAAAGAGGACTAATAGAAGACGAAAAAATCTTTAAAGAAAACTACAAAGACCCGGATGAGTTTTGCTGCCTGTTTGTCATCGACGAAAAATTTACCAACTTCGTTTTCGTACCCTATCCGGAGGATTGATTGGGGAATTTGAAGATAAGTTGAGCTTGGAGGCATACATCATGGATAAATAAGCAATTGATTTGAATGTAACCAACACCATCAAAAAAACCTTTAGTAATTCTGAAGAAATAAATTAACTAAAATCTACGGAGTTACTTTATCACCATTCCTAAACACAACCACTTGGATTCGCAGGAGTCCGCAATTATTACATCTATTTTAAAAATCATGAGAATTTGTATGTTAACACTGTGCCTTTTGCTATGCTATAATAGCATCAATGCACAAAGTTTTATCACGAACTGGACGTTTGAAGAAGCCCGGCAAAGCATTACCTTCAATGCGTTGACAGCGGACTCCGTTACTTACGCCTGGTCAGCCTCCCCATGTGGCGGTAGGGGTAAAGGCCGCTTCATTCGTACAGCTAACGGAGAAGTAACCCTGGAAGACCTGGTCATAGCAGCAGGAGATGTCGTTACACTGATTATGGAACCCAATAACCTACGGAGGTTTTACATAGGGAATGGCCCGGACAAAGACCACCTGGTAGACGTTGTGCAATGGGGGGCAGTATCGTGGTCCAGTATGGAAGAAGCCTTTTATGGATGTCGTAACCTGGATATTTCTGCACTAGATGTTCCTGATTTGTCTAATGTGTCCAATATGGGGTCCATGTTTAGGGAAGCGATCAAATTCAATAGCCCGATAGATCATTGGGATGTAAGTGGCATAAGCAACATGTTCTTCATGTTTAATGGAGCAGACCGTTTCAATCAGGACCTTGGAGGATGGGACGTAAGTAACGTCACTAACTTGAGTGGCATGTTTTCAGGTACGGATGCTTTCAATCAGGATCTTGGAAGTTGGGATGTCAGCAATGTGACCAACGTAACAGCAATGTTTTTTGATGCGGATTCCTTCAATCAGGACCTTAGCAATTGGAACGTAAGTAACGTGACCGATATGAGTGGCATGTTTTCTAGCGCAGGTTCTTTCAATCAAGACCTTAGTAGTTGGGATATCAGCAATGTGATCAATATGTCTGGCATGTTTTCGGATGCAGATGCTTTCGATCAGGACCTTGGGAGTTGGAAATTAAATGCAACTGTCAATATGTTCGGTATGCTCGATCGTTCTGCAATGGACTGTGAAAACTATTCTTCGACACTGACAGGCTGGGCTGAAAACAACCCGGACGTAACCGGAAGGTCGCTGGGTGCATCTGGTCTACAATACGGCACGAATGCAGAAGCCGCACGTAATGTATTGGTCAATGAGCGAGGCTGGACGATTACCGGGGATGGCCCAAGTGGTACAGCTTGCAGCATAGCAGATACTGATTCTTTCATTACAACCTGGGTGGCGAATGCACCGATTAGTACGCTTTCGTTCCGTGCATTGACAGACGGAGAAGTGAGCTATAGCTGGTCTGCCAGCCCATCCGGGAACAGCGGCAGCGGCAGCTTTACCCAAACCACCGCCGGAGCCGTATCACTAGGCAACCTGAATGTGCCGGATGGGGATACACTCACCTTACGTATGCAACCAGGAAATCTGAAAAGATTTTACATGGACGACGATTCGTTTCATAATGAATTACTGGACGTTTCCCAGTGGGGTACCGTAACCTGGTCCAGCATGGATTCAGCCTTTTATAGATGTCGCAACCTGAATGTTTCTGCAACGGACGCACCTGACCTCTCCAATGTGACTGATATGAACTCTATGTTTAGAAGAGCCATCAGATTCAATAGCCCGGTTGGTCATTGGGACGTCAGTACCGTCAAGAATATGGAGTCAATGTTTTTACAAGCTATCTCCTTTGATCAAGACCTTGGAAGTTGGGACGTGAGTAACGTCACGGATATGGATTCAATGTTTTTAAATGCACGTTCTTTCAATCAAGATATCAGAAGTTGGAACGTCGGTAGCGTCACAGCAATGGAGTCGATGTTTTCGCGGGCCACTTTCTTCAACCAGGATATTGGAAGTTGGGATGTGAGTAGCGTTACGAGTATGAAGTCAATGTTTTTCAACGCTCATTCCTTCAATCAACCCCTGAGTGATTGGGACGTTAGTAGCGTCACGAATATGGAGTTGATGTTTTCGCGCGCTATTTCTTTCAATCAGGCACTGGAAAGTTGGGATGTGAGTAGTGTCACAGATATGGGGATGATGTTTTCCAACGCAGATTCATTCAATCAAGACATTAATAACTGGGATGTAAGCAATGTGATGAACATGCAAGGCATGCTTTCAGGAGCAGACGCTTTCAATCAACCACTTGATGACTGGGATGTGAGTAGTGTCATGGATATGGGGTCGATGTTTTCAGGTACAGTTTCATTCAATCAAAACATTAATAATTGGGATGTAAGCAATGTGACGAATATGCGACGCATGTTTTCGAGTGCAAACGCTTTTAATCAACCACTTGATGACTGGGACGTGAGTAACGTGACGAACATGCAGGGGACGTTTTCAGGAGCAGCTTCCTTTGATCAGGATCTGAGTGGATGGGATGTTAGCAACGTAACCAACATGTCTGTTATGTTTAGAGCAACTACTTTGTTTAATCAGGACCTTGGAAGCTGGGATGTGAGTAGCGTAACCATGATGGCATTAATGTTCGATTTAGCTACTTCCTTTAATCAGGATATTGGAAGTTGGGACGTGAGTAGTGTCACAGATATGCGGAGGATGTTTTCAAACGCAGATTCCTTTAATCAAAACATTAATAATTGGGACGTAAGCAATGTGACGAATATGCAAGCCATGTTTTTAGAAGCAGACGCTTTCAATCAACCTCTTGATGATTGGGATGTTAGTAATGTGACGAATATGCAAGGTATGTTTTCAGATGCAGGTTCGTTTAATGAAGACATTGATAGCTGGGATGTCAGTAACGTTACCGACATGGATTTCATGTTCAATGACGCTCTATCTTTTAATCAGGATATTGAAAGCTGGGTGCTAAATGCTACAGTAGATATGAGGCAGATGCTAAGTAACTCGGGTATGGACTGTGAAAACTACTCTTCCACGTTAATAGGCTGGTCTGAAAATAATCCAAACGTAACCGGAAGGTCTTTAGGCGCGGAAGGTCGACAATACGGCACGAATGCCGAGGCCGCACGTGATGTATTGGTCAATGAGCGGGGCTGGACGATCACCGGGGATGGTCCGAGCGGCACAGCTTGCGGCTTGGTAGATACTGATTCTTTCATTACGATCTGGGTGGCGAATGAGCCGATTAGTGCGCTTTCGTTCCGAGCATTGACAGATGGAGAAGTGAGCTATAGCTGGTCTGCCAGCCCATCCGGGAACAGCGGCAGCGGGAGCTTTACCCAAACCACCGCCGGAGCTTTATCACTGGCCAACCTGGATGTACCGGATGGAGACACACTCACCTTACACATGCAACCAGAAAATCTGAAAAGATTTTACATGGACGACGATTCGTTTCATGAAGAATTGATAGACGTTTCCCAGTGGGGTACCGTAGCCTGGTCCAGTATGGATTCAGCATTTTACAGATGTCGCAATCTGAACATTTCCGCTACGGACGCACCTGACCTCTCCAATGTGACTGACATGAGTTTTATGTTTAGAAAAGCTTCCATGTTCAATAGTCCAATAGATCATTGGGATATCAGCAACGTCACGAATATGGAGTCTATGTTTTCTAATGCTACTTCCTTTGATCAAGATCTTGGTAGTTGGGATGTCAGTACCGTAAAGGACATGAGGGCAATGTTTTTGAATGCCAATTTCTTCAATCAAGATATTGGAAACTGGGATGTTAGTAGCGTTACGGATATGCAATTGATGTTTTCAAGCGCTTTATCTTTCAATCAGGATCTGAGTAGTTGGGACGTAAGTAATGTGATAAACATGCGTTCTATGCTTTTTAATGCTTCTTCTTTCAATCAGGATCTTGGTGAATGGAAGTTGAATGCCACTGTAAGTATTAGGAATTTGCCGCGTAGTTCGGGTATGGACTGCGAAAACTACTCTTCCACGTTAATAGGCTGGTCTGAAAATAATCCAAACGTAACCGGAAAGCTGTTGGGTGCATTTGGTTTACAATATGGCACGAATGCAGAAGTCGCACGTGATGTATTGACCAATGAGCGGGGCTGGATGATCACCGGGGATAGCCCAAGTGGCACCGATTGTAGCGTGTCGTCTACAGCACGGATAAGCAATACGGAAGACATCGAAACACCTGCGTCCGACACATCTTTTGATTTGGTGCTACGTATCTTCCCCAACCCGGCAAAACAGAACATCACCATTGAGTCTGGTGAAAAGCAAACCATTGAATTAATCGGTCTGGACGGCCGCACCCTGTTGGAAAGGAAGCTACAACCAGGAATAACTACCCTCGACCTGACAGATTACCCTTCAGGTGTCTACCTGATCCACACCGGTTCAGGACAGATGCATAAAGTGGTGAAGCAGTAGAAATGGATCGTATTCTTAACTAATAAGAAATTAAAACAACTTTCAAAAAGAGATGAGTAGCGGACAGGTTTCGCTACTCTTTTTTTATGAATTATGGAATGGAAAGGAATTGCAGCGATTTAGAATCAAACACCAGTTCCACTGGGGCAGTCCCACTGGGGCTGGTAATCAGGAAGCTAACTGCCTTTGGCAGGAAGAGGCCCCAGTAAAAGAGTCCCAAATCTTTCGGGCTACAAAGACCCGGATGAGTTTTGTTGCCTGTTTGTCATCGACGAAAAATTCACCAATCTCGTTTTCGTACCCTATCCGGAGGATTGACCGGGGAGTTTGAAAGTAAGTAGAGACAGCTTGAGGCTTACATCATAGATAGATGAGCAATTAATTTGAATGTAATCAGCTACCAACACCATCAAAAAAACAGTAGAAAAAAACTACAACACCCTAAATTCTCCAACTTCCAATCGCCAATTCCTCAACACCAAATAGACCAATCCTTCAATCGCCCCAATCTAAAATCAGAAAAATCCTCAATCGGCTCAATCCCTAATCTACAATCGAATCAATCCTCCAATCGAATCAATCGTCAATCGCCCCAATCCCATCAATCCATATAATCGCTTAGAAGACAAACGATAAACAAAAAGTAAGTAAACCGAGCTCAAAAAGAACGAACCGAACCTATCCGAGCGAGTTTTACCTAGATTTGATTAAACCATTATCAAATAGTTAACTAATAGCGTAGCTTATACAGCGTGATTGAAGCTTGTTTTTCAAATTATTTTTTATTTCCGTATGTCAGAAGGTGACGATTACCATAAGTTATTTCCCTACCTGATCGCCATCCTCTTTTGCGTTGCCATCACTCCTTTAAAGGCGCAGAAAGTAGTGATCATTACCGGGCAGGTAACCGATTTCTCCACAGGAGAAAACATCATTGGGGCTAATGTCATCATTGATGGAACCACTACAGGTGCAGCTACAGATGTAAATGGCCGGTTTCAATTTTCTTTTCAAGCAGGAAGCTATACGATCAAAACGAGTGCCATCGGCTACGAAGACAACCTATTGGAAAATGCATTGCTTTCATCATCGGGAAATACGGTAATCGACATCCGTCTAAAACCCAACGTGACAGAGCTGGAAGGTGTCACCATTGAAGCAGAAGGAGACCGAACCAATAGCAATGTGCTGTTGCTTTCGAGGAAAAAAGCCGTTTTTGCTGTCGAAAACATCGGCGCTCAGGCACTGGCGGAGAAAGGGGTCACCAATGTGGAGTCGGGACTCACCAAAATTTCCGGTATTTCAAAAGCAAGTCGAGGGTTGTTTATCAGGGGGTTGGGAGATCGGTATAACAACGCTTATTTAAATACACTACCGCTACCCTCCGCCAACCCGGACAAAAAAGTTTTTGAACTTGACCTGTTGCCGGTAACCATTGTCGAAAACATTGATGTCTCCAAAGTCTACACGGTCGATCGGTTTGCAGATGTTTCAGGAGCCTCCATAGCTATCTATACACGTGATCCACTCGAAACTGATTTTGTCCGGATCGGTTTGGGATTTGGCATCAATACCCAAAGCACATTCAAGCCTTTTCGGTCATCCAAAGACGGAGACATTGACTACCTGGGGATCTCCGGTAGTGGCAGACAGTCCCCGGTAGATGTAGGAGGGAGCGATTTTATTTTGGCATTTCCCGCAAGTGAGTCACAACCTTTCCGCACAGGATTCGATGTGGCAACCATTCAGGCTCCGCTGGATCATCGCTGGACCATTGACTTTGGGAAAACGTGGCAGCTTAAAAAAGCGCAGCTGGGAATTATTTTTTCGGGGTCCAATAAGAACTCCTACCGTAGCGATCAGGGCATGAATGACGTATTGGACGCTGGCCAATCACCCACCACAGCTTTTACCAGAAGCAGGTCGCGCTTCGAAACGAACGTTACTTCCCTGCTGGGCATTCGCTATAAACAGAACGAAAAATACGAGATCAACCTCCGCTACCTGCTGGTAAACAATAGTGAGAACAACGTGATTGTTAGCCAGGGCCAAACGATCGACTTTGAAAACCTGAGAAGGATCAGGAACAGGTACCTGGAAAAACGATTGTCAGTGTTTCAGGCTACGATAAATCAGACTTTTTTAGACGATAAACTTTTGCTGAAGTGGGGAGGGAGCTCAGCAGGCGCCTTTACAGATGAACCTGATCGTAGAGACCTTACCTTCTTTGCTGACCCCGGGAGTGAGGTGGGCACCATCAACCGAAACGTAGCGGCAGAAAACGGACGTTATTTTCAGGAGATAGACGAGCGTGAGAACAACCTGTTTGCGGAACTGGGGTATCACTTTGGAAAACGGAGCGAAAACACCCAACCACACCAGTGGGTCGTCGGGTATCAGTTCAAAGAAAAAGCACGAGAGCTGGACTTTCGCACCTTTACATTGGTGACCACTGAACTAAACACGGAGGGTATCGACCTACAGCGTCTGGATGCGTTGTTCTCCGACGAAAATTTTCGTAGTGGCCTTTTTTCATACCGCGACACGAATGGAGGAGAGCGTCAGTCCCGGGCATTACGTAAGCTATCGGCAGCTTACAGTTATTTGAGAATCACTCCTTTTGAGCACTTTGAGGTGGTGCCTGGTCTGAGAGCAGAAGCCACCAACCAAACGGTGTTTTTTAGATTGTTAGGAACGCCGCTCCAAAACGCCTTTCAAACAGTACCCTTAGGTCGGGTAGACATCCTGCCCAGTCTGAACACCAGATATAAGCTGTCAAAAGACCGGTATATAAAGGGGGGAATAGCACGTACCCTGACCCGGCCGAACTTCAATGAGTTGGTCCCTGCCCCTCAGGTAAATGAAAACCTTCAAAGTGTCGTTGGACGACCCACGTTGGAAAATTCATTAATCACCAACGTTGACTTAAAATACGAACGGTATCCTAACCCTGGGGAGTTGATTGCACTGGGTGTTTTTTACAAACACATCGATAAGCCCATCGAGCAGGTCAGAAGCGGAGAAAATTTCATTAGCTTCTTCAATGTAACCGAGGCCACAGCTTACGGTCTGGAAATAGAAATAAGGAAGCGGTTAGGAACCATGTTTAGTCCACCGCTTTTCGATGATTTTGTTGTGGATGGAAACATCAGCTTGTTGGCTACCGAAGTAAATACCAATCCCGATAACATTACCGATGTCGAAACGCAGGAGTTGTTATCCAATGTGACGAACGGTTCCCGACAGCTACAAGGAGCTGCCCCTTTTATTGTGAACGTCTCATTGGCGTATGATCGCCCCATTTTCGAATCTTCAGAAGCCTCGGTTTTTAGCTTTACTTACAACCTTGCAGGAAAGCGGATCATTAACGTGGGAACACAGCAACGAGGGGATGAGTTTGAGTTGGCTTACGGCACCCTGGATTTCACCGGGAAAAATGAGTTTTCAAACGGATGGGCAGTCGGCTTTTCCGTTCGCAACCTGCTCAACCCTGCAATAAGACGTGCGCAAGCCCCGGGACCGCTGGCAGTGGAAAACCGTACGACCCAATCCTACCGGAAAGGGGTAGATATCGGTTTCAGTATCTCTTATCGGTTTCAAAACGAACGAAACCCATGACTTTTTGATTTTTATGAATAAGACATTGATAAGGCGGCACCCTTCTATTTTGGCAGGTTTTATGTTGTTAAGTCTGACACTCTCCTCATGCCTGGAAATATCCAATGAACTATCCGAGCGTGAGTTGATCGATCTCACTCCGGAAGACGGAGCGGTCCTTCCCGCGTCGGTAGAGGCTGGCGATACCCTGACCTTGAGCCGCGGGTTTACGTTTCCTTTGTTGGGAGCCTTGAGGGTAAAAGCAGAAGGCGTACTGGTCATCGAACCCGGCGTTACCATTACCGCCACCGGAGGGCAACCTCCGGCACTTTTTATCGTCATTGAAAGCGGAGCAAAAATCTTTGCCGAGGGAACAGACGAAGCACCCATCGTTTTCACCGCTACAGATCAGGTCCCGGGAGCATGGGGCGGACTAATTATCGCAGGAAAGGCACCGATCAATGTCGGGACCAGTGCCATTGCCGAAATTGGCGACATTACCTATGGAGGAAATGAACCCGAAGACAACTCTGGAGTACTCCGGTACGTCAGGGTAGAATATACCGGAAGCTCCATCAACTCAGAGCGAGAACACAACGGCATCACCCTTTACGGAGTAGGGAGCGGGACCACCATTGATTTTGTAGAAGCTTACTTAGGCGCAGACGATGGCATGGAGTTTTTTGGAGGGACCGTAAACGTGAGCCATGTGGTGTGCGTGGGCAATCAGGACGATCAATTTGACTTTGCACAAGGCTGGACGGGTACGGCATCGTACCTCTACATTCAACAAATAGATGATGCTGGTTTCATTCAGGATCGGGGCATCGAAGGAGACAACCTGTCTTCGGACAATCAGGCGACTCCATTTTCCAGCCCCACGATCAGAAACGTGACCATGGTTGGGTTTTCATCTGCGGCGAATCCAAGCAATAACGGAACGGACGCAATCCGTATCAGAGAAGGGGCAAAGGGAGTATTTGATAATGTGGTGATTCAAAACTATCCAGGCAATGCAGTGGACGCACGAAGTTTAATCACACTCACCAACCTAACCAATGAAGACCTTACATTTACGAAACTTTATTTTGAAGGAATCACCCTGCCACCCAATACGGCGCTCGACGATGGAGAAGTTAGTGCAGTGAATGATTTGACCGAAAATGCCTTACGGAGATTAAACAGTTCCCGCATATCGGATCGCCCTTCAGGTGCCGAATTCGAAACGTGGAGAGGTGAGTTTGCCAGGTTACCATGAGTGAGGTGATGACTACGGTGAAAACAGCTTAAGGAAAGTGCGATCAGTCTTTTATTCCCGATGTCCTTACTAAAATCCCATTCTCTGTAATCCTCAATCGAAAAAATCTTCCAATCGCCCCAATCCCTCAATCGAGTCAATCTAAAATCGAGAAAATTAATACCTTACTTAATGTCTGCAATTCTTCTACCCTCGGCCTTTATATTAGTAAGTATTTCGTCAACCGATTGATCAACCGTTGAGGACTGTTCCGATTCAATGAGTTTCTTTATCAAAAATTGGGTAGGTAAACCCGTATCTTTATCAATACCGGAGGTGGTTACGTCCTTATGCTTTTTTGTGGATTTCATAACGATAACTAAAGGTACAACGAATCCGCAGAATTGACTCGGTGGTAAACCGAAACTTTGGTAACTTAAAAACAGCCACGTTTTATACGGGAAGCGTTGTGATTCATGTCGTACAACTAGCAATCTTTATCATAAATCGTAACTTTACTGGGTGAAAGAATTAGAAGAGAAACTAAAGAAACTAGCAGAGGTTTATTCTTCAAACCTTAAGGGTAAGATCGAACAGCGGAAAGAGGATATGAAAGCTGATGACAATTCTCACTATCTTATTTATAGGGTTCTCGGCATTGCAATAAAAGAAGGTGAACTAATCGACATTTATCAAAACACTGGTCGATTTCTTTATAAATATGCAGGTTCTTTCCTTGAAGAAGCCGCAACTTTATGTCTGAACTTCAAATACCCTAACGGTATTAAAACCAAAATCCCGAACACACTCGGACAGAGACCAAAGACTTTCGAGATTGACTTTTTGAACGAATCTGATGCAATAGAAGTAAAATGGAGGGATGCAACAACAGATGGTGACCATATCACTAAAGAACACACGAGAGTAAAAGTTATTAAGGAACATGGATTTAAGCCAATAAGAATTATGTTCTATTACCCCCAACGAGATCAAGCAATAAAAATTCAGGAGACTCTTAAGACCTTATATTCAGGTGTAGATGGTGAATACTATGGCGGTGATGAGGCTTGGGAATATCTACAGGCTCGGATCGATAGGCTTCCATACACCTTCGACGTTCTACAACTGTTCCTTAGCACGTAGTGACGTAGACCATGCCTAGATGCAAACTAATGGTTACCTTTGTCTAATAAGTGCTCTATAGTTGGTATGGTAAACTTTCAATCGGTGTCCAAAGGCCTGACGAAGTACGGCTCGATCGGTGTGTTCCTCTACCCTCTTACCTTGGCCTTTGACAGTGCTTGATGCCTCCCAAGCACACTCAGTACTGTTTACATGAAGCCTTATGCTTGCGATGTGCAGGAATCGGCACGTACGTATCCATTTCCATA
>JBCCXH010000098.1:0-13071 GCA_039192005.1 Bacteroidota bacterium
AGTTGACCACGCTTCCGATTTCTTTATCCAGAGTTTTCAGGTGTTTGGAAGCGACAATGATGTAAAAATTCCCATCGCCTAAGTGGTTCAATCCACATGAGAACGCCACTTTCCGGTCAATTTCACATTTCAACCGAACGGATTTTTTCTTTTCAAATTGTTCCACAACTGCATGATCGATGAACAAATAGTTGTACCCGCCCATACGCTTTTCAAGCTGTTCAATTTTTTGTTCGAAGTGGAAATGAGGCATTTTACATCAAAGTATTAAATCACTTAAAATTAACCTGAAAGATTCAGGTGTTGTTCAATAAGACCATGTAACACCCTGATATGAGGCTGAAATACAGCTCAAACTACCCGATTCGGGAGATAAACTCTTCCAGGTTATCGCTACGTTTCAGTCCAAGCTTTTTTCTTAACCGATAGCGGGTCGTATGGACACTTTCTACGGAAATACCCAATAGACGGGCCATGTCTTTGCTGTCAAAGTTGAGTTTTACCAATGCACAGATCTTTTGATCACCTTGGGTCAGGTCGGGAAATTTATCCCGAAGGCTTTGATAGAATTGCTTGTTTACGTCAACAAATCTTGCTTCAAATTCGCCCCAATTACCAGCGTTATTTACCTGAATGCTTTGCGCGAGCTTCCCGATTTTGATCGGACTTGGATATTTTCGTTGCTCTTCCAATTCTTTTTTAAGATCGGACAAAATTTCTTCCCGTTGGATGAGTTGTAAGGCGGAAGAAGTCAGTTCTTTATTTTTAATCTCCAGGACTTCTTTGGCTTTCTTCTGCTCCAGGTTTCTTCGCTCTATTAATAGCTTTTTATCCGCATGGTACCTGCTTCTTAAGTACCGATAGGTAAGAAAAACCGTGAGGATTAAGAAAATGATCGTTGCGTAGGCGATCACCCCTTTGAGACGGGATATTTCATCTTTTTGCTTCAAGCGTTCGATGACCTGTTGCTGAAACTGCTTTTGTTTTGCTTCTTTTATTTGGCGGTATTCGTCTTTTATTTCAATGAACCTACGGTTTTTCGTGCTTCTACTATCAAACTGGCTTTGATTTAGTTCTTTTGATTTCATCAAGGCGTCATATGCCGCTTCCCAATCTCCCATTTTCGTCAGCAGCTTAGAGAAATCCTCGTAAACATCGGGCATCAGGTCCATGTGGCTTTTGTGCTGGAGTCCTGACTGGATGGCACTTTCGTAAAGTTGTTTTCCTAACTTCATCTTCCCCATTTTAGCATATACTTTTGCCAGCATGGCGTGGTAAATGACCAGATAACTGGGATAATAGGTGATGAAATAAGATTCCAATGGAGATAGCCAGTTGAGTGCTTCTTCATAATTTTCTTCCAGCAGGAAGTTATATCCCAATTCTGCACGAAGAAGAGCAGATTGTATGTCTTTCAAACTAAACCCTCGCTCGATTAAACAACTATCCAGGTATTTTCTGGCCAGTTCCGTTTTTTCCTGCCTTCTGAATTGAGTAGCAAGTGCGTAGTAGACTTCTCCCTTATCAGTAAATGCCCAGGGAGCATCCTGTGAAGTAGATTTTTTTAATGTTAAAGCCTGCTTAAAGTATTTCTCTGCGATGCTGTCTCGTTTGTATAGACTGTATAGCCAACCCAGCCCATATAAAGCGGCGGCTTTTGCATGGCTGTCTCCGATTTGATCGGATAAGAGCAGTGCTTTCCAGTATCCATCGTATGCGTAGTCAAAGGAAGCATTGTGGCCGTATAAGTTGGATCGTCCCAATAAGCATCGTATCACAAAAAGGGTATCTCTGGTATGATAACTTTCGTCTATGCATTGATTGAAAAGGGCGATTGAGCTATCGTTTGAGTTGAATTTTTTTGCTTCCGCAGCTTCATAGAGCTGCTTTAAATTAAGATTGCTTTCCTGTAGTTGACCGTATGTGCAGACTGTACAAAGACATGTGAAAAGAAAGGCAAAATGTCTAGTTATTCTTTGTTGTTTCTCTTTATTTTTCAAGTTTAGTTGTCTATTTCAACCATCAATTTTAAAGATATAAGATGCTTTTGATAGACAAGAGAAAATAAAAACTATTAAATGTTCAGTTTTTGCCCAGTGTTTCGGTAAATTAATTATGTCTCGATTTTTTAATCATCAGGCGCCTGAAAGAGTCGCCTAGAAGGGTCGCCTGAAAGATTTACATGTTACACTAATTCTACCTTAGGAAGCTGAGAAATCCTATGGAAGTACTAGGAAGGTGGATTCAAAAAAACATCAAATCAAGGTACTAGACTTGGTTACCGGTTAACTTCGTAAAGTAGAATAAGGTTTTGAGAGATAAACCTGAATTACGTGTCAGGGACAGGTTTATACGTTCGGATCCAGTCTATATACATAACATTGATCGTATCATCGTTTAGTTCAGCATCCGATGGCTTGATTCCCGAGGACGACTTCCAGGTATGAAGTTCCGTATTCATGATTAAGTACATCGCCTGATCAAAGAAACGATCTCGCGGGTCTTCCAAATCCTTGGAGGGGTTCAGTTCCCTTACCAGTTTTCCATCCAGGTAAAACTCAAACTCGGTTTCACTTTTCCAATAAAGACCAAAGGTGTGATAGGCATCCTTCAGAAAAACTTTTTTCTTAGCGAAATGCTGTTTTGGAGCATTGGCAAGGTCAGTGAAAGGGCTTCGTTGGAATATATGATAATTGGTCTGCATCACCCGGCCTCCCGGATCTTCTGCGCCGTACGTTTCCGTTACGTCAATTTCGCTTACATCGTCAGCGCTAATCAACCAAAAATTTGAAGAGAGGTTGATGCCGCTACATTTCATGCTCACCTCTGTAAATACCGGGTAAATCACAGATGTTTTAGACGTTACGTGTCCGCAGAATACGGTTTTGCCTTCAATGCCGGTAGCCCTTCCTGCTTTGATCTTCAAATTTCCATCGTTAACGTCCGAGTAGTCCGAACTAAATTGTGTTTCACCTGGCCCTGACCACCCGGTACGATGGTTATCCAACCATTTTGATATAAACTCGGTACCCTTTCCGCTGTAATTGAAGTCATCAGAGTGCTGTTCTTGAATTTTCCAGATCCTCCCATTGCCAGCCGCTGCAGGAATAGGAACGTCCACCCAATCCTGCCCTTGCAGTTTATTAGCAAATAGCCCTATGAATGCAACGATCATACATTGAGATTTCATGTTTTTAAAGCTGCTAAAATTGGCCATTTAGTACGTCTTTAATCATAACTCCCTGTTGCATACTGGGGTATTGGTTATTGATTGGCATGATCAGACCATTAAGGCCGTTTCATGTTCACAAATTTATTTTTCATCATCATTTTATCCGGGATAAACCGGAGATGACATCCATTTCTGCTGATGCAACTACACATGTGTTTAAGGGTTGGTAAGCGTCTGACAACCTGACCTTGTCTTGCCATTTTTCATCAAAAAACTTTTGCTTTAGCAGCCTTTTAACGGTACCAGACTCCAGACCATCACGCCAAGATAAAGGTTTATCGCGCGTTATCCCACGATCCTTTTTACCAAACAACCGAATGACCATCAAATTTTTAAGAAAATGAATACCTTCCGTGTGGTAACAAAATTATCAATAGCGCATCGTCGAGTTTTTGTCTATGTGAAATAGTTAAAATGGGTACTGAAAAATTGTGATTCTTTGCGTTATTTTCTTTCTTGCCTGTTTGACGTGTAAATAAAATTTTTGGTGGCGAAGTCTACTAAACAACATGAATAAACCTAAACCGATAATGAAAATAAGATCCATGAAATTCCTCAGTATCCTATTACTGTTTTCTTTCCTTTTTAGTTGCGAGCAAAATAATAAAGGAAGCATTGTAGAAGAAGTACCGGAAATCTCTGATGAGAAGCTCGATTTTTTGGGAATTACCAATAAAGACTACCTGAGTGCCGCTTCCAAAAGGGCGTTGGCATGGCCTGAAAGCCTGACCAATGAATGGTTTGGACAATTTACCGTCCATGATCTCAAAGGAGACCTGGCTTTTGAAGAAGGAGTGGTGAGAAGAGATCCCAGCGCCATCATCAAGGAAGACGGGAAATACTTTGTCTGGTATTCCAAAAGTACAGAAGTGACCGATGGATTTGATGGAGACATCGAAAATGAAAAAGTATTTCCATGGGACCGGTGCGACATCTGGTATGCGACCTCAGAAGATGGCTGGACATGGAAAGAAGAAGGCATAGCTGTTCCAAGAGGAGAAAAAGGTGCATACGATGATCGGTCAGTTTTTACGACAGAGATTATGAAATACGATGGCATGTATTATTTGTGCTATCAGACCGTAAAATCACCCTACAACGTTCGTGTTAAAAACCAGGTAGGGCTGGCCTGGTCCGATTCTCCATATGGTCCCTGGACGAAAAGCGAAGAGCCCATCCTTAGTCCTGCGGATAACGGTGTGTGGAAAGGAGAGGAAGACAACCGGTTCATCGTGGAGAAAAAAGGAGATTTTGATAGTCACAAAGTCCATGATCCATGCATCCTTCCTTACAATGGGAAGTTTTATCTCTATTACAAAGGAGAGCAGATGGGTGAGGCGATCACCTGGGGGGGAAGACAAATACGTCATGGCGTAGCGGTTGCGGATAACCCGAAAGGACCTTATGTAAAATCCAAGTATAATCCCATCTCCAATAGTGGGCACGAAATATGCGTATGGCCTCACAAAGGCGGTATTGCTTCATTGATCACGACAGACGGGCCGGAAAAGAACACCATCCAGTGGTCTCCTGATGGGATTAATTTTGACATCATTGCCTCAATTAAAAGTCCACCTCATGCCATTGGGCTGAACCGCACGCTCGATGCCGAAACTCCATTTGCCATTTTCGAGTGGGGACTGACGCATAAGTATCAAAGCAGGGACTGGCAGTACATCCGTCGTTTTAACGGACGCAGAAAGACTTCTCATACAGCTAAAGGTGAATCAACGAAATTAAAATAAGCTTTCGAATACTCGATTGCTGAAATGGCTCGCGTGATCGTCAACGCGAGCCATTTTTTTCGTTTGCCCCAGGCAACAGGACAAATTCTGTTCTTCGGTTGAGCGAATCAAATAAGTAGATGCTCTTTCGTTCTCCCATTCCATAGGTTTTTAACCTTTCGGGGTCGAGTCCATATGCCTCCAGACAAGCTTTTACTGATTTGGCTCTAAGTACGGACAACCGTTCATTGTATTCCTCAGATCCCTTTACATCCGTATTTCCATAAACCTCCAGGATTAAATGCTCCTTGGACTTTAAATAATCTGCCAGGTCCCTTAACTCGTTAAGTGCGGATTCTTTTAACTCGAAAGAGTCAAACTCGAAGTAAGTATTTTCAAGACTAAAAGCTTTTTCGAGGGTAAATTCTTTAAAGTGATCCGGTTTGTTTTGCGACAACGTAAAATGATCAAATAAATAATAGGTTGATCCATCCTCTTTTAGCTGTGATTTGGCGGTAAACATTTTTTCAAAAACTCCTTGCCCCAGTGGAGTGAAATCACCGATGGTCAAATGCCTCTCCGTCCCGTTAGCAATGAACTCATGCCTTACGTGATACCATCCTTCTACCACCTCTACCGTATCTACTGCTATGAAACGAACGTCCAACCCTGTCAGTACATGATCATGTTTGACATTCGGAGGATCTGAAGAGAAAGCAAAAGTCAAGCGATCCATTAAATAAGTGGAGTTGGTAGCCGGTTTGGCATAATAGGTCAGGGTATAGCTGTCCCCTTTATTTAACCTTTTTATAAGTTGACAAGTGAGGTATTCCCTGTAGTTTCTTTTCGCGGACTCATTTGGTTGGCCGAAATACATTCCGACATAGTTTTCTCCATTTGGAGGGTACGCTGTACCTGCAAAATTTCGGGGAGTGGACATCATCAGAATGGCGCATGAGCTGAAAAGGTCCGGTGTTCCTTTTGATGGAGAATACCAGGCCACTGTTTTAATGGGTTCTTTCTGAGTGGTATGATTCGTAGGACATAATGTCTTCTCTTCAAAACCTGGATTGGGTATCAGGTTTTGTGAGTATGCATGAATAGAATGACAGATCAATGCAATGAAAAGATGCTGCTTCATATGGATTTTAAAAATAAAGATGGTAATTGATATGAATTAGTTAACGGTGATACACAGCAATTACTTTTCTTTCAAAGAAAATTTTTTATGATTGATGGCATTAGAAGTATTTGGTATTCCTAAAATACGTGTCGGTTCAGATTTTGAATAAGTTTGTTAACAACAGTAAGGTGCGTTTTAAAAGCAATTTATTAACCAGTTAGTTTAAGAACTAACGCTACTACCCCTTCATACTGCCCGATAAATAGGTATCTGTGGCATTAATCCTATTCGGACTTCACGATTCGCATGAGTTGGTCACCCATTTTTAGGAAATAGATGGAACCGGGAAGCGAGGAGAGATCAATAGAAAGCATTTTCGAATGGCACATGCCCTGCCTGACAGGCTGACCCAGTGTATTAAAAACAAGGTACGATACGGTCTGAGAAGATACTCGATGCACGGTGACCGTAGAGCGAGTAGGGTTGGGGTACACGTTCATCTTGCTGTGTAGCTTACCGTCAATAGCTAAAACCACATCAATGCCGGCAAAAAAATCTGTGATGTAGCTTCGCTGGGTGCTATTGGCCGCGTGCCTGGCATCTCCTTTAATGTGCACGACCGTCCCTGCCAGGTAGGAAAATTCGGTAATGGCAGGATTACCTATTGTGTTACCTGAAGTCAGTTGATCACCCGTATAACCCTGATGTTGAGCGATGAGGTAGGCGGCAGTTTCAGCGTGTAAAAAGTTGACGCCAACCGCCGATGAACCGCCAGCATAGGGGATGACCGGGTCGTTATCATTGCAAATACTCAAATACTTTCTTGTGGTTATTGGTGTTGCAGCGACATCATAACCACAAAATGGAGTGGAAGCGTCAGTGGAGGTACCAGGCTGATAGAAACTACCGGAATGATACTGAGGCTCGTTGAGTTGAGAGACAATCGTGCATATGATGTCTATTCCGGCATTTGGGTTTTCAATGAATACCCGGTTGGCCAACCCTGCACCATTTGAAGAACCTAAAATCCTGATTTGATTAGGGTTGATGTTATTGTAGCCTTGAAGCAGATTAACCAGGTCGTCGATCATTTCCGTATCCGGCGCGTCGGTGTCTTCCGCACAAATATTCCAGGCGTTTTCATAGCCGGTGGGAGCCACCAGCACATGATCAGGCAGAACGGCAGCAAACTGATTGACCGTGGCGAACCCATTTCAACCATTGCCGTGGAGTAAGATGCAGACAGGAAAACCTTCAGATGGCACGGCCTCCGTAGGGACTTTTATGCGAATGGGGTAGGTGTAGCCATCAGGTTCCTGAGACCAGTTTTTGGTAATGCTGATCGGAGTTGATTCCGTCAAGTCCTGAGAACCGGCCAGCAGAGGAGGAAGAATACAAATGAAGAGAAGTACTTTTCTCATGAGGCGTCGATTGTTTTAGATCAGGGAAAGTAAGATTTAATTCCGTTATTTAGCATTAAGTTAATTGATTTTAAAGAGAATAGAAATAGACAGCGGTGATGAGGTCATTTCATGATCAACCAAACGGAAATCGTACTGTTGCTATCAGTCACTTCTCACAATATTGCTTTTGCAGTTCATGAAAGTCTGACAAATACACTTGTCCTGGGAGTTCATAATAGGGGTTTGATCTGAAATACCCAAGGTTGAATTGTTCCACTCCTTCACTCAAATACTCACACCCTTTTTGTGGGTTGTTTAGTTGGAAGTGGGCATACGCCAGGTAGTAGTAATAATCGGCTAATGGGTTTGTGGTTATACCATGTGTCAAATTATCCATTGCGCGTTCGAAATCTCCCAGCCTGATTTGTACCCTACTACGATACAGATAGGCCTGATTATCCACCCATTGGGGGTCTTCTTCATCTATCGCCTTGTTCAGGTAGAAAAGGGCGAGAGAATCATTGCCCAGTCCTTCATGACACAGGCTCATCACCTGATAGATATCTTCACCACGGGGTGCATCTCTGAAATTCGGAGTAAGGGAGTCCAGCCTTAAAAAGTCGTGTAGCGCTCCTTCGTAATCGTGTAGCATGTACAATTTCACCGATCCACGGTAGCCAAGGTAACGGACCGGTTTCAGCTCAACCGCCTTTTCCAACAGCGCCATACCCGTGGAAAAGTCCCCTCTTTTATTGTGGCTAATCGATTGCTGCATGTACGCTTCTGCAAAGCTGGGGTCCGTCTTGATCGCCTGTTCCATCAACCATTGACGTCTCAGGTTCCCCTGACGATAGTATTTACTTAACGAGAACCATTGTTCAGCTTGCTTTCTCGTTTCCAGGGTTTGGTACCAGCTAAAGACGATAAGAAAAATGAGGATAAAAAGCGATATGCTCCCGATCAAGATGGCTTTAATTATTCTCATCCGATGATATCACTGATTTCCCCATTCGTAACTTTGAAAACGATGTGCTTATAGCAGTCATAGGTCACGCCGTCGACCGCACCAGGCGTCCATTTTCCCATATTCTTTAGCGACTTTTTTACCGTTTCGGTATCTATTTTTATTTCTACTGATTGGTAAGATTGATCCACCGTTTTGAACCGCACCCGGTCAATCGATCCCTGACAATTGATCACAAACCTTACCGTGAGAAAGCCTGAAAAAGAAGACGGAATTCTATAGTTGGTATTCGCAGTTTTGAAATATGCTTTAATGCTCTTTGATCCCTCCAGGTATTTTGGATTTACCTGATAGTATTCCTGAATGTTGTATTCGTCGCACACTTCAAAACCGGAGTCATCCTGAAGGGGATCAAACGGAATCCAACCAACTTTTTCTTTGGTATTGATCTGATGCGGAACGGTGTTTTGGCCCATGACCGTCAGGGAAGCTAATATGTAGATTGTAAAAACCAAGTAGGCTAAACATGAGGTGGGTACTTTCTGGTTTTTCATAAAAAGAAATAGGTAGTCATTATACATCTCATAGAACAGTAGTTTTTAATCTGCTTAGGCAAACCCGGTTAGGCAAACCCGGTTAGGCAAACCCGGATGACCTTTGCTGGTAAACTGGTCCTTCCTGATCGCGTAAAATGAGGCGTTGCACAAAAAGCAAGCCACCTCTGGTAGTTACATTGTTTTTCCATCCTGAAAAGATTAAAAATTGGCATATGACAGCAATCTAAAAAATGCTAAATAACTGATTTAATCCTGCATCCTTTGGTGCCGTCTGATCGTGTTAGAGCCTACTTTTTCCGTTTATGTCTTCATTACGCAGCTCCATAAATGAATGCTGGTCAAATAATAATTACTTTAGTATGCTTGCTGAACGTATGATTAAAGTAAAAATTCAGGAATTATTTACTGAGATAAGTAAAAGAGTCTGATTAAGAACCAAAGTGGAGTCGTGTGCTTTCCTTGTAAGAACGGACAATTGATGTTGGGGTAGAATGAACATTTTGATGAACAAACTATCAAAATCAATGAAGCCAAATCAGGTATCCTTTGATCAGCAATCCAATTGTTTATCTCAAATCGAAAACAAAATTCATGAATTATCGAGGTTAGATAGAAACGTTTGGTATTATCTTGATTTTTTAAACCCTCTTTATCTCAAACAGTAACAGAACAAATAAGCCTATGAACCAGATTATTACATTCAGTATCCTCCTTTTTATCTCCACCCTTTCTCTAACCGCTCAGCCCAGAGGTGGAAGGCCTGGTGGTGGGTTTAATGCAGAAGAAATGGCACAACGTGAAAAAGAGAATGTGCTGAGAAAAGTTGAGCAGCTTTCTGCGGACCAAACCGAGTTGATTAACGGTATCTACGATGAATTTGGTGAAACGGTATCCGAAACGTTTGAAGAGGTTCGTAAAACGAGAAATTTCAGTGAGATGCGAACGAAAATGCAGGGGTTGAGAAAGGAAAAAGACCTGTTAATGAAAGACATTCTAAATGAAGAGCAATACGAAACCTACCTCAAGGTGGCGGAATCCAGCCGACCCAAACGGCCGGATGGAGCAAATGGAAGAACAAATGGCAGCAACTGAGTATTTTCCAAATCAACCAGAACGACCAAATGAAAATGAAAAAAAGACTCCTACCAATTCTGCTCACTTTTACTTCACTGGTGGCCTGGTCTCAGGGCATCAATGTGACCGGGAAAGTGATGGAGACCGATACAGGTGAGCCACTGATAGGCACTACGATCCTCTTTGTGAACGTGAAAGACTCCACCGCATCGAAATTCACTACTTCCGGTCTGGATGGAAGTTTTATTGTCAAAGACCTTACGCGCGCCTTTTACAAAATCAGCATCCGATCGGTAGGATACAAACCCTACAGTCGGCTGGTACGACTTACGCAAACCGTTTCTCTGGGAGTCATTGGCCTGGAACCCGATGTGGAGGAGTTGGAGGAGGTCGTCATTGAAAGCGATTTGGCAGTGATCCAAAAAGGGGACACCACGGTGTTTCGTGCCGGTTCCTTTAAAACCAACCCGGACGCGACCGCGGCAGATTTAGTGAGTAAAATGCCCGGAATAGTGATTTCCGATACGGGGGTAGAGTCGAATGGAGAAAGCATTAATCAGGTCTTGCTGGACGGGAAACGCTTCTTTGGACAAGATCCTTTACTGGCGCTTAATACCATTCCCGCAGAAGTGGTGAATGAAGTGGAAGTTTTTGATCAGCAAAGCGAAAGGTCGCGAATGAGTGGTTTTGAAGATGGCAACACCACCAAGACCATGAACGTGGTGACGAAAGAAAACAAAAGACAAGGTGAGTTTGGAAGGTTTGTTGCAGGAATGGGAAGCGACTCCCGGTACATGCTGGAGGGAAATTTGAACAGCTTCAAAAAGAACAGGCAATTGACCATTTTGGGCATGTCCAATGACATTAACAAAACCGAGTTTTCCACCTCGGACATTACAGGGTCGAGGTCCGGATCAGGGAGGAGAGGTGGAAATCGCTTTTCCGGTGGCGCGCAACAAACCCCTACGGGTATCACAGGAACCAACACGTTCGGGTTTAATTACAGCAATGAAAAACCGGAAAAATGGCAATTGGAAACCAGTTATTTCTTCGACAGAGAGAATCTGGAGAACAGTGCCCGAACGCAAAGAGAGACGTTTATTGGAGACTTCACACAAGAATACGATGAAGAGAACGCTTCGGAATCCTTAAATAGTAATCATCGGTTTAATTTGAGAGGGACCTATGAAATAGATCCTAATAACAGCCTTTTATTCTCACCATCGCTGACCTTACAGGACAATGAGTCGGTTGATTTTACCGAGGGGACAACTTCAGTAGAAGGGAGCCAGATCAATCAAACCATCAATAACTTCCTTTCGGAAACGCAAGGTTATACATCCAAAAATAACCTGGTATACAGTCATAAGTTCGGTGGAAAGACGGGCCGAACGTTTTTGTTGGATATGAATGTAAATCGAAACAGTTCGGAGGGGCAAGATTCGTTTCAGGACCTTTTATCGGACTCGAGTATTGTATACAATAACAAGACATACGGCACCTTGTGGAGCGCAGAGCCTAGCTTTTCAGAGCCTGTCGGAACAAGCTCCAAACTTCAGTTTAGCTACCTGATGAGTCGGAATAATCGGGCACGTGAGGTAGAAGCATTCGAGTTTGGTTTGTCTGAAGTACAAAATCGAACGTTCATCTCCGCTTTATCCAATCGTTTTGAAAGCATTGCCACCATACATCAGCCTTCCATCGCGTTGAGCAAGCGAAGTTTTTCTAACTTTTTCACCTTCCAGCTCGCACTCCAGGCGACGACACTTGAAAACGGATCATTGAATACGGGTTCAGATACCTTCACGAACCGGTTTATGGTACTATTACCTTCCGCCTTTGGAAGAATACCTATTTCCGATGAGGTGAGTATGTTTTTCAGGTACAGCACCCAGACTGGGTTGCCAACCACGAATCAGCTTCAGGAAGTGATTGATAACAGCAACCCTCTTTTCTTCGCTGTTGGTAACGAAGAGCTGGACCAGAGTTATACCCATCAATTATTTGTGAGAATCGGAAAGACCAATACAGAACGAAATACGTCGCTTTCCAACTTTATAATTTTAAGGCAAACGAACGACATCATCTCCAGTGCGACACTCATCGCACAGTCAGACAGTTTGCTGGCCGATGGCGTGGTGCTGCCCAGAGGAGCACAGCTTACTTCGCCCATAAATCTGGACGGATTCTGGAACCTGAGAAACACGACGACTTACAGTTTTGTGCTGACCCAACTCAAGCTCAACCTAAGTGCGAACCTCGGCGTAGGGTACACCAAAAACCCCGGGTTGATCAACAATGAATTGAACACCTCAGAGACTTATAACCTGAACTCGCGACTGACAATCGCCAGTAATATTTCCAAAAATGTCGACTTCAATGTCTCCTATACGTACAATGCCAACAAGGTGGAAAATACCATTCAATCCAGGCAAAATTCCAATTTTTTCACCCACACGATTGGTGGAAAAATGAACATCACTTTACCTGGAAACTTTGTACTTAGGAGCGATTTAAACTACCAGTATTACGACGGTATTTCCGATGATTTCAATACGACCTATGCACTCTGGAATGCCTCAGTTGCCAAGAAGTTCTTAAAGAACAATGCCGGAGAGTTGACGTTTACGGCCTTTGACCTGTTAAATCAAAACCAAAGCATCACTCAGGATGTGACGGCTTCTTATTTTCAGGAGCGAAACTCATTGGTTTTGCAACAATACTTTATGGTATCACTGATGTACACATTAAGAAGTTTTAACTAGTGTCAATACAGCGTTCAAATGACGGGTAAGGTAGCCGCACTTTTGAGTCTTACATCGCCGGGTCCTGCTTAAGAAGGACTTGTGTCCAATATTTACAGCCCATAACTGAAATATTATCAAAACTTTTGAAAGAGAATGAAATCGTTCCACGTTTCGTCATCTTCTGTACCTTCCACAAGGTCAGATTTACGGAATAAGAAATTCTTCTGGATTTGATGGAACAAACGAA
>JBCCXH010000099.1:0-13004 GCA_039192005.1 Bacteroidota bacterium
ATAGATGCAAAGCTTAATTACTTAATGGTCTTAACGGACCTGTATAATACTTTGAGTGCGTTTGCATCCCTTAATTTTTGTTCAACGTCTGAAACGATCCCCATTTTTACTTCAGTATCAACATTCATAGACATGGTGATCTTATCACGTTGGTTTTCGTCTAGTTTATCCTTCTCCTGATTGACAAACTGAATGATTTCCTGTGGCTCAACAAACACGTCGTTTGTTTGGATTTTAGGTTCTACCCCAAACAAACCTGTATTTTTTGGTTCACCAATATAAATCTGACTTACTAATGATTTTTTCTCAATTTTGGTCAACTGTTCAGCCTTAGGGAGCAACTGATTTACTAAAATTTCTTGCTCTCTCATAACTGTAGTCACCATGAAAAAGAATAAAAGCATGAAGATGATGTCCGGCAGTGCGGCTGTCGGAATATCCTGACCTGCTTTCGATTTTTTCTTAAACTTTGACATAATTCAACTTATTTATCAGGTTCAGCAATAGATATCGCTCTGGGAATCCCTGCTCTCGCAGTTTTGTAGATTCGTTTTTGCGTATCATCTTTTAAATCTATGTCCAACCACTGTTCTGCGGTTAAACCTACTCTTTCTCCATATATTTCATTGTAAGCAGCATTGACAGCGTCTAGTACTTCAATATACAATTCGTAACTGGTACCCCTGTTCGCTTTAAATGAAACGATTGCTTTCGTCGGATCATCAGAAGATTCAGGACTTCTTGATGCTTGCGACTTCATAGATGAAGGAAGCGTGTTGTACAATTCAACACCATCTGGTGTTGGATTACCAAAGTTTAAGATAAACTTTTTTACCTCTACTGTTAAGTCTTCAACAGGCCTTCTATAGGGCTCATCTTCAACTAATAGCTGATCTTTCGAATTCGCTAATATTTTGAAAATGTTTCGCTGTTGAAACTTCACCTCAGGAGGTGGTTCGTTCGGATCCGGCTTAGGAGGCAGCTGAATGGCAATTCCTTTATCATTTGCAATGGTAGTAGTTACCAAAAAGAAAATAAGCAAAAGAAATGCAATATCAGCCATGGAGCCAGAACTCACCTCGGGTGTGCCTCTGTCTTTGTTCCTAGCCATTATTGAAATATTTTTTTAATCTCTGTATATATAATACCCCCAATCGCCAGGAAGCCAAGGATGTACATGGTTATTAGACCAGCTCCTACTCTTTTTGACGTATTAGATGATGCTTTTTCGTAAATAGAACCATCAGCGATAAAGTATGCGACGGCAAAAACAACAATGATCGCACCGACCCCCATTCCCATTTTTTTGAGGGATTGTGGGTCGCCAAATGCCTTAATTAAAGGCATACCTACCGCAGTCAATACACAGATGCCGATAAGTATATATGAAATAAATAATCCTACATCAATCATATTAAATTAATTATCGATGAATTACTTGGTCAAATTATGCTTAACCAAAAGGTCAACTAGAGAGATTGAAGCATCTTCCATGCTGTTCACAATAGAATCTACTTTAGAAACAAGGTAGTTGTAAAATACCTGAAGAATAACGGCAACAATCAGACCACCAACTGTAGTCAATAGGGCAACTTTAATACCACCTGCAACCAACGCAGGAGATACATCGCCAGCTTCTGCAATGGCGTTGAACGCGTCAATCATACCAATAACTGTTCCCATGAAACCAAGCATCGGAGCGAGTGAGATGAAAAGTGAGATCCAGATCATTCCTCTTTCTAGTTTACCCATTTCAACAGAACCATAAGCAATAATGGATTTTTCAACCATTTCAATGCCTTCTGACATTCTCATCAAACCTTGAGTAAAGATGGAAGCAACCGGTCCTCTTGTGTTTCTGCATACTTCTTTAGCTGCGTCGGCACCTCCTGTACTAAGTGCATCTTCTACTTCTGTCAACAGTTTGTTAGTGTTTGTTGATGCCATGTTTAAGTGAATGATTCTTTCAATCGCGATGGCCAATCCAAGAATTAAACATACTAACACAATTCCCATAAAAGTGGGACCTCCGTCGATGAATTGCTCTTTAACTATCTGGTGAAAACTAGGGGCTGCTTCTGCTTCTTCTTCAGGAACTTCTTCTACCTCTGCTTCAACAGCTTCTTCGTATACTTCCTCTTCAACGTAGGAAGAATCTACCGCTGTTGTATCTTCTACTTCGGGATCATCGAAATCCTGGGCGTTGGTATTAAAAGCAGTGAATGAAATTACACCTGCCAGCATTAAGAGCGTCAATAACTTTTTCATAATTCAATCTAGTAAGTTAAGTCTTCGGTTTTAAGTTTAAATTTTAAGTTTTAAATAATTCAAGTCATCCAATCTACGACTTTTTTCGTCTCTTCTGATAAAATGCAGAGAGGAAGGGATTCGAACCCTCGATACCCCGTGAAGAGTATACACACTTTCCAGGCGTGCGCCTTCAACCACTCGGCCACCTCTCTTTATTTGACCCGCTTCTTTGACGGGCTACAAATAAATGATGAAAATTGCCTTTATGCAAGTTTTGAGAAAAACCTCAATTGTGAATGTAAGACAAACTGCAGTTTTCTAGTCCATTTCTCCATTTATGGGAGATGCAAGTTTATATTTGAGAATCCTTCGGTCACTTTCAGTACCCAACAAAAGCATTAACTTGGTGACTGCCGCCTCAGTAGTAAGGTCGCCACCGCTTATGATGCCAATCTCACTCAACATTTTACTGGTTTCGTACCTCCCTTGTATCACTTCTCCCCCGATGCATTGACTAACGTTCAATACAATCAACCCCCAGTCTATAGCTTCTTTTAATGTGTCAATGAACCAATCGAACTTCATGGTATTTCCGGAACCAAATGTTTCCAGTACCAGTCCTTCTATTCCTTCAGCAAAAACTGTTCCTTTTACTATTCCTTCGGGAATTCCCGGAAATAATTTAAGTATTCCAACATTGGCATTAAGGTCACTTTTTACGTGTAAGAATGAATCGGGATTGTAAGGTTTAAGTGCACTGAAATTATACTCTATTGATATGCCGGCATCTGCCAGGTGGGGATAATTTTCGGATTCAAATGCCGCGAATTGACTACTTCTGAGTTTTTGTGAACGGTTTCCACGGAGCAATACATAGTTAAAGTAAATGCAAACTTCACTTACCAGGGGGACACCGTTATCGTTTGATGATGCGATCTCCAGTGCAGTGATTAAATTTTCTCTTGCGTCTGACCGAATCGATCCAATGGGCATCTGTGCGCCGGTGAGGATAATGGGTTTGTTGAGTCCTTCCAGCATAAAACTGAGTGCTGAAGCAGTATAGGCCATCGTGTCCGTCCCGTGTAGGATGACAAAACCATCATACTGGTGGTAATTTTCTTCAATGATGTAAGCAAGGTCTTTCCAATCTTCAATTCCGATGTTGGATGAATCGATGGGAGAGGGGAAGGAAATAACTGTCAACCGGATGCTTAATGATTTAAGTTCAGGTATCCGGTCAACGACCCTTCCAAAGTTGAAAGGCATTAACGAACCGCTATCATCCATCACCATCCCGAATGTGCCTCCTGTATAAATGATGAGGATGGCCCGATTACCCGTGTCGTTTATGTTGACAATTTTGTAGTTCATTCAAAAAAAAGACGATTTGCATTATCCGATGTGAAGGAAGCCACCTCTTCTACCGATAGGTTCAATAAGGTAGCCAATTTATCTGCAACAAATTTTACTTTATATGGTTCATTTCTCTTCCCTCTTTCCGGAACAGGAGATAAATACGGACTGTCTGTCTCAAGTACTAGTTTATCCCTGTTCAGATGCGGTACCACAAGATCCAAACCACTGTTTTTGAAAGTAGTTACTCCTCCTAAACCCAGGTAAAATTTTAATTCCTCTGTGATGGTTTTGCCCTGCTCCGGCGTACCTGTGAAACAGTGAAAAACACCTGTCAGGGAGTGGCTCTCGTCGTTCTTTAAAAGCGTGATGGTCTCATCTATGGATTCCCTGCAATGGATAACCAATGGGAGTTCGTGTCTTTTGGCCAGGTCACATTGAATTTTGAAAGCTTCTTTTTGTATGTCCCAGGTGGTTTTATCCCAATAAAGATCTGTTCCCATTTCCCCTAAAGCAATAAATTTCCGTTTACTCAACCAAGATTCGACTTCGTATAGCTGATGCTCAAAATCTTCTTTAACAGAGCATGGGTGAAGTCCCATCATGGCATGGCAAACATCCGGATAGTGTTCTTCCAGGGATAACATATCCTCGATCGTGGTACGATCTATGTTTGGTAACAGGATCTTAGTGACCCCTTTTTCCAGCGCTCGGTCTATAACCTGATGAATGTCTTCTTTAAATTCTTTGAGGTATATGTGTGCGTGTGTATCTATCAACGTCATAAGTGTGCAAACCTAAAACCATTCTGTGACCAATAGTCGAGCATTTCAGGCAGTAGCTTTTTAAGGTTTTGAAAAGATTTCTTACTATCGTGAAATACAATAATGCTTCCGCTGTCGGCTTTCTTCATTGCGCGAATGGATTTGCGAATTGCTAGTTTTGGGTCAAAATCCCAGGATAAATGGCTCCACATAATAAGGTCGTAATGGGGTTTTATTAAATTGATCTGACCTTTTTTTATCCGTCCGTAGGGGGGGCGAAACAGTGGGTTTTTTTGCGGACTTATCCGCTGAATGATTCTTTCACATTGCTCGATGTTGTTGATGTAAACTTCATCGCTTGTTTTCCATCCTTTCAGATGATTGTGGGTGTGATTGGCAATAAGGTTTCCACGACGAAGCGTTTCTTTTGCGACGTCTTCGTATTTCTCAAGGTTTTCACCAACACAAAAAAAAGTAGCTTTAGCATTGACTTTATCCAGTTGTTCCAAGACCCAAGGGGTAATGACGGGGTGCGGACCGTCATCAAACGTCAGGTACAACTCTTTATTCTCCGTGTTCTTTTTCCATACAAGTGATGGGTAAAGTTTTTGCAAAAAAACCGGTGTGTGATGAAACTGAATCATTGATTAAGAACCCTACAGGAAAGCATGGTAATGTCATCGTGAAAATTCCTGCTTCCTTTGAATTCATTAAGTTGATCAAAAATTCTTTTGTGTAGGTTTCTGTCCGAGTCTGAGCGGCTGCTCAGTATCTCCTTCAGCCTGTCAAACTCAAAAGGCTCATTTTCTTCATTAAAGGTCTCTGTAAGACCGTCGGTATAGGCGAAAAGGAAAAAATCAGAAATATTTTCCAGCGTTTCCGTGGTGATAAAAGGTAAGGGATCAAACATACCCAGGACTGTGGTCCCCTCATTTAAAAGTTTGATCTGGTCGCCGGTATCGAGAATGATTTCATTGTGACCACAATTAATGTACTCTAATGCCGCATGATTAAAGTCATAGATAGCAGCAAAAAAAGTGATAAAATTTTCCGCATTGCCGCTTACGTAAGTCGTATGGTTTAGCTCGTTTACGATATCTATCAGGCGGTCCGAATGCCTCACCAGTGTTCGTAACGAGGCCTGGAAGTTAGACATAAGGAGGGCAGCAGGTACCCCTTTTCCCGATACATCAGCAATGCAAATGAGAAACTTGTTTTCTCCGATAGGGATGTAGTCATAATAATCTCCACCGACGTCTCGATGAGGGAGGTAAAACGCGTCTATTTGGAGCTTCTCTATCTTGGGTAGCTCCTTTGGAAATAAGAAATTCTGAACTTTTTTTGCGATTTCCAACTCCTTTTCATAGGCTTCCTGGTCTATTTGTTTTCGGGCCAGCTTTTTATTTTCAATCGCCACTAAAATAATGTTGGTAAGTGCATTTAAAAATTGCTTTGCTTTCAAAAACTTATCCTCTGCGGAGACAAATACAACGGCAAGTAACTTGTCTTTATGGTGTACGGGAAAAACAATTTGAAACTGACTAGCAAAATCTTCTTTGGAGTTAACCGTCTGTTCTTTCTTGAGCCTGAGAAGCTCAGGACTCAGTTCTATGTTTTCACAGGACTCTTCGGTGCCAAAATGTACCCGGCATATCCATTTATTTTTATGTTCCGTAAACAGCGCCAGTTTTTGGATATTAAGTCCCGCCAACAGCGTGAACTTGTAGATTTTGAGTAAATCTTCTTCGGGTAAATTGTTATTTATTGCTTGCGTAACCTCAAGTAACGCGTTGAGTTGCAAATCTTTTAAATCCATCTGGCTATTTATTGGTTGTTATCAGCAAGCAAATCCTTTTTTGATGCGGAGAAGTAGTTGAATCCAGCGCCCCTCTGAATGTAAAAAGAATTAAGGTCTTTTTTCGTGGTTATGTACATGGATTTCCTTCTTTTCGCCTGCTGGTTAATGAATGATTTTTTGGGTTTCTTATTATTCATTATCTGGGAAACTCTCAAGCAGCTGCTAGTAGAGGCAGAATGGTACGCATCCAATATTTCAAAGTTGGCATCTTCCATTAATATCTTCTTCCTTTCCAAGTGTACCGGTCAAAGATAGAGAGGAGCCCCATGAAAAAAACATGAACAGGGTAAAATAATTGAAGGTACAAAGCGGTTCGAAGTACATCGTTCACTTTTAGGAATTTGCAGACGGAAGACAAAAAAATGATTTCTGAGACCATGCGAAGGAAGATGATACCCGCCAGTGCGTTGAAGTGGCTGGGAGAAGCCGTCGCGAAAATTGCCGAACCCAAGAGAATCGTGTAGTCCAAAAAAAAGAGGACAGCCAGCATCCTTAGTTTTGTATTTTTGTTGTGTTTCCATTTTCCAATCCAACGGGCTCTTTGGTTGAAAAACAACCTAAACGAACGATGACACTGGGTGGTAACAATGGCCGTCTTTTCTTTGAGGAAATGACCTGATCCTGGATATTTGTTTAAAATCTCATATAGAAGAAACTCGTCGTCACCCGTGGGTATGTGAATGTTACTTTCGTAACCGCCGACACTAAAAAAAGCTTGTTTTCGAAATGCCAGGTTTGCCCCGCTACACATGCTGGGACTATTGGAAACCAAAGAAGCTGCTCCAAAACCTACCAACCCGGCAAACTCCACCTTTTGCAAGTCAGCAAAGAGGCCTTCTCCCTTCAGCGAAACCGGCCCGGCTACGATGTTGGTTGCGGGAGAAAACGCCATCGCGAAGGAACGAATCCAGGACTTACCTACTCGGCAATCAGCATCCGTTGTTAAAATAACTTCATATTTTGCGCATTCAATCCCGTGGGTCAATGCGTGTTTTTTTCCTGTTTTAGAGGCATTTAAAAGCGTTTTAATGGTTAAATCCAGCGGAGTCTTTTTTGAGTACTTTTCGATAACCTGTAAGGTGGTGTCAGATGAAAAGTCGTCTACGATAATTACTTCAAATTCCGTTAACGGATAATCTTGAAGGGCTAGATCTTCCAATAGACTTAGGATGTTATGGGCTTCATTTCGCACCGGTATGACTACAGACAGGTGTAGAGGATGGTTATCCCTCAAGGATTTAATACGGTTCCATTTTAAATTTAAAATGAGATAGAAAACGATGTGGGCAAGACAGAAGGCACCAGCCAGGTAAATCATCCGGCAATTTTAAGCTTTAATTTCCAGACCAATAGCGCACCTAAAAAAGAAGGTAAAGCGTTATTTATCATCCACATTAGAAAGATAGGAAATAAGACATGCGACATATTAGGAACGAATTTTTCGAAAAAAATCATTGCAGAAGCTTCTCTTAGACCGAGTCCTCCAAAAAGCGAAGGGATGACAGACTTAAAGAAAAACATCCAGCCCAGGCCGGATAGCAGTATCTGGTTACTGAGATCAGGTAGGAAAACTTTCAGGATAATAAAAAACTGAAGTGTGAAAATGGCGTATCGTAGGATTGAAATTCCAATGATTACCATTACCCTGTTTCGCTCAAGTAAGGGAAACTGAAATTTTTTTAACGAATAATTTCGAATCAAGATAAAGAACACAATACTTGTGAGAATAAGCAGGAAAATGCCAAGAAATGGCCTGTGTGATGAGGTGTCTGCAAATGAGATCACTCCGTAGCAGCCAAAAACACACGTTATAAAGAGCATAATTGCACGATTCAGGGCTATTGCAATACCAACTAGGCGTTTGTTTTCCTTTCCAGTCAGCCTGGCGATAAGGTCTCCGGATGTGAAAGGCATGATCCAGTTCATAGCCAATCCTCTTAAGACATCCATTGCAGCTTCTTTGATACTAAATGGTTGGAACGAATGGATCGATATTTTCCATCGGTAGCTCTCCAGGTACCAGTTTAATATCATTAAGCTGATTAATAAGAAAATTATAGGGATAAAAGACTTCGGGAGGTCTTCTGTGTTTACAGAAATCTGTTTGATCTGTATTTCGAAAAACACGAAGAGTATGCAAAGCATGCTGACCAAAAACTTCCCTGTAAAGACAAGCTTACTTTTATATGCTTTTATAACTTGCATAGGTGATTAGGAAAGAGCGAATCATTTTGGGGATTGATCCGGGTACCAATGTAATGGGGTATGGATTGATCAAGTGTGTTGGACAAACAATTAGTTTGATTCAATTTGGAGTTATCCATTTATCGAAGTACGGAAATCATGAGTTGAAGTTAAAAAAGATCTTTGACAAAGTTTCGGTACTCATAGATGAATACATGCCTGACGATGTCGCACTAGAGGCTCCTTTTTTTGGTAAGAATGTACAATCAATGCTTAAGCTGGGACGTGCACAAGGAGTGGCAATGGCGGCAGCTTTAAGTAGAGAAATCCCAATAAATGAATATGCGCCAAAGAAAGTAAAACAAGCAGTTACCGGAAATGGTAATGCGAGTAAAGAACAGGTGGCGGCAATGGTAAAGAGTCTGTTGAAATTCGAAGAGACACCAAAGCTTCTTGATTCCACAGACGCGCTTGCTGTCGCCTTATGTCATCATTTTTCTTATAAGGTCAGCAGTGCCAAAACAGTAGGAGGGAACAGTTGGAGGTCGTTTGTGTCAAATAACCCCAAAAGAATCAAGTAAAGGCAGCTTTTATTTTGTTAGCGACCGATGCTAGCTCCTCCTGGCTGGGACATAATTTCATTCTCCCGAAGTTCATATCATCAATTGAGTTGATAGGAATTAAATGAATGTGGGCGTGGGGTACTTCCAGCCCCACTACTGAAACGCCAACGCGCTGACATTCGATGACCGCATCAATGGCCTTTGCCACCCTTTTTGCAAAGACGTTTAGCCCTGCGATCGTTTCGTCATCCAAGTCAAATAGATAGTCCACTTCTTTCTTGGGAATAACCAACGCATGCCCCTCTACCAAGGGGTTGATATCAAGAAATGCAAGGCATTCATCTGACTCGGCGATGATGTGAGCAGGAATCTCTCTTTTAATGATTCGCGTAAAAACACTCGCCATTAGATCGTAATATCTAGTATCTCAAATTCCATTTCGCCGGCAGGTACTTGTATTTTTGCCATCTCACCTTTCTTCTTTCCCAATAGTCCTTTCCCAATAGGTGATTGTATGGATATTTTCCCGGATTTTAGATCTGCCTCTTCTTCCGCGACGATCTGGTAGGTGATCTGCATTCCGTTGTTATTGTTTTGAATTTTTACGGTAGATAAAATAGAAACCTTTGAAGTATCAATGGATGACTCATCAATAATTCTTGCATTTCCTACGACCGTTTCAAGTTTGGATATTTTTAGTTCTAAGAGGCCTTGCGCCTCTTTTGCAGCGTCGTATTCAGCATTTTCGCTCAAGTCTCCTTTATCTCTTGCTTCAGCAATTTGCTTTGCCATATCCGACCGACCCTTTGTTTTTAACTCTTGAAGCTCATCTTTTAGCTTCTGTAAACCTTCTTTTGTATAGTAATTTACCGACATAGTTCTTTCCCCTTAAAACAAAAAAGAACGGCTTCGAAATTGAAGCCGTTTCTTGTTATTCAACGATTTGTCTGGACAAATATAATCTATTTCAGCACCTTAACTCAAGAGATTAATGGCATTGTTAAAGTTTTGTTTTAGCAAATGCTTTTCTTATAAATGGATGATCTCCTCTAGCAAACCTGCATTGAAAACGGATGGTATGAGTCAATTAATTGATTAACAGGTATTTATTTACTGCCGAATTGACTTTAAAAGATACGTCCCCGATAACGTCGTTTCATTAATGCGATGAAATGATGATCGTGACATTGCCTCACTGGACCATGGTGACGTTTTGAAAGCTTTAGTCCACGGGGTTAGTTATCTATTTGATGGTAGCGTGAAAAATTCCATTCGAGTTTGGTCGATGAAAAAACAGGGAACGACTCATAATAACCAATGCTGGTCGGAATGTGTTTTTTATCATTTGATACAACAACTATATTCGAAGTGGTATGGGAGAAGGAAATACGCAACGAAAGTTCACAACGCACACTAGCGACACCAGCGAAGACGTAATGAGGTGGTTATCCGCATTGAAGTCCATTGATCTGGAACCTGCACTCTCTATTGTTTACAAAGAGAAATTATTAAGAAAGCTACATTTTGTCCCTCAATTTGTATCTGAGAAAAGCAATTTCGAACTAGATAGCGAAAATCGAATTGCCCGCGTAAACCTGGTTGGAAGAGTGACAAGGCTCACGGCCTCAAAAGTATTTTTATCTGCTTCTGATGCCATTGAATACTATGGGGCGACAAAACTCCTTATTGATTTATCAAATACAGTTGAAATAGATACGGAAGCCCGAATTCTGGTGAAAGATTTATTCAAGCTAAGGGCAGATAAATTTTCAGCGCGTCTTCAACGTACCATACTTATTAATTCTAAATCGGTAAAGGGTAAGATTTTCAGTGACATGTTATCTCTGGTCTTTACCATGCATATGGTTTCGTGCCCATTGGTTCGGCAGGATGATATCATGGACGCACTAGAGTTTCTCTTGATGTAACTGCTGTGATTTCGTTATTTTCTCAACAATCACTTTATTGATCCGTTCGTAAGATTCGAAGGTCCAGCCACCGACGTGAGGAGTCAAAATGACGTTAGGTAGTTGAGTCAGGCGTTGAAAAATTGATTTCTCGTCTTCGGAATAGGAGCTAAGCTTTTCATTTTCCAGCACATCCAGACCTAACCCAAAGAGTTTGTCTTCTTCCATTAGCCGAATGGCATCTGAAAGCTTTAATATCTGACCTCTGGCTGTATTAATTAAAACTTTTAGTTGAGGATAACTACTCAGATTTTCATAGTTGAACAACGACTCGGTTTCCGAAGTCAGAGGAAGGTGTAAACTCAGTATTTCGGTCTGTTCTTTAAACGATTCAAGGTTTACCTCCTGAACAAAATCATCTGCATAATTGACCTTAAACTTATCGTAAGCTATGATTTTACATCCGAGCAGGGCCAGTTTTTCAGCAAAAGCAGACCCCATATAACCGTAACCATAGATCCCAACAGTTTTACCCTTTAGCTCATACCCTCTATTGGATTCACGATCCCAAATGCCTTTTTTTACCTGATTATCTGCTACGCCTATCTTGTGCATGAGTGACAAAAGGATGCCCAATGCATGTTCCCCCAGAGCATCGCGGTTTCCCTCAGGGGCGTTTATGGCGGAGATGTTCTTTTTCTCTAAATATTCCGCATCTACTTTATCCATCCCAGAGCCTGCTCTGGCAATAAATTCCAGTTTTTGTCCTTGATCGATCAGCTCTGCATCTACCGTCGTCTTACTCCTGACAATCAAGCCCGCGTATTCGGAAATGATTTTTAGTATTTCTGTTCGGTTAATGTCTGGTTGGTAATCAGGTAGGTAACCGGCATCTAAAAGAAGGGGCTGGATACTTTCGTGCATGTTGTCTACGATGAGTATCCGTTTTTTTTTGGTCATAAGTTGAATAAAAGGTGAGCTACAGAAAAATAGACAGCGAGTCCAAGTAAATCGTTTGTTGTGGTGATGAAAGGGCCAGCAGCCAGGGCAGGGTTTACCCCGAATTTGTTGAGTAAAAGTGGGGTGATTGTGCCCATAAATGAAGCAAGAAGAACCACCGCAAATAGGGCAATGGATACGGTCGCAGCCAGTGATTGCTCTTTCATAAAAAGCATCACTGTCCCAAAGACCATCAATGAAAGGATGATTCCATTTACAACGGCAACGAAAAGTACTTTAATTAACCTCCTGATCATGCTATCTGCAAAAACATTGGGGTTGGCCAGGCTTTGTACGACAATAGACGAAGACTGGATGCCTACGTTTCCTCCTGAAGCAGTAATTAATGGAATGAAAAATGCTAAAGCGGGTACAATCACAATTTCTTCTTCAAAATACCCCATGAACTGCGCACCTACCAGCCCTCCAGCCATTCCTATGATCAACCACGGCAGACGTGCTCTGGAGATGCGCCAGACCGAGTCATCTTCTTCTATATCAGAACTTACACCTGTCATAAGTTGTCGTTCCTCTTCTGCATTTTCCCGAATCACATCAATCACATCATCGATGGTAATGCGTCCGACCAGTTTGCCCCTGGCATTTACAACAGGTACTGCTTCGAGGTCGTACTTTTGCATCATACTTGCTACTTCTTCCTCACTGGCCGAAGTTTCCACCGAGATCAATTCATCATCGTAAATATCTTCCACTTTTGAGTGGTCATGTGCGAGTATTATTTTCTTAAGTGATACTTTTCCGAGCAGGGTGTCTGAGTCATCCACTACATAAACGGAGTAGATCTTTTCAACACTCTCCGTTTGTTTTCTTATTTCTTCAATGCACTGAAGAATGTTCCAGTTTCGGTTGGCTTTGATGAGTTCCTTCGCCATTAACCCACCAGCCACATCTTCGTCATATTCGAGAAGCTCCATAAGGTTAGAAGCTTTCTCCTCATCGGCAATCTGTCTGATGACTTCATTGCGATCTGCCACCTCCATTTCATAAAGCAAGTCCGTTCCGTCATCGGAGTCCATGAATCCCACGAAAGAGGCGAGTTCTTTTACGCTAAACTGTTTGATGAATTCACTTCGAACATCTTCTTCTAAATCTTCTAATATTTCGG
>JBCCXH010000100.1:0-12997 GCA_039192005.1 Bacteroidota bacterium
CCAGGGCTGCCATTGAAGCGGCCAAGAAAGTCTATCTCAATGCGCTTCTATTTCGCTACTAGCCCATTATTCCATTCAATCAAAAAAAGTGACCGTTTACACTGCGCGGGTGCAGCTCGCTCATCTGGACCATACTTGACCCCATTCCCGCCTAATGTTGAGAAAAAATGTTTCACTCTAATGTCAAATAACTTATGAACAGATTATTTCACTTTTTTGGTTGCTTGCTATCGCTTTCGGAAGCCGATGGCACCTTCCATTCACCATTGCGTATTCATCGGTTTCGTTGGATTCCACTTTTCCTATTGCTCGTGTCCATGGTCGGAAGCGCAGAACTGCATGCCCAGGAGGTAGATAAAAATTACGTTGATGGGCAGTTGCTATTTTCATTGAAACCCGATTTCTACCAGAAACATGCTGCCAGCCTGGACGAAGTAGGTCAGTTACTTGATGGATTGGGGTGGGTGGATGATGCCGCCAACGACCTCAGTCAACCATTTAGCAATTTTGCAGCATCGAACGATTACTGGGGCAATTTTTACCTGTTGGCCTTTGACGAAATAGCAGCCATTGAAGACTATCGGGAGGAGTTGTCAATCATAGAAGCCATTGCCGAGGTATATAAAGTACCACTGGCACACACCAGCCAGCTGGGTACTCCTAATGATCCTGACTTTCTCAACGGCCAGCAATGGCACCTTCCTACCGTGCAGGCGATGGCTGCGTGGGCTCAGGTGAGTGCAGCACCTGCTTCATCCAAGGTAGTCATTGCCGTCATCGATGATGCGGTCGATTTAAACCATCCGGATTTGGCTGCCAACTTATGGGACAGCGGCGATGCAGTCGGTGGAGGCGATGACGATGGAAATGGCTTTGTCGATGACACGCATGGGTATGACTTCGGCAATAACGACGGCGATCCTTCTACCCCCTCTTCGGCTCATGCTACCTTCTTTGCACATGGCACCCATGTAGCCGGTATTGCCAATGCAGTCACCAACAATAACACAGGCATCAGCGCGCTGCCCTACAATGTAGAATTGATGGCACTGAAATGTGCGCACGATCAATCTCCTACTCCCGGAAGTTTTAGCATCCTCCCGGTGATCAGCGGGATTAACTATGCGGCTCAAAATGGTGCAGACATCATCAACTTGTCGTTGGGGACACCCATCAACTTTAAAATCCTGGAAACGGCCATTGACTATGCACATGCGCAAGGAGCCATGGTTGTCGCAGCAGCCGGTAATGCCGGCAATTCGATTGCCCCCTACCCTGCCGGGTTTGCCAACGCGATTGCGGTAGCTGCTTCAGATAATAATGACCTGAAAGCCGGTTTTTCCAATTTTGGTGCGTGGGTGGATGTTACTGCTCCGGGAGTGGGAATATACAGTACTTTGCCGGCCAACAGCTACGGGTTCAACAGCGGCACGTCGATGGCTTGTCCTTTGGTGGCCAGTGCGCTGGCACTGCTCAAAGTACACCGCCCCAATGCGCCGAATTCTTTTATCATTGATTGTCTCCTGAACAACACGGACCCCATCGATGCATTGAACCAGGCGTTTGCAGGTAAGTTAGGCACCGGCAGACTAAATGTTTTCCAGGCCGTACAATGTACCAGCGGCCTTTTGGCAGCCATCACATTGGATGACAACAGCCCCTGCGTTGGACAAACCGTCACTTTTACGGCGACAGCCAATGCGGGAGCAACTTATACCTGGGATTTTGGCGATAATTCAGCAACCCAAACCACTACTACCCCTACCATTTCCTACGCGTACACCAGTGTCTTATCCCCTGTTATTACCCTAACTGTTTCTGATGGAATCAATACCGCCACAGATCAAACCGCCATTTCCGTCAGCGACTGCTTATCCGGGACAGGGCCGCAATGCCTTGACTGTGGTAGTTACCAAAACCTGATTCAAAATGGTGATTTTGAAACCGGAGTCATCGCGCCGGCCGGCACAGACCTTCTTACTGGTGTACAATGCAGCCCGGACTACTACGAGGTGGTCACCACAAGTATGGACCTCTGTAGTGGCTTTACTCCTGCCATTTTGGACCGGACTAACCCGGACACGGGGTTCTTCATGATGATTGATGGCAAATCCGGCATCCCCTCCACGGTTTGGGAACAGACGGTGCAGGTAGTCAACGGACAAACCTACTCCCTCTCCTTTTGGGTGAATTATGCAGCAGCAATAAGTTATCCGCTCACTTTGAACGTTTTACTGGATGGGCAGGACCTCAACGACCAGCAAATTGCCTCCTTTCCGATCCAGGATGGTGGGTGGATGGAGTATTGCACCACCTGGCAGGCAACTATTTCTGGTACGGTATCCCTTATCATCCAACAACCTTCGGGTGGGTTTACAGGGTATGATTACGGACTGGATGACGTTTTCTTCGGCCACTGTGCCTCCTGCGACATCACTCCTCAATTTACCTGGAGCCTCGATGACACGAACTGCACCCTTTCTGTTGATGATCAATCACTAATTACAAATGGCACAATTACCGGCTACACCTGGAAGGTCATCGACCTTAACAGCGGGCAAACGGTACATACGGCTACTCAGGCCAACAGCAGCTTCCAGATTCCCTCAAACACCCATCTAAACTACGAAATCTGCCTGGAGGTAACCGGAAATGAGGGGGAATGTACGGAATCGGTTTGTGAGCAAATTGAGGTGGCTTGTCCGAATTGTGCCTACGATGATTTGCTATCCGACTTTACCGGGCAGCTTTGCGACAATGACCTGATCCTGGACCTTACAAGTTGGTCTGCCAATTGGGGAAGTCAGCTCACCCTCACTCCTGCGTTTGGTTCACCGCAAACAGTAGGCATCAATGGTGGGCAAGTGCATGACTTACGTGACTATTTTAACATCGCATGCAGCAACGATCCATGCGGGCTCAACACACAATATCAGCTGCTGTTTGAAGCAGACCATCCGTTTTGTCAATCGGTGCAGGTTACTTCCGGCACATTCGAAGTGATCTGCTGCGAACCAGAACCGTGTGAAGTGACGCCCGACTTTTCAGCAACTTTTCGGTTCAAGAACGATTGTAGCGTCATCCTACAAGACCAGTCAGCAATCCAGGGAGGAACGATCACCGATTGGCAATGGGAAGCGTTTGATCATAACGGCGATCTGGTTTTCAGTGGTAACCAACCGGGCGTTTCTTTCCAACGTAACTTTGGTAGTTATGTGAAAATATGCCTGAAAGTAACTGGTAACGACGGAGGTTGTGTCAGCGAAATTTGCCGGGAGTGGGATAACCTGGGTGCTTGCTCCATCCTGGGAGGGCCCATTGACCTTTCCTTGGAAACGGAAGGTGATGAAGTGATCGTATATCCCAACCCAACCGAAGGAGCAGTACAAATAGATGCGTCTTTCGATACAGATCCAACGCAGTTGATTTTAAGAGACGCCAGTGGCAGAAAGGTTGACGTAGCGATTAAAGCACTTTCCAAAAAGAGGTTCCTATTGGATCTGAAGAATCAGATTCGGGGGATCTATCATTTGACCATCCGAAACGGCAATCAAATAGAACACAAGACGCTTATGAAAAACTAAAGGGTTCTTTTTGAAAGATTCACCGGATTAGTAGAAACTGATCCGGTGAATTTTCAAATTACCATTGGGCTACCCCGCTTCATTCATTATATGAAATGCTCAGAAAGGCATTTTTAAAAGACGCTAAAGAAATTTTCAGCATCTCAAAAACATCCTCGCCTCAAGAAACCATGAAGGGCATTAGACTAGTTTCTTTAAAGGAAAACTAGTCTTTTAGGCACACTATGTATCCAAAGGCAAATACCTTTCTTTTATTATGTTGAAATGATGGATTTGATGTGCCGTTATGGTCAGACCAATCGTATACAGAGGCATTTCATATTCAAAAAACACGCAGTTCGTTTCAAGAATGTTTTTATTAAATGATTTGAACATCATGATGGTCGATTGACGAACAACCTGAAGTTCTTTCACCAATTGCTCGATTGGCAACTCGTTTGCATTGGAATTTTCACCCATGATTTCCTGGTCATGTGCGTCGGGGATGGTTCCTTCACCACGAGCAAAGATGATTGCTCTAAAACACCAAATCCTTTCCCAGTCGATCAAATGTTGTAGTATTTTATGTGTCGTCCATTTGTCAACATCGTATACGTTGAACCCAATTCGGTTCAGTTGAGCAAGGTCTAGTTGATTAATTTGATGAAGGCTTTTTTGCAATGCCTCATTGAGTTTCACGTCCCCGTTCAGTTTCAAAACGTATTTCAAAAATTCCGGATTCTTTTTAGCTTCTTGATTTTTCATGATATAATTAATTATACGTTTCCCACTTGGTCATTTTAAAAAATCAATTTTTAACCATTTTAGGCCACCTCTATGCAGGCCACCTGTATGCAGGACCATCTGTATGTGGAGTCGTCACTCAATACTAAAACGAGCTCAATTGATTTTTCAACTTTCCTCTCAAATAGCACACAGCAAGTGATTTTGAATAGGAAACAAAAATATGACTATGAATTACTTAATTGATGTAAGATTCGTATGCAGTAATGAAGACATATCCAACTGGTTCAGAGCTAACTCATAAGCGTCTTTAAATGGAGCAGTCTTTACAGCTATCATGAGTGTCGATAAAACAACACACGAAAAATTGATTAATAGAATTATCGTTCGAAAGAATATTCGAACAAAGAATGGTTAGCCTAAAAATTTAGTGGCTAATGATTAAGCGACTATGAATTTCAGAATTGTTCTCAAAACGTGAATTATTTATTCATCTAATATAACACAATCCAGTTGATTCAAGGCCCATTTAGCAAGCTTTTAAACTGGATAAAAACCAAGCCCTATTCCCTAAGACGAAAGGTATTTTGCAAATCGCTCAACCTGCTTTACCCTACAGATCAGCGCTCATTGTTTTAAATAGGCTAATCTATAATAACGTAAAGTAAATACATCTTGGTTCTCAGTAAATGCAGAAAATGACAAATAGTCGTCTATTTTTTATTAAAAAAAACCACTTAAAAAGGAACTGATAAATTTCTCAACAATTGATTGTTTTTATCATTTTCTCAAAAACAACAAGGTAAATCAGGTAGTTTTAATGAACTCAAAAAATGAAGCCCTACATTTTTATGAAATAAACAACATAATTTAAATACACAACATGAAAACCCAAACATTGAAACTACGCTCAAAGGTGAGCTTAGTACTTGCTTATTTTTTTACTTTAATCATTGTACAGGCACAGAACCAACCCACATTCTTCACTTCTGGAAACGACCCCAAGCCAGCAGGGAAAATGTGGGTGCCGGTCAATGAGCTATCAGACGAATTCAATACGTTTGATAATCGAGACCCGGCGGGGTTAGGACTTAATCCTGACAAATGGGCTCGATCTGTATGGAACTATGACGTACCCGTTCAGATGGTTACTCAAAACTCAGGCGTGGCAAATGGTTCGCTATGGATTAAAGCAACACTCGATCCAGGTGCCGTCAGATGGTTCCAATCTTCTCGTGTTCAGTCAAAGGCTGAAATTGGCTATCCCATGTATACGGAAAGTCGTATCCGGACCGCTCACATTTCTGCCTATAATACATTCTGGTTAAATAATGGAGACATTAATAATCGAAATGAAATTGACATTATTGAAAACAATTCCAAACCTTCCTGCGGGTGCCAACCAGACTTCCCCTGGAGAATGAATTCTCAATATTTTGAAGCAGATGAAACGAAGATACCCCCAACGATAAGAAACCCTAATTATTTTGATGTCAGAAACTTATCCCCAAACAATCCGCTACGGGGAGTAACCTGGGAAAAAGCATTTCATGTTTTTGGTGCTTACTGGAAAGACAATGAAAACGTAGATTTCTTCCTGGATGGAGAATACGCCGGCAGCATTCGTGTGGGAAATCACTGGGATGGCCTGTATTACAGTGGACGTGAATTCACCAGAGATCTAATCATTTTGTTTGACCTCTGGACTGCAGATGCACCCTGGATAGGTGGGCTGGCACTCCAAAATGACTTGACCAATGATGCCATTAATACCATGAGGGTGGATTGGGTCAGAACATGGGTACTGAATGACGACCCTACATCCGTAAGCTCTACTTTTTACATTGAAAACAGACAGACAGGCAAAAGGATAAGGCCTTTGAATGACAATGAAGCTGCACCGATTGTGCAGGCTCCTGCATCATGGGGTGGAGGCTACACACAATGGCAGGAAGTCCCTACATCTGATGGCTACTTTCATTTACGAAATGTGGCAACCGGTATGTATTTCAGGCCTGCAGACGGGACGGACGGAATCGTTTTAGAGCAACGACCTACCGGATTTAATGGTAGCCTCACACAATGGAGAAAAGTGACAACGAACAATGGGTACTTCTACTTACAAAATCGTGGCACAGGACAGTATTTCCGACCAGCAACTACTGATGATGCGGCGACCGGCGGAGACTTCAATATCATACAACGCCCAACCTCTTATAGTGGTAGCTGGACCCAGTGGCGATTTACCAATACTGCCGGCGCGAGAGTGACAGATGAAGGATCAAATAGTGGCGAACTGTCTAACAATTTCAACCTGACGAGTGAAACTGGACAGCCTGCAGGATTAACCGAAAGCCTCACAATCTACCCTAACCCTTCCAGTAACGGGTTGGTTAACGTGAGCCTTCCAGGTATAGATACAAACACGGTGCTTTCTATTTACGACTTAGGTGGACGCTTAGTATATACTCAAAAAGCGCAAGAGGAGAATGTCAGTTTTCAAGTGGATAATCTGCAAGGGCTGTATCTCCTAAACATCGAGGGAACGGATTTCTCGTACTCGGATAAGATTTTCTTCCGATAGTAAAGCTTTTAACATGATTTAAGCTACTCTCAAAGTAGCTTAATCCACTCATTGAAACCAAAAGGGCCGTTTTGAAACGTATTTTCAGACAGTCTTTTTGGTTTTCTTACATGAATGCTTCATCGCTTCTCTTCATAGGTGAAATACCCCAAAAAGCATCTTTTCGGCAGCATCGTTTAATCAAAAAGTCACATTACACACTAGCTGGCAGCACCTAGCCATGGTTAAGCAGCTTCCGCTAAGGTGAGTGCACCGGATTTCACGTAAGCTTAGGTGTAGGCCGCCAAGCTTGACTTAACACTAGAGCCAAACAAAAAAGGAGAGGCGCATACACGCTTCTCCTTTTTCTAAGATTACCAAATGGCTTTGTAGCTTAATCTTTAATAAATCGCAATAGCATTGATTCAGTCGCATCCGAAAGCTCAAGCATATAAATACCGGAGCTTACATGACTTACATCAATGGATTGTCCTTTCAAATTGCCCGACAAAATGACCTGTCCTAAGGTATTGACCACTTTATAAGAAAGCCCTTCTTTGCTTGCTGTTACGTTAAGTAGGTTATCAATCACCGGGTTCGGGTAGATTTCGGCTGATAAAGGCAATGTAGACAGCTCCGACTCAATGGCACTTGTTATTTCATAAGCTGAAGAAGTAACAGAAGTACCTCCAGTTAACGAAAGCTGATCAATGGCGATATCACTGGACCAGCTGGTTCCTGTGGTTCCCACAAATCGCAACTGAACTCCTCCTCCGGCATAAGCACTCAAATCAATGGTAGCCTGATTCCATGTATTGCCTTGATTCCCCGACTCGGACCATAAACCCGCCCAGGTACTGCCATCGTCAGTCGATGCTTCCAATTCCAAGGATCCGATACTTGTTCCGAACATGTGGTAACCGAATGAGAATGAAGCGCTGGACACGCTACTCAGATCAAAACACCCGCTTTGCAGGATCGCTGTAGCATTAGAACCAATCTGTCCTGTACTGCCATTCGTTGAAGCTTCCAGAAACATGTAGAAAGACCCCTCGATCGCAGAAGAGGGCCCGGTACCATTAGAAGGGGTTCCACCCAAATCTCTCACCCAGTCTCCGTCATCACCAGACACCTGTGTCCATCCGGCATTGGCTTCAAAGCCTTCGGTGTAAGGAAGTGAAACGGTACCAACGCATCCGGTCCCCCCGGAGCCACCACCTGAAATGATCTCAAACCCATCAATCGCAATGTCTCCCTGCCAGGATGATCCTGAAAGGCCATTAAATCGCAATAAGATGGTGCTTCCTACATAGCTTGCTAAGTTAATAGTCGTACTGCTCCATACCAGTCCCTGATCACCGGATTGTGACCATACGGATGTCCAGGTTCCTCCGTTGTCATTACTCAACTCAAGATCGATCGTCCCTACTGCACCACCTGTCATTTGATAGTCAAACGTAGCTACTGCGGAAGTAACTCCGCCTAAATCAAAACAGGGGGAATTCAAAATGGCTCGTTTGTTAGGATATCCGGTACCATCTACTGAAACTTCCATGTAGATGTAGTAGGTACCGTCATTAGCTCCTGATGGTCCTGTACCACTGGAAGGCGTACCTCCCGACTGGATGGTCCAGTTGATGTCGTCACCTGCATCTTGCGTCCATGCTCCCAACGTATTTTCAAAACTTTCACTGTATGGAAAAGAAGAAATACCTCCGGTACAGTTAGTCGAGCCAGTAGTAAACGTAACAGACGAGGAAAATGAAGAAGTAGAACCGTCAGGACAAATACTTCGTACCTGCGCCTCATAGGTCGTTTCACCGGACAGGCCGGAAAGCGTTGTACTCGTGCCAAATGCATCCACTACGGTCCAGGAAGTAGTACCTACTACTCTGTACCTCAGCTCATAGGAAGCTCCCGGTACGCTTGCCCATGAAAGGCTTGCACTTGTCGTACCCACACTGGAAGGCGTTAAGCTTACTGGTGTGGTCGCATTACACACAGGAGGTGTCCCAACAATTCCGGTCACTATTAAACTAAAATCCTGGCTTCCACCAGACAACGACCCTTTGTGAGTAACAGTAAGGGTATATGCACCAGATGCATTGGACACATCTACTCGCTCAAATGGATCGACAAAGTTATCCCCGGTTGTATTGGAATTTACATTTGTCAAAAGGTAGGGAGAAAATGTACTACCCCCCTGAGTCAAGCGTATATCCAGGTCGTTAACCAAAACAGGAGTGGTCAAATTGTTTGTACCCAAATTTGCCGTACCTGCCGGATCCGTCCATGAAATGGAAGCAAGTAGTGGACTTACGCCATCAGAATTTACCGTAACGGTATAGGTCTGCCCAGGTGAAAGTGTCAACTCATCTATCATAGAAGATGTACTCACGTCACTAATCGCCTCTGCCGCAACTTTTGCATTCAATAGCCCCCAACCATACACGGCATCAGGACCGGATATACCCGCATCATCAGCCGTATGAAGTGCTAACCCTTTTAGGGTAGCTGCCTTCATAAAGTTACCGTTTAGGTTGTTGTAGTGTTGTTGCAATAATAAAAGTGTTCCGGTTACATTAGGAGAAGCCATGGACGTACCACTTATGGAGTTGTAGTCCGAATCACTCCTATCATAGGAAGAATAGACTCCTGTGCCATTTCCGGCAATGTCCGGTTTAATTCTCAGGTCATCCGTAGGACCCTCACTACTACCGCTGTTGATTAAAACAGAGTTTAAAGATCCGTCATTGCTCACATTTGCATCCTGCGCATTAGCCACCACCATGTTGTTTTTTGAAGTGGAATGGCCAGTCAGTTTATCATATGAACTATTTCCATTCAGAGGTGCTGCGTTGGAACTGTTATCGTTTCCATCATTTCCAGCAGCTACGACCATCAGGTAAAAAGGGGAGTTGTACATGAGGTTATCCCAATCTCTTGACTCTTCAATGTAAGCTCCGAAATAGTAATCAGGTACTAAACTTGCCCTGAACCCATAGGAATGGTTGGACAACAACATACCATTGGCTGCTTCTTGTGTCGCTTCTGAAAGATCATTTGTCCATTCGTGAGACAACGCTTTTGCCCGAGGAGCCATTCCTTTTGCCGCCGATTGCACACCGGAAGCCACGATGGTACCCGTCACGTGTTGGGCATGAAAACTATTGCCATTGAGGCCCGTCACCCCATCATTAATCGTTACCCGATTGCTTCCACCTGGCCCATCAAACTCCTGATGAGTGGGACGTGTGGCTCCTCCGTCCCATACATGAGCAGTCATATTCTGTCCATCCAGACTTAAACCCAATGAACCTCCAATGTTCAAATGGTTAGCACGTGTTGACCGAGCTGCATCTTCGTTATATATCGTGTAATAAATGGGCTGCCCATCCTCAGAAACAGCCATAAGCTCATCAAAAGAACCATCTGCGTTGAGCTTAAACTCTTCCCAGCCATTTTGTTCTGCCAGTCTTAATGCTTGATTTTTTTTAATACTTGCTTTGTCCGAAAAGCCTGCACTCAATTGAGATAGCTTAGTGAGGTCGTAAGTATTGCTGATTTCTTGTTTCTGCTTTGAAGTCTGAGCAAAAACGGTAGTTGTAACTAACAAGAAGGCAAACAACGTTGCCTCCTTGATCCGTAGATTTTTAGTCATAAATCAAATAGTAATGATTAATTAATGTGTTATAAAGTATCTGTTAATATATAGTTTATTTCCTAACACTAGTCGAAAAAACTAACCCTTTTTCAAATGTCAATACTTTTGATAAGTTATATTTTTTTAACCAAAATAATATTTTACAAAATCATCCAATGACAAATACCTAACACATTGAACAACAGGCCATTATGTTAAACAAAAAACACCCAAAGATTAAACAAAACAACCAACACAGGCAAAATATCAACTCATATTACCACCCACTTTTTACCGCTACCAAACCACCTTTTCAACGAAAAAACCCCTATCCACTCCCCTCCTTTGCAGCTTCTTGTTTAAGCTCTACCTAACCGCTGTGGCTTAATTGCCTTGAGGATGCCAACTTCCTACTAACGTCCCCCTACCCTCTTGCCCTGAAAAACTTATCGATAGAGACAGAAGGAAACAACAGACACCCGGATTAATACCATTTGATTCACTCTTTATATGCTTTATAAATAAAGAGGAAGGAGGTTTGAAGAAAAATCATCCACGTTATGATTAGAACTCATCGTGTAACCAAAAAAGATTCAAACAACTTCTATGTATTATGTATCTTGGCAGTATATCAAAATCATCAAATCGAAACGCATGGCCCAATTGACTGCATCTACTCTCACCATTTTCATCCTTATCTCCTGCGCACTACAGGGAAACCAGTCTGACATGGGAATGATCGAAGGTAAGATTGGCATACTTGAAGGAAACTGTATGCCGGGCCCCGGCATTGAACCTTGCAAACCAAGGCCGATAGCCACGACCGTTTATGCCACCAAGCTGAGCCGGCAGTTTGACATCAAACTGGTCGTTGACTCAACGGAATCGAAACAGGATGGAACTTATCAACTATCCCTACCCGAGGGCAGGTATAGCCTCTTTATTAAAGATGAAGAACGCGCACCTTGCGATCGGCTGGAATGCAACCCCGACTGTTACTGCCTCCCTTTCAAAATAACAGCCGATTCTACAACTACCGTCAGCGCTAACCTCAACCATGCTGCGTGGTAGGCAGCTACCTCATAAACAAAGAGATACCATCACGCCAGATTACGCACTAAAATCTTATTAAAACTCAAAAAAGGAGGTTGTTCTTTAGATAAGATAAGGAACTCCATTTTCCTGTGCCGATATGAATCAGGACTTCTCCTCCTTTCTTTCCACGATCAATACCCATCCCTCTTCCAACAATAAATACCCTTGTTCATAACAAAACCGATAGGTATCTCCTGCCTTGGTGGTATAACTGTTCGTATAGTAATCGAAATCAAATCCCTTTTTCAACAACTTGTCTTTATGAATTTTCTTTTTGCCGGAAGGATTAAGCGCCACTAGTATTTTCCGGTTCTTTGACAAAATGTTATTGACGTTCCTCATGTAGGAAGTCGAGGCTGCATTGGCCCTGTTATTATACGAATTACGACAGGCATCCGAACAAAATTTTTTATCTATCCGACCAAAAACGGGTCTTTCACACTCCAGACATTTTCTTTCTTCCACAAACCTAAGTTACTGATTTGCAGATATAAAAACAATTTTAAACGACTACAAACGGTTTTTAAACGACTAGAAGCGATTAAAAACCGAATCTGAGTAGGCGCTACCTTCAGCTTTGCATTCGTCAAACGACACATTCATTTACCAATCAGATGAATCATTTCAAAAATTAAACTTTTAGTATCGTGACAACTTTAAAAAACAGCGTACAATTAATTGGTAGATTAGGAAGCACACCTGAAATCAGGACATTTGATAGTGGCAAAAAAATGGCCACTTTCTCGCTGGCCACCAATGAAACCTATTACAATAACAAAGGAGAAAGAGTGGAAGATACCCAGTGGCATCAAGTGGTCGTCTGGGGAAACAAAGCAGACGTGGTAGAAAAATACCTGGCAAAAGGGTCTGAGATAGCCTTGGAAGGAAAATTAATCAATCGCATGTATGAAAAAGATGGAATCAAAAAATACACCACCGAGATCAATCTAAACGAGTTGCTGATGCTTGGCAAGAAAGATCAATAACAATTTGCTTCTCAGTCTTGAAGGTTTGTTAAAAAGTTAACGATTGACGGTATCGATTCACACAAAATAATCAGAGACGTTGTCGTTTTTTTAACAGGCCTTCTTTCGCTATATCCAGACTTATTAACCTTAACCCGGATTTACCATTGGAATTTTGTCAGGAAAAGTTATGACACAAGAAAATCAAAGACTTAGGTATGGAGACATCATGCACGGATAATACACTATTAACCCGTTGTGCTACTTATGTTTTCTTAGAAATGTAGTGCAAAAGCTTGATATTCAGTAAATTAAGGTTTCTGACAGGTTCTACTAGCTTTTGTGTGGGTTTACGATATTTGCATAAAAACATTTGGAATTATCAGATCATTATAAAATCCTATTGGATTTAGATGCAGACTGG
>JBCCXH010000101.1:0-12978 GCA_039192005.1 Bacteroidota bacterium
AGATAAATATCCCAAGCTAATCAAACCGTTGTCTTTTTCCAATGTTCCCCCTAACCTGCTGATGGTCAAACGATCGAGGGCGATTTAACGAAGTTTTACATTCCGGACCCAAGCTGTGGGCGTACGATGACTCATAAAAGTGGAAAACAATAAGTATGAAAAGCATATTTTTATGATTTCATTTTGACCTAACCTACATGCGTAAAGCTGATTTCATCAACGTCATCCTTAGCATCGTCATCAGTTGCTCATCTGTAAAAAATGCCACAAAAAATCTGGCAGTAGACACAGACATCCATCGTCGGTTCAATCAGTCTTCTCTTTACAACAGCCAGTTTACCGGATTCAGTTTATTTGACATTCAGGAAGATAAGTTCATCGCCGGATATAACGACACGAAGCGATTCACTCCTGCTTCTAATGCAAAAGTATTAACCATGTATACTGCACTAAAGAGTTTTCAGGACGCTCTACCTGCGCTTCTTTACCAGGCCTTTGACGACTCCCTACTGGTGCAACCGATTGGTGACCCCACTTTTCTCCATCCAAAATTCCCCAAACAAACCAGTTATGAATTGCTATCAAACTACCAGTCCATACGAATCACTTGGCCCGTAAATGAGGTAAAAGCCTATGGTCCCGGGTGGTCCTGGGAAGACTACGTCTACAGTTTTCAACCGCAACGAAGCTGGTGGCCGGCTTATGGTAACCGGACTGATATCATTAAAAAAGACGATTCCATACGTGTGGTACCCCCGTTTTTCACCAACTACGTAGAGGTGAACAAAAAGAAAAAAACGGGTGAACTGGTCAAACGAAATTTGAAATACAACCTCTTTAGCGTATACACTGACAATGATACTTCAGATTTTAAGCGGACCATTCCGTTTGATTACTCCAAAGAGTTATTGACGCAGTTACTTACCGATACCTTATCTGCTGAGGTAAGGATCGCAGAAAATTTAATGATTGCCCCGGACACCTTATTTACGTACCACGTTGATAGTGTGCTTGCTCCGATGATGATTCAGAGTGATAACTTTCTCGCTGAGCAGCTGCTCCTTGTTTCGGCATGGAAAAACGGATATACTTCATTTGACGCCTTTTTAAAACACATAAAGCTGATATGGTTTACAGACATCAATGACTTTGTTTGGGTGGACGGATCAGGGTTATCCAGGTACAATTTAATTGCCCCCGTAGACATGGTTCGCATACTAAAAAAGGCCAGTGAAGAGTTTGGTTTCGACCGAATCAAAAACCTGATGGCTGTAGGTGGCCAAAGTGGTACGCTGACCAACTGGTATGCTGCTGAAGAGCCTTACATCTTCGCGAAAACCGGAACGCTTAGTAACAATCATAACCTGAGCGGGTTCCTCAAAACCAAGTCGGGTAAGTGGTTGATTTTTTCGTTTATGAACAACCACTTCACCGTTCCTTTAGCTACACTTAAAGCAGAAATGCAGGCGCTGCTGGAAGAAATCAGGGATACCTATTGATGGCGTACCTTCTGCGTGCTTGCTGTTTCTTCTCACTGAACCTCCATTGCTGCCCCTGAGCATTGTAACTTGCACGTTTTTTATTTGATCAGCCAAATGTTCCAATGAACCATTATGAAATACTAGGTGTAACCTCTGATGCCAGCCCCATTGAAATAAAAAAGGCCTATCGAAAGCTTGCCAAGAAGTACCACCCGGACGTCAATCCTTCCCGGGGCTCATTTGACAAAATACGCCTTTTAAACGAAGCCTATGAAGTACTTTCAGACGTCGAAGATCGCCAACTGTATGACCGGGTACTACAGGGAGAGCCCGTCACTTTTACGATGGAACCAGAGGATCCGTACGAAAAGCATCGAAGCGAATACCGTCATTGGAAAGCCAAAAAGGAACAAAGTCACCTTGAGTACCTGATCAGGATAAAAGCTAAGTTCTATAAGTATGAACGTTATTTTAATGTACTATTTTTTGTTTTTGCCGCTTTGCTGACCTTTGACTACCACGCATACGCAAAACAGGAAACAGAGGTAATCGATCGGGTCATTAAGAGAAGAGATGGGAAGGCGGAAATACGTACGTCTTCAGGAAAAAGATTCATTGCAGACCCACCATTCTATGGGCGATACATTTACCACCGGCCGAAAGAGATGGATGTACGCTACTCTTTGTTTTTAGCGCTACCCTCTCTTATTAAATTCAAAAAAGGAGACGAATTCAAGTTGCACATGGGACTCCATGTCTATCGCAACGTATTTTCTATTCTGATCCTCTTGTTCTCTGCCATTTTGATCAAGCATAAAGAATATTCCGACTTCAGGCTCTCCTGTGGCATGGTCCCGGCGTTTCTCGTCCTGTTTTTGGTGTTGTTTCTGGTTTTTGATCCGGCTGGTTGGTAATGTCTTTTCATTGCCTTGAGGCGTATAGCTTACATGAAGAGACACTTGCCAGGGACCATCACAGATCGCAATCCCAATATGTTGAATACACTGAATGTCCTATTTTTGCAGGAGATTACTTAACGTTCATTAGTTACCGGTCAGATATAATTTTCAAGTATTGCATTTAACTGACTCACCATGATTCTTTTTTCATTGATATATCGGGATTTTTCTGTAGAACAAAAAAGCTGGTTAATGGATCCAATAGCCGGTAAACGGAAGTCTAATTAACTAACGCTTTTTTTGATGGACAAGCAGACAACCGCCGCCATGCAAGCGTTAACTCCGGCGATCAAAGAAGGAGATGAAAACGCTTTTAAAAAGCTTTTCGAAGCATATTATGCCTATCTATTTAAAATCGCTTACCAGTACCTCAATGACTATGAACTATCAGAGGAAGTGGTACAGGAAAGTTTTATGAAGCTCTGGGACGGTCGCCATCGTCTCGACCCGAAGATGAACATTAAGTATTACCTGGTACAGATGATTAAAAACAGCTGCATCAGTCATTTCGATCACATCAAAGTAACCATGAAGTACCAAAACTGGGCCATGGGCAACTTAGACACACAAGATCATGATGTGAATGAAAAACTGATCGCACATGAACTTCAGGAAGAATACGAACGGGCCATTGGTGAGCTTTCCACACAGTGTCGTCACGTCTTTTTATTAAGCAGGATAGAAGGCTTGAAATACCATGAAATTGCCAAAAAAGAATCCATCTCTATTAAAACCGTAGAGCAGCATATGTCGAAAGCACTAAAACATTTGCGCAGTAAGCTAAGGGAATATCTCCCTTTGGCGGTATTATGTTTGAGCAGCGTTGTGCGATGGATGATGGAACTTAATGCCAAATAGATGATGAAAGACGAGCAATACAGCCCAGAGGTCCTGATTGATTTTTTATACAAGCGACTTTCTGATGAGAAAACAACTGAAATCAATGATTGGCTAAATGCCGACCCGGTGAATCAGGCGTACTTTCAGGAACTAGTGGATACCTGGTTTGTCTCCGGAAACCTTGCGAATGAGCGCCTGGACACGGAAATCATGGCAAGAAAAGAAGGTGTGAGGGATAACGTGTGGAAACACATAAAAGCCTCAACAAATGAAGAAGTAACGGTAGCGTTCACCCCTTTTTACCGACGCACCTGGTTTCAGGTAGCTGCTTCAGTGGCAATTATTTTTGCGATTGGCTGGTGGGGGAAAAATAAGCTGGAACCCCAGGTACAACAACTGAGCGCCATTGAGTCAATGGAAGGGCAGGTACCTCTTTCGGATGGCAGCAAGGTGCAGCTAAACAAAAACAGTCACCTGACTTTTAGCACCGGGCCTTTGACAACAAACCGTACGATCTCCCTGGCTGGGGAAGCCTATTTTGACGTCGCAAAAGAAGACAAACCCTTTGTCATTCAAACCCATGATGCCGAAGTCACGGTATTGGGTACGGCCTTTGGTGTCAAAGCATACGCTGATGCACCAACCGAAGTTTTTGTCGAACGAGGGAGGGTATCGGTTCGGTTTTTAGCCGGTGACAGCCTGATCATGCTAAATGCCGGAGAGTTTGTTTACGGCAGAAAAAGCATCGATTCACGTAAACCCGGTACGGAGCAGAAAATATCCAGGTCTTCCCTTATGGTACAAAACCACCTGTTTTGGAAAACGAAAAAACTAGCGTTTAACGACACTCCCCTGGTAGAAGCACTGGAGGTACTTGAGGGGCATTATGGAGTGAACATTCAGGTCAAAAATAAAGCGGTGTTAAACTGTGGGATCACCGCAGAGTTTGACGAGTCGAGTCTGGAAACGGTGCTGAATGTTCTGGAGAGGTTATATCAGCTTAAAATTAAAAAAATAAGCAAAGGCTATGAGTTGGATGGTGAAGGGTGCTAATGTCGTTTTTTTCTACCTCTGTTGTTATTGCTCATTCAGCCAGCCTGCTGCCGGCCTGGAAAGCAAGGTATCGGTACATCTTGCCGGCAGGAACCTCATAGAGGCACTGGACGAGATCTCCAACCAGACAGGTTTCAGGTTTGCTTACAACAGAAAACAGCTCAAACATAAAGTCATCAGGAAAGATGCTGAGCAAGTCACATTAAAAGACCTGCTCACTCAGCTCCTCGCACCGGATCACTACTTTGAGGTCGTAGGAAATCGACAGATTGTCATTCTGAATGAAACCAAGACCGTTACTTCCGTCCCCAAAAAGGATCCAGGTCGGGTAAAGCAACTTTCTCCAAATAAAGAACCTATTTCCTATTCTGTAAGGGATTCAATTGTATACACCTACGAAACCATCTACGATACGGTCTACCAAACCGTAATGGATACCGTACAAGTTGACGTTTACGACACGGTAAACGTACGGGTGGTTGACACGATCCAGTTCGAAAAACCCCGACGTGTCTCGAAACAAGCCATTAGCAACTGGTCATACCAGATCGGATATACCGCATTGAAAGTCTTAAGAGCGGAGACCAATGATGAATTTGGCCTTCCTGAAAATGGCCTGGCCAAATTTGGTAATGAAGCCCGACTGGGTGTAGATAAAAATTTTGGCTCCTGGCACGTGGGCCTTTCCATTGGCTACTCCCGTTTTTCCAATTATGTATTTGACTCGTTTACGCTCACTAGTGAAGAAAGTAGAATCGACACACTGGACCAAATTACTGTGATCATAGACGGTCAGGAGACGACACAATATCTGACCGAGACCGTGCAAGTTGAGTTAGAAAAAACAACAGAAATCAGCCACACCAACCTGACGCAGTTTATTTCAGCCGCATTACAGGTCGGGTATGCTCACGCATGGAAAGGAGGCATACTAGGCGTGACCGTAGCTGCCATGCCTACGTTTGGGTTAAACAACCGATTGGTATATGGCATTGAGGATGGCGAATTGCTCGCAACGAATACGAGGGACTTATTTTGGCAACTGCAGGTCTCCATTCCGCTGGCCATACCCCTCCACGATCGCATGGACCTGAAGATCATTCCACTTTATCGAAGGTCCATACAAAGCATCTATGAAAATAACCGATCCACAACCGTCTTCCGAAATGTAGGGCTGAATCTGGCCTTAAGCTTTAAGATAAAAAGCAAATTTTGAAAAAAATTGAACACCTGTACTAAGGGTAAAATCGAGACTGCAGGTATGATGTTTGAATTCAGTTAAAAACTTAAAACCATTTACGAATGAAAACAATGATTTTGAAACTTGCGGTAATAGCTATCCTTTTTACGGTAGCTTCCTGTCAGGAGGAATTACCCAACCGCTCTGTTTCGAACCAACTATCAGAAGCAGTTTTTCAGTTTGGATTACCTGCCAACCTTACAGGAAGAACCCAAACGACTGCCAGCAACGTCGTCCTAAAACTGAGAGCAGCTAACAGTGACAAACTAGAAGAAAGAACCATCAGCCTTTTAAGTTTCAATGATGGCTACACGAGTAGTAGCATACTGCTTACTCCCGGAGACTACCTACTGGAAGAGTTCGTCGCAGTAGACAGTGACAACCAGGTACTCTACCTGGCACCTAAAGCCGGCTCACAACTGGCCGCTATCATTGAACAACCGCTACCTCTATCGTTTGAAGTAAAAGAAGACGAAGAGGTTAAAATCAACGTGGAAGTCATTGACGCAAACGGTGTAGCAGCAGCAGACGCAGGATATGTAACCTTTAATTTTAATGTGGTCGAAACGGTGGATTTCTTCATCGGCACCTATGCAAAAATGCCCGGGCAGCCGTCTTCACTGGATCAACCGATTGCTGCCAGCATGACTATATCTGCATTAGGTGAACCCATCTATACGACCACCCTGGAAGCAGGCATCAACTTCGTGAAAATACCTGTAAAAACGCTGGAACAAGCAGGCGATTGGGGAATTGCGCTATCTATTCAGGCAGACGGATACCTTCGATATAAAGAGCTGGAACACGAGTTTTCTGTCGCTGAGCTAAAAAGCCATGCCAAAGACCCCAAACTGATCTTTTTACCTCCCCACGACAATTCTTTGGTTGGATACTTTCCATTTGATGGAGATGCTACTGACAGAAGCAAATTTGGTAACAATGGAATCGTAACAGGTGCACAACTTACTGTTGATCGTTTTGGTAATGAAAACATGGCTTATTATTTCAGCCAGGGAGATGGTGATTACATTGATATCCCAAATGCTGATCAATATCAGTTTGGTGAAGGAGATTATACGTTTTCTTTCTGGTTTTCACGGCATGGTTTAAACGTATCTGCACTCCCTTTGTACAAACAAAATATTCAGATTTATTACTATAGAGATCTAGACGATCCCACGAATACTCCTCGATTAATCGCTTATTCCGGTGGTGAATCAGAAGAATCCGGATCGTTTATCAGCACCACAACTCATTTGGACGATGGGGCCTGGCATCACATAACGTATACCAGACAAGGACAAAGTTTTAGCCTTTACATAGATGGTGTCTTGATAGATACGGTAACAAGTGAAAAGACCATCAATACAAATAATGATGTTGATATACGACTAGGTACGCATAACGGGATATCAGACAATTATCAACATAGCATAGATGATTTCTATATCTACAACCGAGCATTGAATAGTGACGAGGTAATGCTGCTGTACAACAATAATTTATAACCTCAATTGAATTACCAGGTTGCTTTAGGCAACCTGGTATTCCTTACTTAATTGTATTCTTTAATCAACCCCCCAGTCAATCGCATCAGTTCAATTTTTGAATTAATCAAATTATAGATTGCCTGTAGTTTGTTGATAGATGCAGACAGGTAATTATTCTGAACATCCCGGTAATCAAATGAATTGATGCTGCCATTTTTGAATTTTTCCTCCGTCAAATCGAGATTGGTCCTGGCAGAAACTTCACGCCTTTCATTGATTCCGTAAAGCTGACGCCTCATGTTGTAGCGATCCAGCGCAGCAAGAAGGTCCCTGTCTAACGAGTTTTCCAATTGATCTACCCTGATCTGCCCAACTCGTTCATTGACGACAGCATTTCGAATCGCCCGTTTGATTCTGCCTCCATTGAAGAGTGTGAACGATAAGGTGAAATTGGCTGTATAGGTGTCTGTTACACTATTAAGCCTGGAATCCGGACCATTGGAAAAGCCATCTCCGGTAAAAAAGACAGCGTTTGACAAGTCCAGGCTGTTTCTGCTTTCGTTAAATCCTGCGTTAAACGTCAAAGAGGGATACCTGTCTGCCGTACTCAATCGGGTTGCCTGTCCAAGTAACGCCTGCGTGATGTACTGTTTTTTCAAGTCCACATTCTCCGCCAACATCCTGTTTCTTAGGTCTTCTATGGTATAGGCTTCATTAGTGAGTTCCAAATCGTCTGTTAAGACATACATTTTAGCGACATCCTCTTCAGCAAGCAACACATTAAGGTCTCTTACCGCATTTCGAAACGTCAACTCCTGATTCACATAATTAATGGAATCTGTGAGGTAATTTCCTTCCTCCAACAGCACATCCGTCGTGACCGCACTGCCCAGATCTGATTTCAGTTTGATGTAATCAAACCGATCCCTAGACAGCTCCAGTTGTTTGGAAAACTCATTTAGCCGATCCCTCTCTAAAACAGCCAGGTAATACCCCAGAATGATACTCTGAATGGTATTCGCAATAACGATAGATGCATTTCCTTCTGTTTCTGACTGAAGTAACTCCAAACGCGACTTGGTCATATTGGCTCTGAAGCCATTAAACAAGTTCCAGTTCAGGTTGACTCCGGGACTTAGGGCATTCGATAGGGTTTGCCCTCTGGTTGACGTTGGGAAGGCCACTTTAACATTATCCGTATACGAATTATTTTGGGCTACGTCCAGCGTGATGGTCGGCCACCTTCCTGCCTCTCCCCAATTGTTATTATTTTGAGCCACTTGTACATTTCCACGCTCTATTTTTAGGCTGTAATTTCTATCGAGGCCAATCTGAATGGCATCAGAAAGAGAAAGCGATTCTTGCGCACCCGATAGGTAGGCACACAGGAGTGCCACCGAAAAGATGATTAGTTTTTTCATTGTCCTTGTTAGTTACTGGTAATTAGGCAGATTCCTTGTATTTATCTAATCGTTCCTGATCAATGAGTACACGCTCTACCTCTTCTCTCGTTGGTTTTTCGCCTGTCCACAGCCATTTGGCAGCCCTTCGGATGTCATTGAATAACACGATGAAGACCGGGAAAAAGAGAAGAATGATAAACGTACCAATCAAGACGCCATAGGCAACGGAGATGGCCATCGGAATCAAAAACTGCGCCTGAAAACTCGTCTCCTTAATGAGTGGATAAAGTCCAAGAACGGTCGTTAGCGAAGTCAGTACAATGGGCCTGAATCGGGATATCCCTGCATGATAGGCCGCCTGATAGACCGTCATGCCTTCATCCTTCACCAAGCTGTTAAACTTGGAAAGAAATACCACCGCATCGTTGATGATCACCCCGGATAGTGCCACCATCCCCCAGACACTTAGCAGCGAGACCGGAAGCTCTTTTGCCGGAGAAATCCAGTCTTCAATACCATGCCCCAGGATGGCTCCTAGCCAACCCAACGGAATCATCATTAATACCAACACCGCCTGATAGTAAGATTTGAAGGTGATCATCAGGATAAAAAAGATCAATACAAATGCCCCTCCGAAATAAAGAAGAATTTCATCCATCGCCTTCGCACTTTCCTGAGATTGTCCTCCGAAATCGATGGTCACCGATGCGTATTTGGCTTCCAGCTCAGGAATGATCTCTTTCTTAATCTTTTCCACGATTGGAGGGACCTCACCAAAGGGATCAACCATCTCTGCTTCAACTGTAACTGCCCGTGAGGTATTGTAATGTTTGATCCCGGAAACACCACGCTCAATTTCGTAATTTGTCAATTGAGTCAATGGAAGCTCTTGTCCGGAGGGTGTTTTTACTTTGACGTCTTCCAGTTGACTGATGCTTTTACGACCGGAATTCGGATACCGAACCCATACTTTCAGTTCGTCATTTCCTTTCATGACTCGTTGCACCTCTTCTCCAAAAAAGCCTTGCCTCATTTGCTTGGTAATGTCATTGTGAGTCAGTCCAAGAAAATACGCTTCCGGCCGTAAATCAAACAACATCTCTCTTCGCCCAATCGGGACATTATCTACGATTTCCTTCAGGTCAACAATCTCACTTAGTTCTTCTTTGAGAAAATCTTTTGCTTCCCCCAGCTCTTCGTAATTTTTTCCAATCAGTCGTATAGAAACCGGTTTCCCAAAACGATTGCCTCCACCAATACTGAATTTTTCAGCCTCAGGAACCGGCCCGATCTTCTCGCGAATCTTTTCGATAAGATCGAACTGATTCATGTCGTAATCGTCCAACTCTTTATAGAAAACATTGATATTTCCGGCATGAGACCCTGACTCTGCCTCTGAGAAACCGACCTGCATAAACGTGTTATTGACAATGTCCACTTCTGTATCCAGCTCTTCTTTCAGGTCTTCATTGACACGCCAGATTGCATCATCGAACTGTTTCAGGTAACGTTCTACTTTTTGTTCACGCTCACCCGGTTTGAATGCCAGGTTCACACTAAAACTATTGAATGGAATCTGAGGGAAAAAAGTCGATTTTATCTGACCTCCTGCCAAAAGTCCGACAATGATGACCAGAAAGCCTAAGACCATGGCCAGGGATACCGGCCAGTTTTTCATGGTAAAACGAAGCGACTTTCCATAGATATTCAACTTCATGTAGTCGATAACTCCATTTAGCGCTTTACGTATTTTATAAGCTCTTGTATCTTCTTTCGGTACTTTCAACACTTTTTTACTGGCCAGGTGCGCGGGTAAAACAAAGAATGCTTCTAACAGAGAAAACCCAAGACTAAAGCAAACCACAATGGCCATGTCTCTTAAAAACTCAAAGCCACCAGTAAGTATCAACAAAGGACTAAATGCGATAATGGTGGTCGTCACTGAAGTGAAAACAGCCGGCAATACCTCCATCGTTCCCTGAACAGCTGCCTTGATCGGGTTCTTATGTTTTTCAAAATGTGCATAGATGTTTTCAGCGATCACGATGCCATCGTCTACCAAAATACCAATCACCAGAATCATTCCGAAGAGCGAAATCATGTTAATGGTAAATCCAACAAACGACCCTAAGAGAAACATCCCCAAAAACGAAGACGGAATACCCCAGGCTACCCAAAAGGAAAGCCTTAGGTTTAAGAATAGCCCAAGGGAAACAAGGACCAGAATCAACCCGGCAATTCCATTGCTTGTTAAAAGATCCAGTCGCTGATTGAGTATGGTCATAAAATCCCAGTTGAGGTGCAACTCAACGGCGCTGTTTCTCTCGTTGAACTCCTCCACATAGGTACTGACCACCTTGGAAATGTCTTCCAGATCTTCGGACTCCAGTTTTCGGACCTCAATAAAAACGGCTTCCTTTCCACTGAGAAACGATTTAGACGGAACGTCTGCAAACTGTTCTTTGATCACCGCTACGTCTTTTAGTAAGAGCTCGCTTCCATCTGCGTTGCTTCTAACCACGATCTCCGAAATCTTTTCCGCATCTCTCTCACGTGCATTTGACCGAATCAATATTTCTTCACTCACCGATTTTACCGATCCGGCAGACACGTCCCTGTTATTTAAACGAATCGCGCTGGCCACCTCATCGAAGGTCAGGTTATACCTCAAAAGGTCTTGTTCGGTAACCTCGATTGAGATCTCCAGGGCCGGAAATCCCATCAGATTGATTTGGGATATTTCGTCGTACCTCAACAGGTCATCCTCAACTTCTTCTGCAAATTTTTTGAGTGTCTTTAAATCTACATCTCCCGTTACTGCCAACCATTGCGTGGTAGACTGCTGCTTTTGCTTATAGATAACCGGTTTTTCTGCACTCACCGGAAACGAACTGATTCCATCTATGGCATTTTTTACTTCGGTGTATATTTCATCTATGTCAAAATTCTTCAGGGTCACAATCGTAATACTCGATACGTTCTCGGATGACGTCGAGATTACTTCCTCTATTCCTGAGATCGAATTGATCGCCTCTTCGATTTTAAGTGTCACCCCTTCTTCAATTTCATCAGGGGAGGCGCCAAGGTTGTACATTCTGACAATGATATTCCGGTCGCTCATTTTCGGAAAAAATGATTTATTTGCGCCGAACATCGCCACTAGTCCCCCGATGAGGGTCAGTGCGATCAGGATATTCGCCAGTATCGGAAACTTGACGAAGTATTCAATTAAGTTTCTTACAAATGTCATGATATGGTCTGGTTAGTTACTGCTCAGGTTGCTCTGAGCAGCTTCAGCGTTTAGTAATTTTTTCTTCTCTCCAGTCTTTATTTCAAGATCAATGTCTTTTTTCTCGCGCTTCTCTACCCTCATGTTGTTGTAAGCGCCAACCAGCGGCTCTACCACTACGTCAACTCCTTTTTCCAATCCCGTAAAAATGGCTTCTTCTTCCATCAGGCGTACCACGTTTACCTGCTTTACTTTTAGCAAGGAATCGTCCTCTACCACAAATACTTCATTTCCGTTATATATTGCGCTACGAGGCATGATCATTCCATTAGTGACCGTACGTGCCGGGACCGCCGCCTGGAAAAACTGGCCATCGTAGATCCGCTGGCCATTACTTTCTATGGTGATGAAAATGTCAACAGACTGCGTGTTTTGATTCACAAAGTCACTAATACGCGTCACCTCCCCCATCCAGTATTGTTGGGTTTCTTCCGAGAAGATTTTCACCGGTGTGCTGGGTTGTACCCATGGAATATCTTTCGTCTCGATCGCTACTTTAAGCTCGTGCGCACCTGACCGGATAATGGTTCCTATATTCGCTCCCATGTTAACAAAAGAGCCGGATTGCAAGTTGATCTCCGTAATGCTTCCACTAAACGGTGCATAGTACCGGTACTTACTCAGCTTTACCTCTGAACTCTTGATCGAATAGAAAGAGGAAAAAATTCCTTTTGTAGCCAAAAAAGTTTTCTCTTTTTCAGATTTCACTTCAGGTAAATCATCAAATGCTTCGTCGATGGCGAGCGAATTAAAGTACTGCTGCCATGCTTCGTAATTTTCATTAAAATCAACTTTCAAGTCTGGTAAGATTCCTGCCAAATCCCTTAAGAAATTACTCTTATTGGACTTTAGATTAAGTGAAGCCTCTTCATCGTCTATAAAAAACAAAAGCGTACCTTTTCTGAATCGTTGTCCCTCTTTTAGCCGCACTTTTCCCTGAAACATTCTACCAGATACTTCTGATAAAAGTGCCAGTGATTGGGCAGTTTCCACTCTTCCATAAGCAATGATCTCCGTCTGGATATTTTCGTATCTAACAGACTTAGTCTGTACCACTTTGCGTTGAGCAACAGGTTTCTTTTTTTCAGGCTCCTTTTTTTTACCTGCGAAAAAACCTGCGAGTAAAAATGCAAACACAAGTATGCCCAATGAGGACCCTATGATGATTAGTTTTCTCTTCATGTTGAGTTGTTAGTATGCTTATATGAATGGAAAAGTGTCCA
>JBCCXH010000102.1:0-12976 GCA_039192005.1 Bacteroidota bacterium
ATAACTTTCATATAAGTCATTTAAACAAGAACCAAACCATGAAAAGACTAAACTATCTATTTGTAGCAGTATTAATTTTTAACTTCAGCTGTGGAGGTGGATCTGACAAAAAAGCAGAGGAAACCAGCTCAGTTGAAAGCAACACTACTCCTAAAAGCGAGGAGGATGAAATAGAAGAGACGATTGCGGAAGCATCCCGAGATATTGTAGATATTGCCGGAGAGACCGCAACACTATCTACATTGGTGACGGCCGTACAAGCCGGAGAATTATTAGAAACACTCAAAGGAGAAGGCCCTTTCACGGTATTCGCTCCTACAAATGAGGCATTCTCAGCACTTCCTGAAGGAACGCTGGATGATTTATTGAAGCCTGAAAATAAAGAGCAATTAGTAAAGATTCTTACGTATCACGTGGTAGCCGGAAAGGTGATGTCAACTGATTTATCAGATGGTATGACTGCTGAAACGGTAAGTACTGATCGAATTGAGGTAAGTACTGAAGGTGGAGTAAAAATCAATAACGCGAATGTACTTTCGGCTGACATAGAGGCAGCTAATGGAGTAGTTCACGTGATTGATGCGGTCATCATGCCCCCAAGTGAATAATCAATAAGACATTAAGTTAAAAAGCCGTTTGAAATATTTTTCAAACGGCTTTTTTCATCTCAATCCATTGGGTTTTCACCTAATGGTTAGTTAGGCTCTGCTGAGAAACACTTTTATCAATATTTACGGCACATAATTGCACTACTAACCAAGACTTTTTGAAATGTGTTTTTCAATTGGTGCCAAGTTTTTTAAAGAGTAGTCTCATTTTCTGTGAATTAAATAGTTCAAATGATCACTTTGTAATCATTTGAAACGTTAGCCTCAAGCATATCATCTACTTTGTTTGCCGAGGATCGATGTATATGAATACGACTTCACCTCGGCTGCCGCGTACTTGCCTGCAGCAAGCAGGTCTGACATACTTGAGACGCCCAGTCGGCGACGCCCAGTCCGGGACTTTCTCAGCAGAGCCTAGTTAGACAACCCGCATCATCGGTTCTTTTAGCAATGGATGTTACAATCCTGACTACCATCATGTATAAAGTCTGATCTATGTGAAGCAAAAATCAAAAGCTCATGAGAATGGATGATTCATCAATCAATAAGGATTGTTAATGTTATTGATTAACTATTTCAATGAATAAATTGTGCAAATGCAATAACCTTATGCAACGATTTTCAGTAAGAAAACGGTAAGATGAAATTTCACCGAAGTAGTATCAATACCTTAAGCTTATGGTACTTTCTTATGCGAATACCCGGTTGTATATCCTTCCGTAAGCAGCATATGCAAAACCTATCTAAAATTCATGCCTTCCGGCAGTTTAATGGATCTCCAACAATCAAATTCACCCGTCCATGAATGATTTATACCATGAAACTTACGGTCTATTGCAGTCGAAAACACTGTTTTTAACCAGGACTACCTACTCGAATATTTTTGAACACATCAACGTTTAACTCACTTTTTCTGAAATGGATAAATGGGTTACAAATTATTTACACTGAACTTCTTAACTAAAACAATATTTATGAGATCAATCCTATTCCTATGTGCGCTATTTACTATTTTATCTACTTCTCATGCTCAAACGCCGATTGATGGGCTACAAAAAAATAACCTGAAATTACTTGAGTCTCTTGAAAACGAAGGCTATGAATTCAGATCGCAAATCATTACTGAGTTTGATGAAGCACACGCTTCCCAAGACGTCAATATCAAGCTGAGCAGTGACTATACGTACGTTATCGTTGCACTTGGGGATAGAAACATCCCAAAAATAACCTTACAGGTAAAGCCTTCTCGAAAGGCGACTTTAGAGAACTTAACTTCAACGGACGAGCTGACCGGTAAATCTTTGAAACTAGCTCCTATTAAGTCAGGGAGGTTTAAGATTTCCATTAATGCTACCGAACTAAAAGCGTCCGGCAGAGGATTTATTAGTTTTATGGTCCTGAGGAAATAGCCAGGGTATTGGCTTTAAATAAGGCCATCAAGAAACTAAATCAACCCACCCATTTATAAAATTTATCACAATAGATTGTTGAATAAGACTTATGATAAAGAAGCTATTATTGACTCCATTTCAAAAGTTTGTTAGAGCGGAGAGCTTAGCCGGTATCTTGCTGTTTGGCGCTACCATCATCGCACTCCTGTGGGCTAACTCGCCATACAACGAGCTCTATGAGTCCTTGTGGCAAAAGAAGATTGGAGTCTCATTCCAGCATTTTGAACTAAAAAAACCGTTAATTCTTTGGATAAACGACGGGTTGATGTCCGTCTTCTTCTTTGTCATTGGTCTTGAACTAAAAAGAGAGCTTCTCATTGGTGAGATAAACTCATTGAAAAAAGCCGCTTTTCCGTTCGTCGCGGCATTGGGGGGCGTATTGGTACCGGTTGGCCTGTACCTCATTCTAAATCAAAACCCTGAAACTGAAAAAGGCTGGGGAATTCCTATGGCTACGGACATCGCCTTTGCCCTGGCGCTCTTAAGTGCATTGGGAAAACGCATCCCGCTCAGCCTTAAGGTATTCCTGACGGCTTTTGCTATCATTGACGACATAGCAGCAGTGATCGTTATTGCTGTTTTTTACAGTGTCAATGTAAGTTGGCTATATATACTGTATGGCCTCATTCTCATTGGGTTTTTAGGGCTTCTTTACTACCTAAGAAGGTACTCATTTGCCGTGGGGATTGTACTGGCCATTGTCATTTGGTTTTTGTTTCTCAAGTCGGGTGTCCACCCCACGATTGCAGGAGTCCTGTTGGCCTTCACGATTCCATTGAAGAGGAGGTTGAACGTAAAACTATTTTCGGATCACCTCAGCAACATTTCGAAGCAACTCGTGAGTGTTAACGATGACGATGAGCGGCACCTGCTGACGAAAGATGAAATCAGATGTATTGATCACCTGGATGGTTTAAGCTTTGAGGTTCGCTCGCCTTTGCAGCACCTTGAACACAAACTACATGGTATGGTGGCTTTTTTCATTCTTCCTGTTTTTGCCTTTGCTAATGCCGGAGTAGTGATTGCCCTGGACCAGGATTTTAATGTTCCTTTGATTGTCAACATCGCCATTAGTCTATTTGTAGGAAAGTTTGTCGGTGTTGCAGCATTTTCATATTTAGGCGAAAGGCTCAAGATTACTGAGCTACCAAACGGAGTGAATTTCAAACAAATCCTTGGAATATCTGCAGTAGCGGGGATTGGTTTTACGATGTCAATCTTTATTGATACGCTGGCCTTTTACGGAGAGTCGCACATCATCAATTCAGCAAAAGTGGGAATCATTATTGGTTCCTTAACTGCGGCTATTGTCGGTTACATCCTGTTAAAAATTGTAACTAAAGGTCATGAAGAGTTTCAGGATGAACCCTGAAAGACCCATTGCCAACATGATAAGGTTAGGCGAATTTGCTTCGAAGGGCACATCGCCCTCCTACTCCTCGTCTAACCTTCCGGTATCGTTAAGTTTAATTAGACTCATCAGCGTCACACCTCCTCCAAAATCGATCGTTGCACCGACTACAATCTTTCCATCTTCCAATGTTACGACTGCAGATGCAATGTCATCGCCCGACTCCAGGCCATAATTGGTTTCAAACCCCTCTACCGGGCTTGCATCCTGCTCTGTCCGAATAAACATGGCTTCACCCGCCCGATCAAAAGAGGTGGAAATGATTTCCTGATTATCCGGTCTAAAGTCCACATACCTTCCCACAACAATGAAATCATTGTTAGCATCTCTTGTCAAAGCCGCTCCATTAGTGTTTAAAGGATTGCCACCATTTCTAAATATACTTGTTAAAGTATCTCCACTGATCAGGTCACCCAGGGAAGACATATTCATCACAAATGCAAACTCGTTTCCTCCTGAGTTGGAAGTACCTGTAACGGCGTAGCCTCCGGGTTTTTCAATGGCATCCATTAAGACGTCATTTGCATTTCTATTGGTACCAACGGTGATTCCGTGACTCTTGCCGCCATTTACACCTCCATCTTCGTTTGCAGAAATCCATATCACATTCACTCCCCCTTTTCCATCATCAAATCCGGGGTTCGTGGTATTACCGAAAAACACCAAAGAGCCATCCGATTTTTCGAAAACACGGACCAGGTCATCCACTGTCGAAGGTTCGGTAGGACGGTTCCATATTTTGACATCCGGGTTAGCGGCATCTAATTTAAGTCTGAAATGTTCCTGACCAGACGAAAGATCGTCTGCGTTTCCTACGACCACAAAGTTCCCATCACGGGTTTTTACAATATCGTTTCCACGTATCCCTCGTCCGGCACTCGTTGTATCAATGACAATCGTATCCAGGGTATTCCCACTCGGGAAAGGGAGAATGGGAAGCAGCTCGGTATCCAGCAGCGTCCAGATGATTCCATTTAACAAATTGTTAGTTGAAGACCTAAACGATGTATTTCCTAAAACCAACAAGCTGTCTCCTGATAGTTTTAGCTTCTTGGCTACGTCTACGCTATTACCAAAAGAGGGATCGTAAAAGGAAAAGGTCGCGTCACTGATTTGAATGCCATTGGCATCTGTTTTGACAAGATACAGGTCTGAAGAGTCTTCAATGATACGAGATCCCAGCAAAAAGAAATTTTCCACGGTTCCCATTTCATTGTACAAAACTTCTATGTCTGCCAGGACATAAGAGGTCTCGGGCTCTCCGTAGTACTTAATAAAATTGTCAATCGGTTGAGGGGAGTTTTCATCCTCAATCTGACAACTTGTTATTATTGACAAAATAAATAGTGATGATAAGAAGAAGTTCTTCATAAATATTATCTGTATTGCTTACGCTTCGTCGGCTTATATATGGAGTAGGTATATCCGACCGTCACTGAAATTGTGTTTAGGGTTAAGTCATCTTCCACGTGCCCAATATCTGAAATAACCACCGGATTGGCATTTCTATTATCCGTATTGATGTAATTGAACAACGCATTGTCGTACCGCAACTCAAACGTAAGAAAATGAACTTTGGACACACGGTATTTAAATCCGGCTCCGATAAGAAGCGAGACATTGGTTGTTACTACCTGGTCGAGACTAGACAGGCTGCTGTTACTCTCAGGAAGTGTGAAGGTCGTCCCTCCTGTCCGGTTGGTGTCGATGTATTTGGCATTGAGTAAAAAATCAAAAGAGGCCCCCGCAAAGGCATATGGGATAAACTTGGTCCTGTTGTTTTCATTATCTCTACGATCGTACCACCAGTTGTACCTCCCTAAAAGTGGAATACGCAACATTTGGCTCTGGTTTTTCACCAGGTATTGCAGGCCGCTGAAAGCTCCCTCTACCTCATATCTGGCGGTTCTCAATTGAGGCCCAACCACTACTTCTATTCCGTTTTTAATGTGCCTTTCTATGAGTGCCTCGATGGTCAGACCAGTCCCCAACCCTGTATTGCTTCCACTCTGATTGTACAACTTTTGACCTCCGGGGAATGTGTTAAACTCTTGTAAGACAACAGGGATGGACTTATTTACTCCTATCCGAAGGCCCACACGAAAGATCGGTTCGGTTTTAAATTGGCTGTAGAGGAAATGAAGCTCAGATGGATCATCTCTTGCCAGGATATGTTCAGGGTCTACAGCTAGCAATTTAAGAAGCGATCTTTCCGCCTCTACCGTGTTGTCGGTAAATATGTACGTTTTTGTCAACAGCTTATTTGCCCGGATCTTCTCTTCTTTCGAAAAGTCATTGAAACACTCCATAAATCGGGTGTTATTGATGACGTCAAGAAGCCTTCCCTGATCGAAAGCTTCTTCTGCCCGATCCAACTCCCTACTACACGTGGCTGTTTGTGCAAAAGCGTAGGAAAAGAGTGCGATAAAATTACAGGTGATTAGTAGTCTCATTAGTTAGTCTTCTTCTCTTGTTCCTTTTCCTTCACAAGTTTCAACAATTGGGATATCGTCCGGCTCTCCTACGTACTGTCGCCACTCATTCCTGTTCATGTTTCCAAGCTGAATATGACTGCAAATCTCTTCCGCCATGGCATGGGCGGTAAGTGGATACCTTCTGACATTGCCGTCTCCGGCAGCGGTGAGGAAGTAGTCGCCATTGGGGCTAAAACTCGCATCGTACACCCATCCGGCTTCTCTCAGTCCGGAGTAGTCAGAAAGAACAATGGGCAGGTCGAATATGTTTCGGGTGTCCCAAAGCCGTACCTGCTTATTGGAAGACGTTGCAAGAAGCAGCCGATCATCCGGGCTGAATTCTATATCCGTAACCGGTGCTCTAAACCCGGTGAGCGTTGGTCCCACCTGCGTTGAAAACTGAAAGTTGTAATAAATAATGGCACCGTTGTTGTCTCCAATTGCCAAAAACTTTCCGTCCCCGCTAAACCGAACGGCCGTCACAGGTGAAGATGATTTTCTTTTGATCGTGGTGGCACCTTCTCCTATGTTTAACAAGTTCCATTTATAGGCATTTCCATCCACAGAGCCACCAATCAACACCTTGGCATCCGGGGATAAGGCCAAGCTTTTTACTGCGGAAGAGACGACGGCCAACTCTTCAGATGTTTTGAAATCGCTTCTAAGAATGCGGTTATCGGCCCCGACCGATATAAATCCGGAGTTATCAGGCAAAAAGACCAGATCAAATACAGTTCCTCCAATGTGCCCTTCAATTTTTGTCGGTTCACCCGGGTTTTTCGCATTGAAAATCAGGATATTATCGTCTTGTGTTCCTAATGCAAGGTACCTTTCATCGTCACTAATATTGACCACACGGGCCACCTCCACATCCGGCCGCTTAAATATCTGGGTAAACCTCCTGGTCTTTACATCCCACTTCAAAACCTCTCCATCACTTCCTGCGGTATAGAAGCTCTTTCCATCTTTGGAATAAGCGACCGACCTTACCCCTATTTCCGTATTCAACGCATACGGATCTACAGGTTTACTGTAAAAGTTTAGGGTGGAATCTCCAATGTACTGGTAGTCGGAATACCCTTCTTCCAACGCTCTGATTTTGTACAATCCCTGCAAAGCCGTGTAGATACCGGAATAAATGTCTCCGTTGTAGTCCTTTCCTTCCACTTTGTATTGCTCATAAAACAAGTAAGCCTGACGGGCAACCAGCGCTTTCAGCTCTGCCTGACTTCGGTCTTCTGAAAGAATGGTTTTGGCCTTGATCGCCATTGACTGTGCAATCGCCTGGTACCTTAGCCGTTCAGCATTCTCTCTTGCCATATTTGCTGCTTGTTCCTGCTCCTTCGCAATGTCCGCCTGCCGCTGGGCTTCATCTGCACTTCTCTGTGCTGCAAGCTGCGCTTCTTCGGCCTGCTTTTGGGCTGCCTGAGCCGCCTGCGTTTGCTTCTCCGCCAATGCCCTTAACTTGTTGGCTTCATCCAAAGCTGCTTCCGTTTCTGCCTGAGCGGCCGTCGCAGCCGCAGCTGCTTCTATCGCCTTCTGTGTTTGAGTCTTCGCCTCCTCAGCATTTTTCTGCGCCAGTTCTGCCTGTTCCTGAGCCAGCTTTGAGTTTTCCTCCGCTTCATTTGCTTTGATGTTGGCGTAGATTACAAATGTCAAAGAAACCAATGCGGCAGCCGCAAGGACCACTGCCGTAATCCGCATCCTTCGTACCTGACGTTTCTGAAGGATCTCTTTATTTCGCTGTTCTGTGAGGTAGGCTTTCTCTGACGTCTCCAGAAAAACCATCGTACGTTCGAACGCGGGGTTGTATCGCTGCCCCCAAACCAATGTCGGTTTATTTTCTTCTCTCCAGTTCAGCGCGAGTTGCAGGTCCGGCATCTGCCATAGTCCGGCCTTACCCTCCTGATACCTTTCTGCTGCTTCAGATAGTTTCAGGTACATCTCTGCCGCCTTTGACTCCTCTTCCAGCCACCTTTTCAGCCGTATCCATATCCTCATCAGACTCTCGTGTGAGATATCTACGACGGTCTCTGACTCCAATCTCACCCCAAAAGGTGGCACCAGAAGGGATCTTCCAGGTTCTCTAAATCGCTCGACCACTCTGACCACTTCATCCTCACTCACCCCGGCAATGGAAGCAATCGTAGAAAGCTTGGTGGGCCTTCGGATGCCTTGATTTTCCGATCCTCTTTCTGTCAGGGATTTAAACATGACTTCACAGATCTCCTTTTCACGTTTACTTAGCGAATCATACGCTTCGTTGGCATGAAGTGAGAGTGCTTCACGTAAGGTTCCGATGGAATTGTAATGCCGTAAATCAATGGGTTCGCCCACTTTTCGGTTTTCCGTCCAGTAAGACCAGGTCCTCATCAGCGCATGCTGTAAAATGGGCAATTGGTCCGGGTTATCCCCTACATCATTCAGCAGTTGTTGCGTCAAACGTGGAGCTATTTTTCCACCTCCTACCGCAACAGGACCCTCTATCGCTGTTCGCTTTTGATCCCTGGTCATCTGTGGAATCAAATAGTGAGAGTCATTAATCATTTGAGTCAAATCCGGATATTGGGCACACTCTCCGATGAAATCAGACCTCATGGTCAAAGCAATGTATATCTGTGCTTCGTATTGATGAATGGCCTCCAGCAATAAGTTGACAAATGCAGAGGATTCATCTAAGTCCGATGTGGCAGACTCCAATTTTCGATACCTGAACAATTCTTCAAACTGATCCACCAGAATCAGCATGTTTTGATGATCATCCGATTTTAGCTGCTTCACCACCTCTACCAGTCCGAGCGAACTACTTCGAAGGACTGTCCCGATAATCGTCTTCCTGATTAACTTATCCTCTTCATTAAGGTTAGCGTAGTTTTTATCTCTGAGGAGCAGTGATTCTGCCAGGTTATCGATGGGTCCACCGCCTGGACGAGTCACGACGATTCTCCAGTTAGAACCGGCCTGAGTCATAAAGCCTCCATACAAAGTAGGTATCAGCCCACAGTACATAAGGGAAGATTTCCCACTTCCTGATGCTCCAAGGATGGCTACAAACTTATTTTCTGAAAGCTTGACCAACACTTCGTCACTTTGCCCTTCACGTCCAAAGAAAAGGTGACTTTCCTCTATACCAAATGGGCGTAATCCCGGAAAGGGATTAATTAATTGGGTGATATCTACAATATCCTGAGGATATTGCTCGATACCTAATTCTTTTTCACTCATGCACTTTGCATTTTAGCTATAAAAGGTTCTAACTGCTCCGGGGCAAATCCTTTAACGTTACCTAAGATCATCGTATTGTTCTTTTCATAATGTTCCAGATTTACTTCTCTCTTTCCATCAAAATAAATAGCTTTTGCAACCATTGGCTTGTTTCTTCCAAATCCAGGAGCTTTGAGCAAATCCTGAAATTTAGTCCGTATCCACTCCTCAGTACTCTCACCAAAGTAAATAATTGAAGCATCACACCTGCGCAAATTCTCCTGATGCACATACCTAAGGTCCACCAGATCCCCTTCGTAACTGGGAGCTACTACATTGAATCCTTTTTTGGTTAAATAGGTTTGTATTTCTTCCGCTGAGTTTACATCTCGTCGGTCCGCAATCAGGTAGATCAGTTTGGATGGATCTCCCTCCTTCTTATCTATCAAGCCTTTGATCTCTTTCTTCTTAAATCTACCTCCGGTAACCAGTTCTTCTCTTATGATTGTTTTCAACTCCTGAAGTGTAATCTGCAAGACTTCCGCCTCTTCCAGGGCCGCCGCATCACTTTTCAGGTCTTCAATAAAAATTTTCTGACGTTCCGTCACATTTTTCAGATCAGGAGATACCCAAATCAAACGGCTAAAGAGTTCTTTCTCATGATCTTTCGAGGACTTATTTTTTTCAACCATTTGATACGTATGGTCAGATGCGATTCGATTTTGAATGTCTACAACGGACAATTCAGAACCACGAGGTTTATAACCATAATCTTCTCCAACCAAGTGGATAGAAAGTCTACACCTGTCCAGATCCTCTCTCACCATTCTATCCAGGGACTTTTCTTCTTTTGGCAACGAATGATCTGGTAAAACTTTGTATCCGTGCCTGATCAGCTCTCTCTTAATGATATCACGTTGGATAACCATGTCAACTCCGGTACTGGCAAGATAGACGGTTTGTTCCCTTGGCACAGCATGATAAGAATCTCCCGACGCTTTTATGCCAATGTTCAACAAATGGTTGATGTCATAAGCCATGTCCACAAGCTTCATCCAATAGCTTCTTTCGGCATCATTTCCGAAAAACCGAGTGAATTCCTGAGGCTCTCCTGTCAAGGGATCGACAAGGTAAAAATCATAACTCAGCAGGTCTTCAAACTCAGGCAGGTAGGTATCCGTATCAAATGGATATTTAAGTACTTTAAAAACCCGGGCTATGCCATCGATAAACAAGGTTTCACTGTTATTTAACCTTTGTCCATAGTTGTTAAGTATTTTCATAACATGCTCATTTTTAGCAAGGTTATCTGACAAAACAAGAATGGCCACACTTGATGATTCCAGGTCTCCCGGACTAAAGGTCGATTCTGTCATCAATCGAATCTCGAGGTTTTGCTTGGTAATTTGGTTCATCAGGGTAGACAAGAACTTATGGAAGTTGCTTACCCATCCTTTCAACCCTCCTTCTATAGGTGCATCATCTTTTTCCGAATATACCAGTGTTATGGTATGGTTTTCACTCATTAATCACTTGAGTTTGGTGAATTAGGGAACATTTATTTTTCAAAATATGAAAATCATTTCTCTTTTTAAATAAAAAGAGTGTCGGCAGTTTTCTCAATTTCACGCTCTTTTTTATTGTTTAATATTTTTAGCCAGCAATCCAAAATATCTATGTGATTAGACATCAAATTGAGGAGTTCTTCTTTTCTTATAAATAAGAGTGTCGCCTCACTTCTAGCCAATGCAGTAAAATCCTGCGTTTCATTTCCACTCAGGTTTCGCTCTCCAAATACTCCTCCTTTAGTCATTTCATCTATCTTTTCATCTCCTTTGTATAAATCAATAACACCGTCTACCACCACATACAGCGGCTTCATTCCTCTTTCTCCTTCCTGAATCACAACGGCTCCCATGTTTATTTTTTCTTCGTCAAAGCACTCGGCAAGGTGGGTGATCAACTCTCCGGGTATGCCTTTAAACAGAGGCAGGCTTTTAAGGAGTATGACACGCTCTATTAAAAGCAATTTTTGATGATACGCTTCGTCTTCTCCTCTAAACACTGGAGGTAAAATGGCTTTATCCAACTCCTTTTTCACTACCGGCCTCAAGCGTTTGGTGTGCGTATAGTAGGCTTCCTTATCCATTGAGTATATCACATAAGCAGCGGTTTGCAGAAGTAGCGTATCCGAGTTGAAAAGATTAGCTATGATATCATTGGTTACGCGATCACTCAGATGGCTAAAACGATACATCGCCAATGCTTTCGTATACCTGTTTATCCTATTGTAGTCTCTGTTAATTATTTGCAGTAGAAGATCTTGATAGGAGTCGAAAAATTCAGGTGGATAGTAGTTCTGAAGCTTTGCCAGTCGCTCGCCTACTTTCAATTCGTCCATTACCGGTAGCAACTTTGGCTTCAACTCTTCCTCAATAAAGATATCCATCATTTCCACGGCAAACGTGATGCTTTCCGTTGTTCCGTTCAGAATGTTTTCCCTGGCAAGGGACACGCTTTGGGTATCGTAAATCATTCCCAGGAGCGTAAAAATATTATCGTAGTTCTTTTTATCCTCCTCAATCATTGCCTCCCTGATCATCACATCAATGTCGTTATCCATAGGAATGTCCATGGTAGACTTTATATTCCAGGCAATGTCACCGATCTCTGACTCGATCGCTATTTTAATTCTAGATGCCTGAAATTCCCTGGCAGCAAACCCTATGTAGCTGAGTGACAGCAGCAACTGTGAGACTATCTTACGGTCTGGAAAATCGATCTTTTTCCAGAGGAGGTCGGTTGCACCCCTGCTGCCAATTCTACCGATTACCTGAAGAATTCGCACCATGGTGGATTGATATTGCCCCGTTTTATAAAAAGCGGTATCAATGGTATGAAAAACGCTTTCACCTGCCGATTTCAGTGCAGACATTGCCACGTTTCCGTAGGTAGAAAGGTGAAGGTTTTCAATCAAAATGGCCCACAACTCCGGCCTTCTCAATTTTCCGGCAGTGATGATTGCTGCCGAACGTACCTCTGTATTGATGTCCCGCAATAATTCAACCAAATAAGACAAATACCTATCCTCCGGAACTTTTACCAACAAGCGAGCGGCTCGTATCCGATCCAAAGCTTCGGTGGAACGTACCAATTTTTTGATGCTGACATCGTTCATGGAAAACTCCGAAGCTTTTTTTAGTTTTCTCAATGTTTTCTCGGCAATAACTATTACCGTCTTATTTCCTTCAGATTTGATGTCTTTTTCTACTATCTCCAAAGCCTCCCAGCATAATCTCTCCCCAAGCTTTTGGTATGCATACGCCCTTAACTGAGGCTGTCTCACGTTCAATAAATCCAACAAAACATACTCAAACTCAATAGGTTCGAGCTTTTCAAAGATCTTTAATGCATTGATAACATGAGTGGGGTTTTTGCTTCTTACATCACTTTTCAAAATGGCAAGCGTATTTCTTTCATTCCTTTTCCCTTCTCCTTTTAGCCCTTGTTTTTGATTTTCGAGCGTCTCTTTGAGCGTTTTTTTGTATTCTTCAAATAGCCGGGTAGACAAATAGATGACGCCACCTGCCAAAAACAAGATAAAGTAGGAATAATGAATCAACTGGAAGAAGGCCAGCAACCCTAGCCCGATTTGTGCTGCACCTGCTACTAAAACAGCTATTTCATTGACCACTCCTTCTATTCTTGTCTGAATATCAAACCTGATCTTTATGTCTATAGGTAGAAAGAAAAGTTTAAATGCAGGATTTTCGAGTGCATCTTTTAACGAAGCGGTGAAGAGCTTTCCTACGGCGGTTAATACGAAAA
>JBCCXH010000103.1:0-12781 GCA_039192005.1 Bacteroidota bacterium
CGTTTGCCTGTCAAAGAAATTGGCATTCATTAGTTCCACATGATAAAGACCCGGTGGATAATTGATCCCGATTGCCGCCTTTGCATCAGACGTACTGAACGTTTCAATTAAATTTCCCACACTGTTATAAATCTTCACCGTTAAAGGTTCTTCCATCTTTGGAAGATTCAGCGTAGCCTCTAAGCTAAATGGATTGGGAAACGCATACGACGTTTGTTCAGTAGTTGGCAGGTCTATTAGTAAATCCGCTGCCGCTGCGACAGGGGGTGTACCTGAAGTAGAGAAATACAAGGCGTACTCCCCGCTTTTTTCCACTAAAACCAGATTATCCCCATCGAGATTGACCCAATAATCTCCTGCCAGGCCCGAAAACCCAATAGCTGAGTTAATGGAAATTTCAGGATTTGGTCCTGCCAGGCTATACGTAGCGTATTGTGTGATTTCCGTAAAATGCCTGGGAGTTCCATTAAGGGTTTCCAAAGTAAATTGATACAATCCGTTAGGGTTTGAGCTATTTCCCCACCAGTTAAAGACAGAGTTAAACACGTTACTTAAATCAGGGCCATTCGTACCGATGGTATGTACGTTACTGAATTTTCTAAATCCAGTAGGTATCGCAGAAGCACGAGGCACACCAAACTGGCTAAGTAATCCTCCGGATGCTTTTAATACCGCTGCGGTCGCATCAATTAGCCCGTACCCCATTTCATTATGCCACGTACCATTTGGTCTACCAGAAGTAGTGGTGTAATTGTATCCTCCTACTTTTTGTGCCGTACTTTCGATGATTTCCGTAATTTCTGCCAGCGTGAGTGTTGGATCTACCTCTATTAGCAAAGCTGCTAAACCAGAAACGTGAGGACATGCAGAAGACGTGCCGTTAAAATTATTGATGTATCCTTGATTTAGGTCCGTTGTGGTAATCTTGGTACCAGGAGCAACTACGTCGATACTCGAACCAAAATTACTTCCCCACCAACCTTCTCCGTCACAAGACGTAGGCGATTTCCGCTCTCCACAAGGAGACATGGCCCCAATAGTTAAAATCCTGCTGTCGCTTCCTGAAGGAAAGCTCACCCCGTCTGTGTCATTATTACCGGCAGAAAACACGACGACCGTTCCCAATCCATTTCTTCCCTGGGTCATCGCCCTTCGGATAGACGCCACTAACGAGCCTGCAAAAAAGCTGATCGTGGACCATGAATTGGAGATGATGTCTGCCTGATGGTTTTGCCAGGCGTGGTCCATCATCGTTGCCACATCCCATGGAGGCGTCCCTTGTATGTCTCCCGAAAGGTTGAGGGCATAAGAGCGCAAATCACAATCCGGTGCAATTCCGGCAAATCCAATCGCATTGTTCGCCTGAGCACCTATTATACCCGCACACGCCATTCCATGATCTCCTGTTACGAATGGTATCCCGCCGATGCTTCCCTGACTGATGACGTTGTTCAAATCCGGATGGTCGGTCTCCATGCCTTCATCCATCACCACGACACCTACACCCTCTCCGGTGGCATAATCATGCACTCCACAAAAATTAATATCTACTCCTGGTGTACCAATGTTTTGGTTGGTATTTTCCAGGTTCCATTGATCCCCAAACCTTGGGTCATTTGTACCGCTATGTGACTGAAATTTTACTAGTGCTTCTGGTTCGGTCATGGTAAAGTGACCGGTTTCATAAAATTCATTGGCCAATTCCAGGGAAGTTTTTCCAGAACCGGAAGCCGATAATAGAAACAACTCTTCGATCACCGGGTTCTGTCCCAGAATGATCGCCTTATTTTTTGATGCCATCGATTTTAAGCGCGCCAGGTCGGACATACGCTTTAGCTCCACATAAAAGTGATTGGTAAGAACCACTTCTTCCCCATCACTTGTTAAAAATGTTGGACCATGGTATTTAATCAATGCATGATCCTTCAGAGGCGCTTTAGTCGTCACGATCATGGATTTATTCTTACCCTCAGAGTTATCCTCAAACGGAGTTAAAAACCGATACTCATACTGGTCGAAAGATTCCTCTATTTTGACTCCTGATGATACCCTGGATAAATGGTCTTGATAACGAGATTTATTGCCATCAGCAATCAGAACGTATTCTTTCTTTTCATTTATAATGAGCGGTATTTTTCTCCCATCAAACCAATAGTAATGACTTTGAGAAAAAAGCGATCCAATACCCAAATGGATCATTACCAGCAATAATGTTGTCTTTTTCATGAATTGTTTAAGATTTTAAAAAATTATTGGATTAGTGTTTTAAATAGCTAAATAAAACCGTTATTAATAAAGATATATTTCAAAATTACATAATTGAGTTATTTGTAATATCAATTACATACCGTTATTAGTTAGATATTGAACTAGTTCAATCGTTTTTTTTATCACAACTTCAGTTGTATGTAAAATGAAACAGGCGGTAACAAATCATCTGTTTTTTCAATACTGAAATAGCTACTGAAACAACAGACATAAAAGATGAAAAGCTGGATCATTTGAGATGGATAACTCGCTATGGCAACCCAACTTTACCTTTTATCCTTATTGGTCCTGGATCTCTCCAGTATTTATCATTTAGGAAGTACCAGTGATGCCTTAGATGCAATGAAGTTAAGCGGCTAAATGAGCCATTGAGACGTCTTATTTAGACACCTAATGATCATACGACCAAACTGGAAATTCCAGTAAAGCGGAATTAGTCCTGCTTAAGTGAAGTAGCAGGATTAAGCTTTGAAGCCCTCCAGGCTTGTATCCCTATCGTGGCAGCCGCTATAAAGAGGGAAATGGTTCCTGCAAGGACAAAAAGAGAAGTTTTTAGTGTGGTGCGGTAGGCAAAGTTTTCCAACCACTGCTCCATGGTAAGGTATGCTACTGGCAAACCGATCAGGCATGAAATAAGGACGAGTTTGGCAAAGCTCTTAGAAAGCAACAGCACAATACTGGTTTCTGATGCACCTAATACTTTCCTGATGCCTATCTCTTTGATTTTTTGCGAGGCAATGAAAGTAGACAGCCCAAACAGCCCTAAGCAGGCGATGAAAACGGCAAGGTTAGCAAAAACCAAAAAGACCTGCCCCGTCTGCTTCTCGTACTGGTACATGTTGTCAAACTCCTCACTTATGAACCTATAATCAAACGGTTGTCCCGGAGCGAGTCGTTCCCAGGTCTTTTATACAAATGCCAGCGACTCCCGCAAATTTTCCGTATGTGACCTGATAAGGGCATACTTTGGAATTTTGCTTACGTTTAACTCGAAAAATAGCGGCTTGATGTTTTCTTTAAACGAATTAAAATGAAAATCTTTTACCACACCGATAATGTGATACGTATGCATGGTCGCTTCGTCTTTCTTGCTGGTGAATTGGTAAATTTTTTCATTCAGGGGATTTTCATACCCCAGAGCTTTGGCTGCTGTTTCATTGATAATGATTGCCTTCAATGAATCTGATGCTATGGCCTTTGAAAATGGCCTGCCAGAGATAAATTCTATGCCCATCGCTTTAAAAAAACCATAACCAACCCGGGTAGTACTAAATCTTATGACATCCTCTCTACTGGGATTTTTGAAGAAGTGAGAGGAAGTTCTGTAGGTACCTTCGACCGGTAAAAAGTTCGTATATGCAAGATGTTGAATGGAGGATTTTTTAAGTACTTCTGCTTCAAAAGCATCCAGTTTATCCCACAGTGACCAGGCATCATGAATCATAAACGTCTGGTCCTTTTCGTAGCCCAACTGTTTATTTTGTATGTAGGAAAGTTGGTCAAACACCACCAATGTGCCCACGATCATGATGATGGATATGGAAAACTGAAGCACAACAAGCCCATTAATGATACTGGCCCGCTTCAGTCCTTTCAAAAAGCTCCCTTTTAATACTTCCGTCGGCTTAAATACCGAAAGGTAAAAAGCCGGATAAGCTCCCGCTAAGATTCCCGCCAAAAGTGTGATGGCCAGCATTGAAAACACGAACCTCGGAGACAACAGGTCAAGGACGGACAGCTCTATATCAAAGACATAGTTGTAGCAATACAATGCAACAATGGTGAGGGGAATCGCCAGCACAAAAGAGACCATAGCCGTCAAAATAGATTCAGCCATAAACTGATTGACAATTTGCCTCCTGTAAGCCCCCATTGTTTTTCTTACACCCACTTCCTTTGCCCGGTTGGAAGCACGAGCGGTAGAGAGGTTAATAAAATTTACACAAGCCAAAATAAGAATGAACAAGGCTACCGCAAGAAAATAATAGAGGTACTTGATGTTTCCGGTTTTACCCAGGCTACCTGTTTCATTGGACTTGAAATAAACATCACCTAAAGGAAGAAGATGGTAGTTGATTTTATTGCCCGATTTTTCAAACTCTTCCATGCTTACCTGAAAGAATTTCCTCACATCGGGGGCACAGTATTTTTTGACCATTTGGGGAAACCTTTCTTCAACAGAAGCTGGTGACGCCCCTTCCCTAAGCTTTAAATACGTGTAGAATCGTAAAGACAACCAGTAGTTTCTGCTCGTCCATTTAAAAGTAGGCAAAGAGATCATCATCTGGTGCCTGAAGTGAGATTTGGACGGTAAGTCTTCATAGACAGCATCTACCTGATAGCTATCGGTATTGTCTATGACCACCGTCTCGCCTACCGGGTTTCGATTTCCAAATAGCTTTTTTGCAGTGGTATGGTTCAATGCAATCGTTCGGGGATTTTTGAGGGAATTGTGTGGATCTCCGTAAACGAGAGGAATATCAAAGAAATGAAATACATTCGTATCTGCCAGAATGGCCTCGGTCAGTTTAAACGTTTCAGGATTGTCTTCCGCTTTAACCAGCCAATTTCCGGTCTCTCTCAAACGTACCACTTCTTCTACTTCAGGAAAGTCACTCAAAAGAACAGGTGCAGTTCCCTGCCCTATTTCAGCTGAGGCAGAAAGGACACCGCCGTAGTTTTTATGTATATCAACTCGGTAGATACGTTCAGCGTCTTTTCGAAAGGACTCATATGACGTCTCATGAAACCAGTACAACAACACCAACATAAAACATGTAAGCCCGACAGAGAGCCCCCCGATGTTGAGTGTAGAAAAAAATTTATGTTTGATAAGATTGCGCGAGGCAACCCTAATGTGATTTTTTAGCATATCGATTAAGCTGGTTTCGATGTTTCCCAATTATTTCATTGAGTTACCTGCTAATATAAATCAAAACTCATTTGTATCACATTTTGGTCAGTATCTTGTCAAGACTTGTCAGACAAAAACCTGGGGTAAATAACGTACGATTTATTGACCGACACGCAGAAAAAGTGATGATCCCACAACCCAGCACATCCCGCGTAACGACCTATTTTGGTTTGTATACCTCTTAACTACGGTAATGCTACTGAAGTACCCATTCAGCACAACGAAAAATAAGAAGGTTATACAACGCTAATGATCAGCTCCTGGATTTTACTGTGTAGGTTTTCTATGTCTTGTATGTAGAGCTGCTCCAGCACTTCTACGTATGGTCTTTGGTGATAGTACCCTTTATTGAAATGCGTTCTTGCTTTGTCCAGAAGGTCTTTGGCCTTTTCAAATGCTCGAAAAGAAGCATAAATTTTTGCCTTATGGTAGTAAGCATCTGAGAGTTTAGGGTCGTACTTCGACACGTTGTCAAACTCACTTAGTGCTTCATCAAACCGTTTTAACTTCATCAATGAAAGCCCCTTGTAAAGAAATGCATACACGTCCACCCACTTCTCACCGTCTTTCTCCGTGATTTTTGTAATGTATTGGTCCAACGCATGGATTGCTGAATGGTAATCTTTCAGTCCATAGTAGCAAATCCCACGCATGTAGTCATGGCTCTGTCCTTGTGAGTATTGCACTTCGCCAGCGACCTGATCTCCATGGTTAAAGTCAGCGATTGCACGAGGAAAATCACGATAGAAGTAGAGGTACAGATACCCTCTAAAACCCGCCCATTTTTCTGGTTTTCTCTTTACCGCTTCGTTGTAGTAGTAGTACATTTCATCAAGAATACCCCGCTTTACTCTGGCTGTACCCATCTCCCTCCAGGTATCCGCATCGGTAGAATCCATCATCAGGGACTCTTTAACTTGAAATTGCTCCGGTACACTCCCCTGATAGAAGTAAGCACGGCCTTCTCTTACCTGTGGCGCATACTGGATTCGCATTTCTTCTGAAAACTCCTTTTTATACCAATCTCTCGGCTCTGAACAGGAAGATATACCTAGCACGAGTGAAAGGCTAAGGCAGTATATCGATGATTTCACCTTTTTCAATTTTAATGTTGAGATAAAAATAAGCATCACGTGCCTCCTCCCGAATGACGACCGGTCGCCACTCTTTCAATTTTTTTACAATTTCAAACAAGTGGTCGATCGTCTCCTGCTGAAATTCTACTTTCTGATAACCTGCATCGTACCCTTCGGCAATAAATCTTCCCGGCCTTCCTTCGCAGTTTACAACAAATCGAAAAACAAGCGACCCATCCTGACCCGTCAGCTTTGATGGGTCAAGGTGCCCATAGACGGTGTCCAACAGGGCATATTTGCCATGAAGGTACCGACCATCGGGCGTCGAGTTATAGTAGTCGGCGATGTCTTTTTCGTGTCCACAAAGGGTAAAATCCGTATCTTCACTGAGTGTTTCTTGTGGGTCAATCCATGCGACACGATGCTGTTCATGATCCGCTCTTTTTTCAAACTCACCCAAGGGCATCTGCTCAATGAGCTCTACTTCCAGACTAAAATCAGAAGTTTTCCGGTTTTGACTAAAAAAACCAATGTCCTGAACATAAAAACTTCTCGAAGACCCCTGTCTGATCACAGAGTCTGTTTCAAGATCCACGTACTCCCATGTATTAACGAAAACTTTTGCAGGCTTCTCCATCATGATGCTATCCTTCACCGAGACCTGAAGTTCCTTGTAGGCATACGCGATATCATCGTAGGTGTAACGAACCTGAAAAGGCTCCTTCATTTCTCCATTCCAGACCGAGGTGGTGCCTGAAAGAATGGTCGTAATCGTCGTATCTTCCGGGTTCGACCTGTCTATTTCGTAGCTTTTTTCCATGAGTACCGTGTCACCTTGTATCAAATAATGCCTTACCGTCTCCAATTCAAAACCCGCATTATAGGTTTCGGTCCGGTATCGGTCATCAGCTGTCTGGAGGTATTTGGTGTACTCAATCTTTGTAATTGCGTCTTTATTGGCATTGGCAGGATAGTAGTGCTGATAATATTTGCTTACATATCCTTTTTCAAATACGGACCTTGGAGGATAGAAGCTAAATATGGGATGATCCTGTACGTTACTTTCGCATGCTGTTAATAGAATGATCGTAAGAAAAAGGATGGTCGAGTGCCTCAAGGATAGAACGTTTGGTGTTGCTCGAATTTACCAAATGAATCTTTACCTGCCCCTCGTTGAGTAAGTCGTTAACATATTGTTTAGAAAAAAACTCCTTTAACCCTTATTAACCTGAGGTCGATTACAAAGCTAAGTCGAATGCCACTCCGTCATCAGATTAGATCCAGGTCCATGCATACCAGACGATGAATAAAGTTGTTCCTATTTCCATCGTTGCAAAAAACAGGTAAGGATAGCCAGGTCCACCTATAAACAGTGTTCCGATCATGATGAGTGTTTTAATCAAACCAGCAATTACATTAGCTATACGATTGGCCTGGTGTTTTAAAACTCTGGATAGCAAAACCATCGCAATCGAAATTTCCATAATCATACCCGATATCAGCAAAGTTCATTTTAATTCCAGCGACTTCGCCAGTAAGTAACGCGTTTAATAATTCTGCTGACATCAATAACAAAACATCGCAATACAACTAATTCAAGGTAACGAATATTCCTAGGGTGGATAAAGTCACGTTTCTATTCTGAGCATAGCTTCTGAATTAGTTTTATTCCTTCCTTTAAGGATGATTCAGTAGCTGGATGTTACTGCCCTCTTTTGGGTATTTTGTATAAAAACCAATTCAAATCACCAGTTTGTAGGTTGTCAGTGAGAAGACAAGAGGTATATTGCGGCGGATTTTAAAACAAGTGAACACCATCGTTAACTATGAACAAATACGCTATTGTTTTCTGCATTCTAATTTTCTTAATGGGATGTTCAGATGATGTGAATGACACACTGGACGACGCAACAAGCGAAACTCAGCAAACCGCACTACTCACCATCACCGTACCTGAAAGCTATAAACCTGCTGAAGGAGATTTTTTCTTTATCACAACTGCTGAGGGCAAACTTCTTGGTAGTACAGAAATTTCGGGAACCCAATCGACGATTACGACTACCGAAGACATCACCGATCAGCGTCTGGTGATGCATCGTTTTTTGAAAAATGCATCCAGGTTTTGGCTTCGAAGCTGGATGGATTGGCCTGCAGGCATGGAGATCGAATGGGCACGTGAAAAAGCACAAGCAGGTAAGTTACTTGGGTTCACCAACGTAAGCTTTAAGGATATTCCCAAACATGATCAATTCTATTTATCGCCGACCGGCCAGTATTTTCCAGCTGCCACAAATGATAAAATAACCTACCGGGTTGAAGTTTTTGAAAATTTTAATGAAGCCTATGCCATGACAAGTGATGGCAATCAAGGGAGCTACAAGTTATTGAAAGACTTAAGCCTTGATAAAGATTACCGTATTTCTTTAGCCGAAATGAATTCGGATATGCAAAAACTTTCCATTGATTTGGAAGGAATGGAAGCAGAATATGCTCAAATCTGGGCCACTCAAAATTATTCTTCTCTAATCAAACAGATATTGTTCGAGCAACTTTATTTGTCCGGAGAGCAACCCGGTGAAGTGAATGCGTTTGTCCCCACCAATCTAACAGCCTACCCGTATCAAAAATCCTACATTGTAGCTACCGATCCATCCAAAAAAGGATTATCTCATGCATACCGAACTTATGGGTTTATTGACCAACAGTTCAAAAAAATCAATGCACAAATTAATAGCTACGCTACGGGTATTTCCGACTTGAAAATGGAGGCTTCCGGTACATTTGACCAAACGACTATCCGAATCACGAACGTATCCCATTCATCTGATACACATATCCGTCGGATATGGAGGATCGTCAGCCCGGATGGAAAAGGAATGCCTTTCCCGTCACTTCCTGATGCGCTGGCTTCAAAATTCCCTGGTTTCAATCAGGATGCGCTGGTCAATGAAGAAAATGGATTTTACCTGATAGATTTTGAACTTGGTGACAATTCCTTACATGACAATTACGAAATGTTTATTGCCGATTTTGCAACGCCTCCCAGTCAAACCCCTTTTACTACAACCAACTACCGGCAGTTGTACGATTCACGAGAAAAGAATGGAAGGGTAAGTAAGAAAGATCAAAAGAAGCAAAGATCGCTGACAGGCTACACCGGCAATCCGGACCCTTCACTTGCAACGGATGTTTTCTACTAAGCCTGAAAAATTCAGGTGTTATGTATTGGGGCAGGCCTTCCCAAGGTTATGCCTGCCTATTGCCGTGGACTTAAGAGACACGCCTCTGTATCACATTCTGGCGTGACCCGGTCTGGACGTGACCCGGTCTGGACGTGACCCGGTCTGGACGTAACCCGGTCTGGCGCGACTCGGTCTGACAGCTCTCCATATTTGGCTTGTCGCTGGTGTAGCTGCCTTGTAACACTAACTCTTGAATGATAATCGTCAGCGTTCAGGATCAATTTGACTACCTTTTCGGAGACGTAAAGCTGATTGTTGATTTTTTTTGTCCATCAATTGAAATAACTACCCATGAGAAGTTTGTTCTTAATACTCTTATTTGCAGTCCTTCTTTTAGAATTGCTGTTCGCTCTCTTTTGGCCCGCCGGTCTTTGGTCATTAATCCTGGTAGTACCGCTTGCCTGGATGGGGCTGGCAGACGTTTTCAACAGGCGCCAGGCCATTAAAAGAAACTTTCCCATTGTAGGAAAACTGAGGTATTTTTTCGAGAGCATCCGGCCGGAAATCATGCAATACTTTGTAGAGACGGACACGGAAGGAAGGCCAATCAACCGGATCTATCGGGCGCTTGTCTACCGTCGGGCTAAAAAGGTCAATGACACCACTCCTTTCGGAACTCAGGAACACGTATACCGTTCGGGATATGAGTGGATGGCCCACTCGATGTATGCCATCAATCACACAGAACTGGACCACCACCAACGCGTTCGGGTTGGAGGACCGGATTGTCGGCAGCCTTATGAGGCTTCTCTGTTGAACATTTCTGCGATGAGTTACGGGTCGCTGAGCCATAACGCGGTGCTGGCGTTGAACAGAGGGGCGAAAGAAGGGCTGTTCTATCACAATACGGGCGAGGGGGCCATTAGCCAGTTTCACCTAAAACATGGAGGAGACCTGGTGTGGCAGATTGGGACAGGGTATTTTGGGTGCAGGGACCCTCATGGCAACTTCAGTGAGGAACGGTTTTCAGAAAAAGCCACATTGCCTTCTGTGAAAATGATGGAAATAAAGCTTTCCCAGGGAGCCAAACCAGGTCACGGCGGCATACTTCCTGCCAGTAAGAATACACCTGAAATTGCCGAGATCCGGGGAGTGAAGCCACATACGATGGTATTTTCCCCGCCGGTCCACACCGCTTTTCATGACGAACAGGGTCTCTTGCATTTCGTGAAAAAACTAAGGGAGCTTTCCGGCGGAAAACCGGTCGGGTTTAAACTGTGCGTGGGCTCAAAGAGCGAATTCGTTAAGGTCTGCGAAGCGATGGTGACCACGGGAATCAAACCCGACTTTATTACGGTAGATGGTGGCGAAGGAGGGACAGGTGCAGCTCCGGTAGAGTTTTCCAACTCACTGGGCATGCCGTTGCGGGACGGGTTGTCTTTTGTCCACGACACACTCACCGGGTACGGTTTAAGAAAGGAAATCAAATTGATCGCCTCCGGACGGATCATCTCGTCGTTTCATATGGTGAGGGCTTTTGCGTTGGGCGCAGACATCTGTAACTCTGCACGGGGGATGATGCTGGCACTGGGCTGCATACAGGCGTTGCAATGCAATGAAAATACCTGCCCGACTGGGGTGGCAACGCAAAATAAAATGCTGGCAAAAGGTCTGGATCCTCACGATAAAGCCGTACGGGTTGCCAACTTCCATGAAGAAACCATCAAAGCTTTTTACGAACTCATTGGCGCGGCCGGTCTGAGAAGTTCGGGTGAGATCAGGCGTTCGCTCATCAACCGGCGGATTAGCCTATCCGAGGTCCGTTCCTATGAAGACCTTTATCCTAATGTAAAGGAAGGGTCATTGTTAAAAACAGGTAAAGAAATGGCCTCCACATTGAATGAATGAGGCATTTCTAACTCCATTCGCCTTTGGGCAACCAACAGCATAGAATGAACGCATATTAGGAACAAGTCAAATTTTGGAACAAATTTCGTTCGATTTCAGTTTCCTTGCATACGAACGAGGTACCTCTGTCAGTTATAGTCATAAGGCCAACTACAACACAGGTATCTTTGGGTTTCTAATCAAAAAAGCGATAACATGTTCATCAAACGTTTTCTTATTTTTTCTTTAATTGTTTCCATGATTGGGTTTGCCGCTTGCAACAGTGGAAGCGACACGCCTCAACCGATGGATGAAGACCAAACAGAGGAAGAAACTCCGGGTGATACGGACAGTGAGGAAGGAGATGGAGAAGATAACGAAAACGACGACGATGAAGAAACGGGTCTAACGGCGGAAGATTTTGAAAACATTGACCCTGACCTTCCTTCGTTTGTATCCGTAGCCGATTCCACTCCGGCAGGTAAACAATGGGTGAAGTTGGAGCCCATGTCCGACGAATTTGACATATGGGATGATAGTAAGTGGTTCAAATCTGTTTGGAACTATCCTGTTCCTGTGTTCATGTCACGGTCCGATGACAACTCCGGGGTGGCGGATGGGAAGCTATGGATAAAGGCCATACTCAATGAAAGCAACCCGGAAGGCCGATGGTTTCAGTCAGCCAGAATCCATTCAAAGGCAGAAACAGCTTACCCAATGTATACCGAAGCAAGCATAAAAACTGCCCACATTTCTGCCTACAACACCTTTTGGCTGAATAATGGAAATAGTGACGAACGGGATGAAATTGACATCATCGAGAACAACTCGAAACCCTCCTGTGATTGCAAAGAGGCCAGCGAATTTCCAGAAACCATGAAATCGCAGTATTTTCATGTCGACCCAGACTTAGATCCTCAGGAAACCCGAAACGATGATGATTTTCATCGCGATGGATTATCGGACGCTAACCCCAAAAAGAATATCGGATGGAATGAAGACTACCATACCTATGGCGTGTGGTGGAAAGATGCCCAAAACATTCAGTTTTACTTGGATGGAGAGCCGGCCGGCAAAGTAGTGGTAGGATCAAATAGAGACGGAAAATTCTTTTCCAATCGGTTCTTCACCCGGGAGCTTGAAATCATTTTCGACCTTTGGACGAACGAGGCACCCTGGCTGGGTGGGCTTCCTCCTAAATCTGACTTAGCGGATGAAACCATCAATACCATGAGCGTAGACTGGGTACGTACCTGGAAGTTGGAAGATCAATAAGCTGTAAGTTGCCGTGAGTTGATTGCTACTACGATCGAGCGCGTTTGCAACCATAGCCGTCAGGTTTAGGCCCAAGATCAGAGCAAGGATAAGATTTCATTTGACGAGAAATCACTAGCAAACCTAAAAGAATCACTAAGTCAATGCTTCGAAGAAGACCTACTGGACGAAGTTGCAAA
>JBCCXH010000104.1:0-12774 GCA_039192005.1 Bacteroidota bacterium
TGACCACCACTTTTTGTCGAGGCATTCGATACCCCTCATGTTTAATAGCAGATTCAACGCGCTGTTCACTCTCTTTTACGGCAGAGTCTGGCAGCCCTACCATAAAAAACTTTGTCCCCTGCCCTACATTGACTTCAACGGTGATTTTAAAGGCATCTACTCCATATACCGCACTTCCGTAGGTTTTAGCAAGCATCTAGTTAGTGGTGAGTTCTTCAATGATCATCATAAAAATGTGAATCACTTTTATGTGTACTTCCTGAATACGATCCGCATATCCAAAATGAGGAACTCGTATCTCTACGTCAGCCAAACCGGCAAGTTTCCCTCCATCTTTACCGGTTAGTGCCACCGTTTTCATTCCTATTTTTCCAGCAGTCCCAAAAGCGTTGATGACATTTTGAGAATTTCCGCTGGTACTGAGGCCTAAAATCACGTCTCCTTCCTTGCCCAACCCTTCTACGTACCGGGAAAAGACAAAGTCATACCCAAAGTCATTGGAAACACACGAGAGGTGCGACGGATCAGAAATAGCAATGGCCGGGAGTGCTTTTCTATTCTCTCGGTACCTGCCTGTTAGTTCCTCTGCGAAGTGCATGGCATCACAATGAGAACCTCCGTTTCCACAAGACAGTATTTTATTCCCTGAATTAATGGCATCTGCCATCAATCGTGCCGCCTCTTCTATCTTTTGTAAGTTCGTAGGTTCTTGAATAAAAACGTTAAGCACATCGGCAGCCTCCGATAGCTCCTGCTCTATTACTTTTTGCATAAAAACGTCTTTTAGTTTTCTTGTTCTTTATGAGAATCGGGATCATCTTCTGGTGCATCTTCCTCTTCCAGTACAACAGGTATGTCAGTGTCTTGTGGAAGCGCTTGCTGAGACTGATCGTACAATTTTGCTTTGAGCGAAATAACTTCCTTTTCAAGATCGCGAATACCTCCTTTAATCCGATGTACGTTAAGTCGCTCCAGGACAAACTCTATCATCATGACCAGAGACAGGATCAAAAATACGATCATGATGTACCTGGGAAACCGGATATAGGAAGAAAGCTTAATCTTAGAAAGGTACTGCTCTGTGTTGATTAAAACATCTATCGAGAAATACATGACCACCAACGCAATGATGACATAAATGATGTGAAATATAAGTTTGAATCGTTTCATTGGTTTTGACAGGACGGGAAAGTTAGGAAAATTCGCTTGGAAACCATGTCTTGTATCAGAATGATTGCATATCCGTCAATTTTTTATAAAGGCCACCGTCTTCCATCAGACTTTCGTGCGAACCCCTTTGAATGATTTCACCTTCTTTGATAACCAGAATTTCATCTGCATTTTGTATGGTGCTTAAGCGGTGTGCAATGACCAGGGTCGTCCTGTTTTGCATGAGGTTATAGATCGCTTCCTGAACCAGTTTTTCCGATTCGGAATCCAACGCAGAGGTAGCCTCATCTAAAATCATAATCGGAGGGTTTTTTAATACCGCTCTGGCGATGCTTAAACGTTGACGCTGTCCGCCGCTCAATTTTGCGCCCCGCTCACCGATCTCAGTCTCATATCCTTTTTCAAGCTTTTCGATGAATTCGTGTGCATTGGCCACTTTGGCTGCTTCCGTTACTTCTTCAAATGTAGCGTGAGGGTTTCCAAATGAAATGTTATTATAAATGGTGTCATGAAAAAGGATGGACTCCTGGGTCACGATCCCCATTGCCTTTCTCAGACTTTCTGTTTTGAAGTCTTTTAAGTTGGTTCCATCAAGTAAGATTTCGCCTTGGTAAGGATCGTAAAACCGGGGAACCAGATCAGCAATGGTAGATTTACCACCTCCGGAAGGACCTACCAACGCAACAACTTTTCCTTTGGGAATCTTGAAATTGATGTTTTTCAGAACATCCTTTTCTTCGTAGGCAAAAGACACGTCATTAAACGTAATGCCATCATTGATTGCGTCGCAGTCCTTTCCATCAGGTTTGGATAGGATGGCGGTATCCTCATCTATAAGATGGAATACCCGCTCACCAGATGCGATGCCTTTGTTGATGTTGCTGAACCCATTAGCCAGGGATTTTGCAGGAGCCAGTATTTGGGAAAACAAGACGATAAAGCCAATAAAGTCCGCCGCTTCCATAGACGATTCATTGTTGAAAATCATTTGACCTCCAATGAGTAACAAGAGGCCGAGGGTGATGGCGCCAAAAGTTTCGGATGTAGGTGGGGCGAGGTTGTAGATTTTTGCTATCGTAAAGTTATACTTCGCGTATCGGTCTACTTTGTTTCTGAATTTTTTCTTTAAGTACGACTCGGCACCAAAAGCCTTGACCACTCGCATGCCGCCAATGGTTTCATCCAATACATTTCCGATCTCCCCGAGGGTATTTTGCATTCGGGTGGCGCTCTTCCTGAGTTTTTTGACGAGCTGTGAGATCAATAACCCGGATACCGGAAGCAATATCAATGTGTACAGCGTCAACTGGGCATTCATCCAGAAAAGTACGGTGAAAAGTGAAATGATTTTCAAAGGGTCTTTTAAAAGCACGGTAAAAGAGCTAACGACGGAGTTTTCGATTTCCAGGATGTCAGATGTCCCCCTGGCGATCACATCACCCCTTCTACTGGAAGAGAAATATTTTAAGTCAAAGCTCATGAGCCGCTCAAAAAACGTAGTCCGTAAGTTGGTAATGACGTTGATCCTGACCATCGCCAAAATAATGTTTGACAGGTATTTGAAAAGGTTAGCGATGATCGTTGAGGCGACGACCAGTCCACAGATTAAATACAGCGCAGAAAACTGTCCTTTTTCTTCAATGATGCTTGAGAAATAGTAATAAAAAAGGCCTTTGAGGTAATCAATGCTAATGCTAAAATCAGGATATTCATAGGTTTCTATGTTTTCAATCCTAAACAACACATTCAGCAAAGGGATCATCATCGCAAAGTTGATGATGCCGAAGATGATTTCCAGAATGGTATAAACAAGATATTGCGGAGCAAGTAACCCAACCGGCTTCGCATACCTAAGAATTCGTAAGTATGTCTTCATTTAAAATAAAAAACGCCTCGCGGGTACATTCCAGCGAAACGAGAGCGCAAAGATAGAATAGGAAGTGTCTATCAGACCACTTGCGTCTTTTTCTGTACGATACGTTACATCCGCGTCCACAAAGAGGTTATGCCTCATCATGTAAGAAGTCCTGAAAAAGCCTAAAAAAAGGTCTGTTTTATTGCCCTGGAGGTGTTCATTGCCAAATTCCAGATTGAACCCACCATTAGCATCAGGCCGCCTTTGCGTGTAGTCTTTTAAAATGTCCTGGCCGAAGTTTATATCTCCAATGTCGCTGCCATAGCTCGCCATCAGTAATGAGCCTTCGAAAAACCAGCGGTCGTTTACTCGAAAAGTGGCCCTTCCCAGGTACTCCGTAAAATTTGCCCCTAAAGGATGCGCCAGTGCCAGGTTGTAGTGACTGTAGCTGGTAAAGCCATCCTCATGCGCGTAGGTGTAGGGGCGTACACGGTTGATCTCGCCTTGAAGCATCAAATTCTTTACTCCCAGTGCATCCACATATTTAGCTCCCAGTTGAATGCCCTGTTTGTTTCGCCAGGATCCGGTTCGTGCAAAGGCTTCAGAAACGAGTAGTTCATCGATGAGTAGCTGACCATACAAGGAAACCCGCTTTTTAATGATCCATTTAAAGTCCATTCCGACAAACGCATTGTCCTCGCTGCCGTTTTGCTGTTCGATGGCACGATAAAAAATGATTGGATTGAGGTATTCCACTTTTAATCCTTGCGTCGAGTCTCCATACATCACCGACTCAAACAGACCGATATGTAGGTTTGGCTTAATCTTGATGTTTAAATGGTGAGTGGCCAGGTATTTTTTTGAAAACCCTCCAACACCCAGTATGCCGAATGTGCCCCCATCGACATCCGAAATAAGTTCAGCAAACAGGTTGGTATAATCAAAGATTTTCGTTTGGGCATTGATCCGTAAATAAGGGTAGTTATTTGCATAATCAGATAAAAACAAGGAGCGGTGTCCATTACCAATGAAGTGTTTTCCAAAGCCCAGCTGCGCTGAAATGCTCTGGCTCAAACCAAAATCCACATACCCTTGCGCTCTTAGAAAGTCCACTCCCGTGTCGCTGTATTGTTTCCAGAAACCCTCATATGGAACGGCTAGCGTACTGTCTCTGACGGCATTTACATATTCAGGATATCGGGCTTGGTTTTCTGTTAGATACGTGTAAAAAGCCACTTTTTCATCGATTAACCCCCGAATTTCAATTCCTCTCGTGTTGACAAAGAGTGTTCCCGAGTTGTCATTGGACTGTCCGAGAGAAAAATGAAGTGCCGGATTTACATGTAATTCAAGGTTTTTGTCCTTGTAATAATATAGGTCTGCAGGATAGCGGTATAGTTTTTTGAAGATCGGCTGGCGAGAAGCTGTTGAGTCGTTAGTAAAAGTTCGTAATTCCCGAGAGAGATAAGGAGTTTCCACATTTTTTAAAAAATTGAAAACATCTTTTCGTGAAATGGGCTTTACCACAGATGTGAAACTTTCAGGTGAGCGAATTTCTTCCAACTGAAGAAACTGATACGCTGGATGGTCCAACGTGAAATCAGTAGACTGCCCATAAACCATGGAAACACCTGATAAGAAGAAGAAAAATGCCAAAATCCTCATGCGTCAAACATATTTCATTTACAACGACATCTTCTCATAATTTCGACGAATATTGCCGAGGGGAGACATTGACGTCAAAATTTCAAAATGATTTTGATAGTGAGAAATAAATCAGTACTTTTGCCTTCCTTTTTCAAAAGAGCGTAGAGAAATGAAAAAAGAGATACATCCCGAATATAAAGAAGTTGTTTTTTTAGACACATCAAGTGATTTTAAATTTCTAACAAAGTCAACCATGTCTTCCAAAGAGACAATTAAGTGGGAAGATGGGAATGAGTATCCATTGATCAAGGTCGAGGTAAGTTCTGCATCTCACCCTTTCTACACAGGTAAGAAACTATTTGTGGATACTGCTGGACGTGTGGAGAAATTCAACAGAAAATACAAAAAGAAGTAAGCTTTCACCAGAAAGAATATTTGCTAACCTCGCTTATGCGGGGTTTTTTTATGCCTTCTTCTGAAAAACCGATTAAGTTTGAACCATGCAAATCACGTTTGTAGATACTCCTGATTCGTGGAGTCAAATGCTTCCTATTTCTTATACACGGCCTGTTGCGGATACTAGAGTGGGGATCTTGAAGATCAGTGAAAAATGGTCCAGGAGAATGGGCAATGGTGACTACTCATTCAGAACAGAAACGTATTTACAAGACCTTTTTCAGGAGCAGCAATCCAAATCGTTATGTATTTTAGGGTCCGTTCTTCCATCAACTGAAATCACGAAAAAAATCCAGTCGTTAAAAGAAGATGAAGTAATTACGCATAAAGATCAACTAATTGCCGGCTATTTCTCAAAAGAAGAACCTTTCGAAAGTGGAAATAGGACGGTTGTTGTCATAGATCATTTGGATCTCGTTCAGTACCCATGGGACATCTTTAGGCTAAACGGGCAGGAGATCAAGGCAGATTTTGAATTAATAACAAGCGGAAGGCAATCCGAAGAACTTCGGGACCCTTACACGAAGGTCTACGGAAGCCAACTTTTCCTGGAGGAAGGAGCGAAAGTTAAAGCGGCTATCCTGAATACAGAAAATGGCCCTATATACTTAGGGAAAAATTCAGAAGTCCAGGAAGGAGCGGTGATTCGTGGTCCTTTTTCACTTGGTGAAAATGCTGTAGTTAATGTAGCGGCTAAGATTCGGGGAGATTCTTCAGTTGGTCCTTTTTCTAAAGTAGGAGGTGAGATTTCCAACTCGGTGATTCTAGGCTACTCAAACAAGGGACACGATGGGTTTTTAGGAAACTCTGTAATAGGAGAGTGGTGTAATATCGGTGCGGATAGTAATAACTCTAACTTGAAAAACAATTACACCCACGTAAAGATGTGGGATTTTAATGCAGGCAAATTCAAGGATACTGGTCTTCAGTTTTGTGGACTCATTATGGGGGACCATTCGAAGTGCGGCATTAATACCATGTTCAATACCGGAACTACTGTAGGTGTTGCGGCAAACATTTTCGGGCATGGCTTTCCGCGAAATTTTATTCCATCGTTTGCTTGGGGAGGAGCTTCCGGCTTTACTACATATCAGCTAAAAAAGGCGATAGAGACTGCAGAGTTGGTTACCTCCAGGAGAAATAAAATACTAAGTGATGGTGAAAAATCCATCTTGACCCATATTTTTAAAAATACGAGCTCATATCGTGTTTGGGAGAATAAATAGATCATGCAGTTTTCCGAGATTCCAGGATTAGAAGAACTAAAAGGCCAATTGATCAATTCCTTTAAAAGAGGAAAAGTGGCTCATGCGCAACTTTTTGCAGGTAGTCCTGGCACAGCTGCTTTCCCAATGGCACTCGCTTATGCAACGTATTTAATGTGTACTAATAAGCAAGAGCAAGATGCTTGTGGAACATGTGCGAACTGTGTTCGCATGAAAAAAGCGGTACACCCCGATGTGCATTGGTACTTTCCCAAAGTAACGGCATCAGACAGGGGGAAATACGATAAAGTCCTGATAGAAGCACTACCTCTTTGGAGGACGTTTTCAACAGAATCACCGTTTGGCTCTTTCGAAGACTGGGCATTAAAATATGGCCAGGAAAATAAAAACCTACAGTTAAGCAGGGAAGATAGCAGGCACATACTTAGGAACATCAGTATGAGGTCTGTAGAGGGTGGGTATAAGATCATCTTTATCTGGGGTGCTGAGTACATGCACCCTACCGCAGCCAATGCGATACTTAAAGTATTGGAAGAACCCCCGGAAAAGACCATTTATTTACTGGTTTCATTCAATTATGACTCCCTGCTTCAAACCATTATATCCCGAACCCGGTTGGTCAACGTTCCTTTAAACAACTCGAAAGAGATTTCGGATTACCTCATCCATAAAAAGGAGGTAAGTGAAGACTTTGCGGTGCAGTTGGCCAAGATTTCTCAGGGAAAAATCGGAAGTGCCATTCGTCAGATGACGACTAACGAAGAGATGGCGTATGAGCAATTTAGAGATTGGATGCTGGCTTGTTGGAATAGAGACCTGACCAAGTTGGTCCAGTCGAGTGAGGCTTTTTCCAAAATCACAAAATCCAATCAGCGTAATTTTCTCGGATTTTCTATTTCTCTCGTTCGGAGTGCGGTGTTAAAAAAAGCCGGTCACGATGCGGCTACTCTAAACAGTGATGAAGATAAATTTATTGCCAAATATGCGGAGAAGTTAGGTTCGACTAAGCTCGAAAAAATGTACCAGTTACTTAACGAGGCGCTCTCGCATCTGGATAGAAATTCCAACCCAAGAATTACGCATTTAAATCTATCCCTTGCTATTATGAAGGGCATAAATGAATGAGGGGCCGGCTAAAGCAAAAAGAGTAAGCGGCAGCTTAAGTTGCTGGTATGCTCAATTATAGAAAAAAACGAAAAATGGATAGGCAAGTTGTGCGAATTGGTACCAGAAACAGTAAGTTGGCTTTATGGCAGGCCAACTATGTGGCAGATTTACTAAGCCAGGGTGGATTACAACCTAAACTGGTACCCATCGAGACAAAAGGAGATAAAATCCTTAATGTGACGCTATCAAAAATAGGTAGCAAAGGAGTTTTTACGGAGGAGTTGGAAATGGCACTCAAAAATGGCGAAGTGGATATTGCTGTTCACAGTGCTAAAGACCTTCCTTCTACCTTACCCGAAGGCTACCACATTTTGGCTTTTTGCGAAAGAGCGTCTCCGGAGGACGTCATTGTCTCGGAAAATGAAATAGACTTGAACACTCCCGGACTTGTTTTAGGAACTTCTTCAACGAGAAGAATTGCTTTGCTAAAGCATTTTTACCCTCACATCCAAACCGTCGATGCCCGGGGTAACCTTCAGACACGGATCGAAAAATTGAGGAGTGGTGCCATGCAAGGGTTGGTGTTGGCTTATGCAGGAGTACTGAGAATGGAGTTGGAGGATTTGGTCAAATTTAGGTTTGATATCGATCGTTTTGTACCCCCGGTGGGTCAGGGAGCGGTAGCCATTGAAGCTCATGAACATTTGGATAACGAATTGTCTGATCAAATACGGACCTTAACCAACCATGCGACGACTGAGAAATTAATAAGCGTAGAACGTGCCTATCTAAAAAGAATGGATGGCGGATGTAGCATCCCGGTTTTTGGGTTTGCGAAAATGGAGCAAGACGGTGAAATGGTCCTTACCGGAGGCATTGTAAGCCTTGATGGGAAGCAGCTCATCAAACAAACTGTTTTTGGATCAAGTGAGCAAATTGGAGTTAGTTTAGCTGAGGAGATACTCGAAAGTGGAGGGAAAAAGGTGTTAAATGACATTAAATCTGCTATTTGAATTACTTTCGTTACTTCGTTTAAAATCAATAACAGAATAACACTACTTAAAAATAATTTCATCTAATGAAGAAAATACTCTTTTTAATCGCCAACGTCTTGATTTTAAGTGCATGTGGTAATAAAAACAAAGACTATTTGGTTACCATCAAAACGTCTATGGGAGACATGAAAGTCCTATTGTATGAAGAAACACCCCTTCATAAAGAAAATTTCCTCAAACTTGCTCGTTCTGGAAGATTTGATAGCACCATTTTTCATCGTGTTATTTCGGAATTTATGGTTCAGGGTGGAGACATCTATCAAAAAGAAGGGACGCAGGAACCCGCGAACGCTCGAATTCCGGCTGAGTTTGTAAAGAGCCTCTATCATAGGAAAGGTGAGTTGGCTGCCGCACGACAAGGCGATCAGGTAAATCCTAAAAAACAATCTTCTTCCTGTCAGTTTTACATCGTCCAGGGAAAAGTTTGGACGGAGGCGGAACTTACCATAGATCAATATAAACTCAATCAAGCCATGAGCGCCATGTTACAGAAAAGTGAATACGACTCGTTGAGAGCTGCGTTTCTTCAGATGCAAACGGCCAGGGACTTTGATAGGATGAGTGAGCTTGCGTTGAATTATAAAGATGAAGTAGAAGAAGTCATGCAGGTGGAGTTGGATAAAGAATTTGACCCGGAACGATTAGAGGCTTATACCACGGTAGGAGGAACACCACACCTGGATGATGACTACACCGTTTTTGGGAGGGTGGTTGAAGGTCTTGAGGTGGTAGATAAAATAGCCGCAGTAAAAACGGCAGCTGCTAATAAGCCGGTAGAAAATATTTACATGACGATGGAGGTGGAACAGGTTAAGAAGAAGGAAATCACCAAAAAATACGGATACGAATACCCTGATACTAAATGAAAGTCCTAATAACTGGAGCCAACGGGCTACTGGGACAAAAGCTGGTAGCGCTGTTTCAGGAAGATCCTAACATCCATGTAGTGGCCACAGGTAAGGGCCCCAATAGAAATAAACCTGGCAACTACAGGTATGCCCCGATGGATATCACTTCATACAAAAGTGTAGAGTCCATTATGGGTATGGTTACACCAGACGTCGTTATTAACACGGCGGCGATGACCAATGTCGACCAATGCGAGATGGAAAAAGAGGCGTGTTGGGAGCTCAATGTCAAGGCGGTGGAGTACCTGATGCAAACCTGCATGTCTAACAATAGTTTTCTCATCCATCTCTCTACCGATTTCATTTTTGATGGTGAAAATGGTCCTTATGATGAAGAGGATGTGCCCAATCCACTGAGCCATTACGCAAAAAGTAAACTGGAAGCGGAACGTATCTTGGAAAAAAGCTACATCAAATGGGCGGTCGTTCGTACGATGCTGGTGTATGGAGTAGTCGAAGACATGAGTAGGTCCAATATCATATTGTGGGTGAAGGAAAGTCTGGAAGGAGGCAAGCAAATAAATGTGGTAGATGACCAGTGGCGTACACCTACCCTCGCAGAAGATCTGGCAAAAGGGGTAGCTTTAGTCGCAAAACAACGAGCGGAAGGTATTTTTCATGTTTCAGGAAAAGATACGCTTACTCCTTACGAAATGGCATCCAGAACAGCTGCTTTTTTTATGTTGGATGGAAAACTGATTCAGAAAGTAGACGGATCTGTGTTTACTCAAGCTGCAAAAAGACCCGCCAGAACAGGGTTTATTCTGGATAAGGCACGGGAGGTACTTGGATATGAGCCTTTAAGCTTTAACGAAGGGTTACGTATCGTAAGAGATCAGCTACTCCAAAAAAAGGATGAATGATATCGTCATTCTTACGGATGAACGCTATGTAGACCCGGTCGAGAAGAATGAGTATGTGAATAATGCGCTTCTTGAGGATGAACTTGTCTTAAGTTCAATGATAAAAAATGGGTTGAAAGCAAAAAAAGTAGCCTGGTCAGACCCTAACTTTAATTGGAGATCAACCAGGTATGCCTTATTTCGAAGTACGTGGGACTACACAAAACAACTTGATAAATTTATCTGCTGGTTGGACGAAGCCTCAAAACAGACCACGTTTATAAACGCTTACGGATTGGTCTCCTATAACCTGGATAAACATTATTTAAATGATTTGAAAAGGGCGGGTGTACATGTAGTAGTCAGCTACTTTATCGAGCAGGGCGATACCAGGACACTTAAAGCGTTGCATGAAGAGTTAGGTTGGGCAAACACCGTACTTAAACCTTGCATTTCTGCATCAGCACGAGGCACTTTTCAGCTAACCAGAGATAGCCTTGATCCTTTTGAAAGCGAATACCGTAGGCTGGTAAACAAAGAATCGATGATGCTCCAACCTTTTCAGCGAAGTGTGGTGGAAAGGGGGGAAGTCTCTTTGATGATGATTGGAGGAGAATACACCCACGCCGTTTTGAAAGTAGCGAAACAGGGAGACTTTAGGGTGCAAGATGATTTTGGTGGGACCGTTCATGAGTATCAGCCGACAGAAGAAGAAAAAGAGCTTGCCATCAAGGCAATTAATGCATGCGATGAAATGCCTGTTTATGCAAGGGTAGACCTTATCAAAGATAATGACGGAAAAGTTGCCGTTTCTGAATTAGAGCTCATTGAGCCGGAAATGTGGTTTCGAAAACAACCAGAAGCAGCCAGGAAGCTGGCGGATTTTATTCGGTCAAAGTTTTTTTAGACTAAGAAATTGAATCTTCCTTTCGGAAAAAGTGCAAAAGTGATAAAACGGATTCCATGAATAAGAGGGGTGGTATTTATCAACTCTTTTGAATTCCAAAAGCATGATGAAGGTAAGCAAAAAAAATAGGCACCTCCTCAATTGAGAAGGTGCCCGTATATATCTGTTAACTTAAATTCCCGACAGGAATATTACCTACAAGCAACTCGATAAGTTCTTCCTCCAAAGCTTACGCTTCCACATTGTCTTGGAGCAGCACCTCTTGCGTGTAGAACGCCAGCAACTACAGGAGAAGCCATAGAAGTTCCGCTTAGCGTAGCGTAACGACCTCGGCTATAAGTAGAAAGTACACTGCTACCAGTAGCAATGAAATCCACAGGAGAACCGAAGTTTGAAAAGCTAGAGAATCCACCACCACAAGTCATAGAAGCAACAGTGTAAACACGTGTTAAGTTATGGCAAGCAGGATCGTAAAATGCAGCGTCATCTGAAGAGTTTCCAGCAGCCAAAGCGATGAAAGACTGATCGTTCAGTCGGTTCAATGCGCTTCTGTATGCACTTCCAGTAGAACATCCTGTTCGGTTTCGTGGGCCTAAGCTCATGTTTACCACGTCACCAGAGATGTCATTAGAAGCTACGTAATCCATACCAGCAATGATGGTAGAAGTAGGAGCAGAACCTGATCCTAATACATCTACTGCAACAACTGTAGCACCTGCAGAAACTCCAACTACTCCTACACTGTTGCTAACCGCAGCAGCTATACCAGCTACGTGTGTTCCGTGACCATTAGCGTCGTCAGCACTTCCATCTATGAACGTTCTTGAAAAGTCTGTTCTTACATTTAGATCAGGGTGATCTAAATCGATACCTGTATCTACAATCCAGATCCAGGTCTGCTTACCAACACCACTTACAGCACCGCCAGCGTTACTGATAGCACATGTAGTTGTTTGCATTTCTGCTCTTCCACCTTCAGCACCAGTAGGCAATTCATGCTCTTCATAAATAGCTTCTACTTCAGCGTCAAGCGTAAGAATTCGATCTTGCTCAACAAAATCCACTCGTGGATCATTTTCCAGTTTAGCAACCTCTTCTGCGGTTAACGTCGCAGCAAATCCACTGAATAGGGAAGTATATTGTGTGCTGATTTTATCACTTGAAAGTTGATTCTCAGAAAAGAAGGAAGCCATTTCTTTCTTGGCTTTCAATGTGATGTCCTGAGAGTAAGCAATCTTTTCGTTTCGATCTGTGAAAACAGGCTCTCCAGATCTTCCTGAAGTCATGGTGCCGTCCTTAAATACAACAATGTATTGGTTAGGAATTAACGATTCATCGGTAGGCTCTTCTACCACAGATGCATCTTCTTCATTACAAGAAAACGCAATAAAGCATAGGGCAAAGAATGCCCACAAACATTTTTTTGCTGTCATAATAGTAATAATAAATTAATGTAAAATAAATCTGACGCAATATATTATTTGGTTTCTATTTTCGCAAAGCTTTCACTTTATTTTGTGAATTTTTATAAATACAATTCAAGTAATTATCGAATTATTAAAAGTATCTAACTTTGAAGCGTTAAAATTCCACATTTGCCA
>JBCCXH010000105.1:0-12698 GCA_039192005.1 Bacteroidota bacterium
GGCGAGATTTTTAATCGAGTTCAGGTTAGTATTCATAACGAAGACTACACGTTCCCTCACCATGCGATGAGATGGTCAGGTTTTTAATTCCGGTTGTCATGGTTCACGATTGATACAAAATGATGATCGGCACTGATTTTTTATTTACTCCATGGCTTTATCCCAAAACGCTTTTCATAGATCCTGGAAAAGTAGCTGGTATGATGAAAGCCAACTTTGAAAGAAAGTTCTTTGAGCAAAATGGCAGGGTTATCTTGTAAGATTAGTCTTGCTTCCTGAAGTCGTATTTCTCGTATAAAATCATTAGGGCTCATTCCGGTGTTGCTTTTGACTTTTCTATAAAAAGAGCTTTTAGACACATTAAAAGCATTGGCAATCATCTCTTGATTTAAATCCATATTTCCGGAGTTTTCTGTAATGTATTCTTTTAGCTGATTGATGAACAGGTCTTCCTGGGAATCCGTCAGGTTGATGTTATTTTCTTCATTGTATGAATTTCTTGAAGTGTGATTACGTATACAGTTACGAATACGGGCCAATAATTCTTCTTTATCAAAAGGTTTGGTGACGTAATCATCAATGCCCAATTGTAAGACATCCACTCGGGTATCACTATCGGTTTTTGCCGTCAGCATAATGATGGGGACGTTGACGTTTTTTTGCTTGAGCCGATTCACTAAATCATATCCGTTTAATACCGGCATCATATAGTCAGTAATGATGAAATCTATTTCATTTTGGTCAATAACTTCCAGTGCTTCCGACCCATTTGAAGCTTGTAGGCAATGACTGTCTGCTAAAACGGTAGCCAGGTACTTACGCATGTCATCATTATCATCAACGATTAAAAAACGATGACCTGGAAGATTGGCCTCCTCATCTTCTGTTTTTTCCACTGCCTCCGGCACCTCTGTTTCCTGTTCCCGGGTTTGTGTTTTTTCTTGTGATACCATTTTGGGCAAGCTTTTTTCCAGAGGCATTGTAATGATAAACTCACTTCCCTCGTCAAGCTGACTTTTCAAAGAGATGTTACCCCGGTGTAACTCGATGATTTCCTTACAAAAAGCTAATCCGATACCACTACCACCCGATTGGTTGATGTCGTTATTTACCTGATAGAACCGATCAAAAACATGCTCAAGGTCACGTTCTGCTATTCCAATTCCGGTATCCGAAACCTTAAGGACAAGTTGCTTATTTTTCTGGTAGGTATCAACGGTAACCGTTCCCGAAGGGGTGTATTTTAGTGCATTGATAATTAAATTATTAAGGGCTTTTTCAAAAAAGACGGTATCGGTATGGGCATAATAATCTATCGTGTCCGAAGAAAGATGAAAGTCGATGTTTTTTTGATGAAACAGCGGCTCGAAATTCATGTATTGTTTTCGGATGATCTCGGAGACGTTGGTAGATTTTAACTGTAAGCTAAAGTTAGAAGATCGTATTTTGGCCAGGTCCAGTACGCTGTCTACGATGTCGGTGATCTTATGAATTTGTTTTTTTACGTTTTGTTGGATTTTCTGTATTTCGGGTGAATCAGATACGGTGATTAGATCGGAATTGTATCCATTAATTAACGTTAGCGGGGTACGAACTTCGTGAGAAATATTGGTGAAAAACTGTGATTTAAATTCATCCAACTCCTGCAATTGTCTGGTCTTGGCCTCAAGTATTTTCTCGTTGCGGATGTTAAGGTTTTTGAAATAGCTGATCACGATGAAAATGCTGAAAAATAAAAACGGAGGGTTCATATTGTTCAATACCGTACGTGGGTAGTGGTGGAAATATAAATTGGGGATGTATAAACCGAGTAAACAGATGACCAATATGACCACGTTGAGTTTTCGGTTATCAATGTAAATAAGTGCGATGGAAGGAGGCAGTAAGAAGTAATATTCCAGAAGCTCTTCAATGTAAACGTAATTTGAAAAAATAAAAGTCGTCATGGCTAAACCAATGACAAATAAAAGACTGCTGGCAAAAAGCTTTTTTCTGTAGAGCAAAACCTGTACGGTGATGACGGTCATCAACATCGTAACGTAGCTGACCGGTAACAATTGATCGTTGTAAAAATCCTCTATAAAAGAAAATAGCGTAAACAGGTGCCAGGTATTACAGAAAATATGCAGTAGTGTAATCTTTTTCCGATCATTGATACTCGTGTTTTTGTCGGTACCTAGTGTAAAATAGGCAATGAGTGGATGGAGCAGTTTTTTTAACATATGTGACGTAGGCTTCGGCGATATTGATTTACGGAAAACCGTTATCAAACGTAGCGAATTTTTGCTAGATAGGTTTAAATAGCAGGTAGCTGTTGGGTGATGTGCCTCTGAGATTTAAAAGGGCTATTTATTATATTTTTTGATTACCTGTCTTCTCACCGGTATCCTTAGCGAAAGCATCAACTTTTTAAGACAATGCTATTTTATCTATCAGGGTGTTGTCAGCGTTACGAATTGGCTTACGAACATTTTAATGACTTGTTTACCCAATGCGAGGCTGGGCAAACAAGTCATTAATAAATAAGGTCATTCTATATGGTTGTTGGTTTCGTCGATGAAGCAGTGACTTGAGTCTGGTGTCACATGCAAGCCAAACTAGTTGATAAGTACATTGACTTTTTTGATTGCTCTACCATCTTTTATCCAGAAGACATAATGTCCGGATTTCATTTCTCCAACAGAGACGATATTCAGTCCTTTTTTCACTTTGATGGATCGTAAAAGACGGCCATCCATCGAAATGATATCTAGGGACCCGGTATTTTCTGCGTCAAACCTAAAACGATCCGCAATCGGGTTGGGGTACAAGAAAACGTGACCATTACCATCGTTTACAGCTAAAACGGGATCATCTTCAGCATCACCCTCGTCGTTGTCGTCTTCTTCATCTTCATCTTCTTCTTCTTCTTCCTCACCATCCTCATTTCCGCTACTTTCGCTTACCCTGACAACAATGGTTTCCGTGAAGTCACCATCCTCAGCTACTACGGTCACTGTGGCTATACCTTCCGCAATACCTGTAATAACATTTTGTTCTATGGTGACGATATCCGTATGTTGAACTGCCCAGCTAAGGTTGGTGTTTGTGGCATCTGCCGGGGCATAGGTGACATGAATGGCCTTGCTTTCATTTAATGATACCTCTAAGGTGTCCTCTGCAAATGAAATCCCCAGGAGTTTGTTGAACTGGTCGGCATCGGTAACCATTACGTCAGAGCAGGTAGTCGTTTCGGTAACAGCGGAGGCCATGGCAACGGCATTCTCTCCGCCAATGCCGTTTTTATAAAAAACAACCCGGTCAAATTGCAGGTATTCGGACCTTCCCGTAATTTTAATCGTGTAGTCTCCGGCTTCCGGAAAGTTAGCTCCAAACGTACTCGATTGGTGGTTGATGTCAAATGCCCCGTTCATGGCGAAGACACCTTTACTTCTACCTACAAACTTTGCATAATCGTAGATGGGTACACCGCCGGATAACCCAACACTGTCCTCCATTTTGATCCAAACATCGTTTGAGAGATCGGACTTCGCCTCATCAGGTTGGCGCATGAACCATTTGAACGTATAGGTACCTGGGTTGGAAATGTTGAAGGTATAGCTTATTTCGTCTGCTACGTTTGGTCCGTTGTATCTGTTGGGTCCGGTATATTCGATGTACTTGTTTCCGGAAGCGACATGGTCTCCCTCCACGATCTGCCACTGCCCCTGTAGGTTGAAGCGTTCAGCTTCTATGACAAGCAGGCCATCGTTCTCCGCTACTTCACAATCACCGGAACAATCCATAGAGATAGCCTTCCACCTTCCGTGCGAAAAGGCAAAACCTCCTCCTTCCGGTACCGTCTCATTCGAATGCGTGTTTGATTCTATCTGGATGGTGTTTCCGTTTCGCACCAATACATCGCTAAACGTATAGGTGTATGCTTCAAAGTCTGTGGCTGCTACAGGATTTTGGAAGGTGCCAATGTACTCATCTGCGATTTTTAGCTTGTAGGTGCTTTCTCCGGCTGATTCTGTCAAACTTGTGATGGTGATGTCAAAGTACCCGGTTACACCGGAGTACGTATAGCGTGCCGCTCCGAAGACGTCGTGGAATTGAGAGGCATCCACTGCTATGGCTTGATTGGACGAGTCCTTATAAGAGGGTGCAAAACCTTCTACCTCCAAAACATCAAAGCTTTTAAAGCCATCCGTTAAAGATCCGAAGCAGTTTTCATCTCCAATGACCGTCACCACTACCTCATCTGTAAAGTCTTCAATGCCTGCCGTAATGGTAATGGTTGCGGTACCAGGTCCCACACCGACCAGCCTGCCTTCAGGAGAAACATAAGCAATGCTCGCGTCGCTGGTAGCAAATGAATAATAATCATCCCAGGGCACTTCAGGGGTGAAGCCAAAGTCAAGTTGATACGCTTTCTGCGGATAGATGTATACGGACGCTTCCGTAATGTCAATCCTTTCCGCTACCTGCTCATGTGGAAGCAAAATCCCATACCCTAAGAAGTTGGTAAATTTGGCAGGGCTTCCGTTCTCATCCCCGGTAAACAGGTAGTAAACCATTCCCGCATCCGAAATGTCGTATTTACCCTGTGGGTGATCGCTCATTCGTTTCCATAACCATTGAATGTAAGGATCCTCGTGATCTCTGATAAACCGCCACTGGTAGGGACCTGTTCCGCTACACCATAGCAAATAGGCCTTTTTGCAATTGTTTTGATCGATTATTTTTTGATAGTTCAAACGATCCCCGCTTAACGTAATCGCCTCAGGCAGGGTGTGGTGGTCATCCCGTCGCAGGTGTGTGTCGTTGTAGCCAGAGTGTGATATGATGTAGACATGCGATAGGGATTCCAGATGAGTGCCGTCATCTACGATCTCCTTTATTACCTGATAAAAGAACTCCGCCGGACCCATGTGAATAAAGTAAAGTGGGTCGTCCGCAGTGGATTTTACGATTTCATTTTTTAAACTCTCGATGGCTTCCGCTTGATGCGTGCCTACGTCAAAAAAGACGTCCTCGTTAAACAACAACGTGTCAATGGCCTGGTCACAGGCCTCCTTCATGTAGTTCCTTTCGGTGGTATGAGGAGGTGAGGGCATGAAGTTGTTGTAGGAGTAATGCACCAGCTTGTCCTGCAATTGTAGTTTGGCGATCATGATTAGCGAAGCCGGAGTGGCCGCCCAATCGTCAGGGTCGGCCGTGTCGTAAGTACCTGTATATTCCAGGTCGGGTTGGTTGTTGCCATCAGCACTCACGGCTATCCGGTTATTATTATAGCCGAGTGCTTGAGAAGTCACCTGCAGATACAGCAATTGAAGTAGAAGTATTAGAAGTAATTTTTTCATTTTTAGGTTGTTTTTGTTTTTATATTCACAAAAAATATATAGTTAATAAGTAGTGTTTTGTGTTATTTGTAAAGTTATGGATGCTGCTTAACGGATGTGAAAAATCGACTTTACTAGAACTTTACAAGCTATTATTTCTAACTTAACAATAACCATTATCTCTGAAAATGCTGTGGGAAGGATTGGACGATCGATGAGTGGGCCCGGAAGAAGACAAATGAAAGAGTTGTGCAAGAAAATGATGAGACCGGCATTATTGATTCGGGTAGGTTGCTATTTTGTCCTGGCTTTGGCTTACAACTCCGTGTATAGTCAGGTAGCTGTTGATCCTGCGGAGCTATTGCAACAAGCCAAGAGCCTCCACGATTACCATCCCGATAGTTGCTTTGTACTTTATGAGCAGGCCGCTAAAGGCTTTCGGCAACTACCCGACTTGAAAGGGGAAATCGAGTGTAGGATAGGTATTAGCGACCTGTATAAAAACAAAGGGTACTATCATCGTGCCTTTGACGAGCTATGGGATGCGCTATTGTTAGCCGAGCAGCTAAAAGATACGGTTTCGCTGATCACTATTTACAATGACCTTGGACGATTGTACGCCATTTATGAGAAGTACCCGGCAGCCATTGAGCACTTTAATACCTCCTTACGTTTTTTAAAATCCCTGGCTACTTCTAGTCGTCAGGAATACACCGCGATGAAAAACATCTACTACTCGCTCTCTGTCACCAACAGGAAAACGGGCCGCTATGCTACAGCGTTGGTTTATCTGGACTCATGCATGAGGACAAAAAATCAACATAAACTATCCCAGGACAACGTTCAGTTTATCGATGCGGAGCGAGGAATTATTTACCTAAAGATGGGTAAGCCGAAAATGGCCAGGGCTTATCTGGAACGTGCCAATAGCCATTTCGTATCCTTTGCCAAAAGCTACCGCATAGTAACCAGTATGTTTTTGGGTGATATTTATGCCATACAGAATGATTGGTACCGGGCTAATCAGTTATATAGCTACAGCCTGGAAAGTCAGGAAGAGAGTAACGTACACGGCGATATCAAAGTTGAAATACTCAAGAAGCTGGCCAACTCTTATCAGGTCCTTGGTCAGGTGGATAGTGCATTCAAATACCAGGGCCTGGCAATAGCTACCACCGATAGCCTTTTCAATACCAAATCTGCTGTGAATAGCCAGTTGTTTGAAATCAGAAATAAGCACGATGAACAGATCCGGGTCAAAGATGAGTTTATCGCAGCGCAGCGTTTGATCATCGAGCGAAACAAGATCAGGGAGTCAAGACTGATGCTACTGATCGGCTTTATGCTCGTGGTGATGGTAGCCGCTATGATCATCGTAAGTATGAAGAGAAAACTGAGAAAGTCTAAGCTCGCGGCAGAGCAAATCAGAATCCAGTCGGCTTATGATCGGGAAAAGTCTCGGGCAGTCATGGAGGTGAAAAGCAAAGAACTTACGGCCAACACCTTGCAAATGATTGAGAAGGACAGGGTGCTGGAGGAGCTGCTTCAAGAACTAAAAAAGAAGTCACCCGGAAGCTATGCGTCGATGAAGGGGAAAATATCCAAAGGCAACAGGGACATGTGGGAACGCTTCAACAAACGGTTCATAGAAGTAGATGCAAAATTTTATGAAAGGCTAAGAGACAAACACCCGGACCTTACCCCGACCGAGCAGAAGCATTGTGCCTTGATCAAGCTCAACTTTGATAGCAAAGAAATGGCTACTTTACTTGGCATCTCTATCAATAGCGTACACATCTCCAGGCACCGAATCAGAAAAAAGATCGGAATGGAGCGGGAAGATAACCTGGAGAGTTACATCGCAAATATTTCTTAGTAGTTGAATGGGACAGGGGTGAAGTTTTCCTGATTTTCCTGGCTTCGTATGCCATTTCATATCTGTCTGCTGAAAGGCGCAGTTACTTACCTGATCATGATTTTATGAGCAAAACACACGTTCTCATGAACTCCTTCTATCCGTCGTGAAGTCCAATGTCACGATGCGGTGGATGCCATAGAGATTCATGGATCGTTCCACTTAACAATCTTCAGCCAACACCTGGTGGTTTTTTAGCAGCAGGATGAGCCACCACAAGGCATCAATCAGACCTTACAGTAAAGTACCTCCATTTCCAGGCCTGAAGCTTGTATAAGTTAAGTAAAGTGGACGTTCCTGTGGGCCTTGGTATCGATTCATATATTTGGTTTTACCTAAAACGGTAGGTGGCTGATAAATAGCTAGTTACTAAACGATTAACTTTTTTAAACCCAAAATTGAAAATGATGAAAAAAACACATTTACCCATCAAGGTACTGATCTGCCTGATATTGGTACTGATTCAGTGCCATGTTACGACAGCTCAGGCATTAGGTTACAATAACAACAGAATTGCCATTAGCGCGGATGGTAATAACCAGCCGGACAATCATCCGCAAGCCAACTTTCCACGTGCCGATGAGGACGATTGGGCAGCTGCCCCTGCGGCGCTGGCCATGATCGCCAAGTTGGGACTACAAAATCAGTTGGTACATTTTTCATACAACAACTTCATTGGAGCGCCTGCTCATACTTCAGAAACGAACCATATGGCCAATGCTGCCAATGGTGGCATTCAGAGGTGGGGATTTAATGCTTCACGCTTTTTTGATGTGTCTGCCAATAGGTCGCGAGCCGTATCAGATCTGGCGGAAGAGTTGAGGAAATCAACGTCCGGCAACCCTTTGTACTTCATTCACATGGGGCCTGCCGAGTTTTTTTACCAGGCGGTAAAACAAGTAGTAGATGGCGGTCAGGCTGCAAGGCTTGCTCACGTACGGGTCATTTCTCATAGCGGTTACAATGACTCGCATTTGCGTCGTTTTTCTCATCATACCATGGCACAGGCCATTACCCTCAGTGGAAACCGAATCCGGTATACAAAGATCAAAGATCAGAATGCTTGTGGTAATCCCAACGTGTTATGGTGCTCACAGCCTAATTTTTCCCCGTTCCATTGGGTCAGGGACCATCCGGATCCGAACGTAGCGTGGCTTTACAACAGAATGCTGTTAAACCCTAAGAATAAAGCGGATATATCAGATGCCGGAATGGTGTATTATTTACTGGAAGGTGATGTAAACGGCAGCCCATCTAAGTTTAAAACATTCATTGGAAACGGGATCTCATCAGGTAATAATGGAGGGGGTAATTTGGTTGCTTTTCAGAACCAGGGAAGCCTTGCCTACATGAGCATCACCAATCCTGATAAGATGTCAGTAGTCGGAGCTATCGGAACAAAGGAGAAATTTACGTTGATTGAGAATAGCGATGGTACTTTTTCTTTTCGTGGGAGTAACGGCAACTACGTTAGTTCGGAAAATGGCAATAAACCTATGACATGCAACAGAGCTACCATTGGCGGTTGGGAAAGATTCAGACTGGAGAGCCGGGGCAACGACGTTTTTGCAATTAAGGGAAATAACGGACAGTACCTGAGAAACAACATGCAATGCAATAGCACTGTGGTATCAAACTGGCAAACGTTTAAGATTGTGAGAAACCTGTCTGCGAGGGTTTCAGGCGAATCTCCTAAGGTGGAGTTAGCAGCAACAGAGGTGACACTTGCTCAGAATGTCGATTGCATAGAAGAGGTAAATGGCCTACTCGTATTCCAGGCAGAAAACGCCACATTACGTGGAGGATGGAAACGAGGAACTGATCAGGTAGCTTCAGGAGGTGAATACATCTATTTTGATGCGGCTAACCAATATGGAGGGGTCAATGATATCCATACCATCTCCTATAATTTCACCATAAACAGACCGGGAAGCTACACGGTGAAATGGTTTATGAGGCAACCTCCGGGTGAGCAAGGTTCCGATTTAGGAAACGATGCCTGGGTTTATTTTGCTGACGACCTGGGTATTGGTAGCGGAACACAACTGACTGAATTTGAAAAGTTTGTCGGTAGGAGCGATAATACCTTCACGTTCAATGGGGCAGTTGAAGTACACAATGTAGGAACGAGCTGGATGAGAGCCGTATTTCCCTCCAGTGGAGACTATACACTCTTCCTGAGTGGACGTTCAAAGGGCCTTCAGCTGGATAGAATTGTACTTTACAATGGTATGGGAATAGACGAAGCGGAAGCACAAGCCGGGGCCATTGAGGTGACAGGAGACTGTCAGTCAGCGGGTACGAACTCAGTCAGTTTTGTCAATGCGCCATCATCCGTATCAACAGGCAGTAATGTGACAGTACAAGTAAACTATGCATCCGTTACTCAAAATGAATTGGTCGCGAGTGTAAGTGCTCCTGACGGCACATGGCTGGCCAATGATCGGGTTACGGTCGCTGCCGGGAGCGGAACCACCACGCTCACGATTGGTCAGGGGGCTGGCTGGGCAGCTGATGCTGATTACACATTAGGGATTTCTATACGCCCTGTCGGTAGCGCGTTTGCGGATAACTTTGATTACAAATCGACCACCTTTGATGTGACTTCTGCGACAGAACTGGTCGCCTTACAAAATCAGGGAAGCTTCGAGTACATGAGTATCGGCGATCCGGAAAAGATGTCTGTAACGAGTACTGTTGGAGCAACCGAGCGGTTTACACTAATTGAGAACAGTGATGGGACGTTTGCGCTTCAGGGAAGTAACGGCAACTACGTCAGTTCAGAAAATGGCAACAAAGCAATGACGTGCAACAGGGCCACCATTGGCGGTTGGGAGAAATTCACACTGGAGGACTATGGTAACGATGTGTATGCCATTAAAGCGAATAATGGCCTGTATCTAAGAAATAACATGTTGTGCACCAGCGATGGAGTATCAAACTGGCAAACATTTAAGATCGTAAGAAACTTGTCGGCCAGGGTCTCAAGTCAGTCGGTTGAAACAGAATTGCTCGAAGAAGGATTGGAAGAAGTACAGGTAGTCATGTTCCCTAATCCGTACACAGACGGTCGTTTAACACTTAAACTCGGTCATGAGATCGTGAATGGAGTGGTCCGGATCATGGGAGTAGACGGTAAGTTGGTTTACCAAAATGACATTGCTCAGCCAACGAATACTATTCAGTTAGAAGACCTGAGTCTCCGTAAAGGCATCTACTTTATTGATGTAGTTGGGGCAGAAGAGAAGATCACTAAGAGGTTAATGATCAAATAACCCGAAAATTCGGGGCTTTATTCATTATGGCGAGCCTACCTGAGAATAGGTCCCGAAGCTTCGGGTTTTATGCCAAATTGAGCATTTTCCTGATGAATTAAGCGGGTTACTTTTTAACATAGAAACTTAGGTTTTTAGAAACTAAAGGGTGTCGTCAAACACCCTTTAGTCTTTTAAAGACTTGTGAAAAATAAGTTGATCTCTGCTAGTTAAACGTCGATTTGGCACTAGTTAATTTTCAAATTCACACCAGCTCCAAACATGGCGCCTATTCTGCTGGCAGAAACAGAAGTACTTCCAAACGTACCGGCTACGATTCCTTTGTTGAATACATCATTACCAAACAGGTAAGCATCCAATCGGTTAGACATAAATGATTTTTCGATTCGAAGATTGACCAGCGTACGTTCATCACTCGCGGCAATGGTGGCAAAAGAAACCGGTTCTGGAAAATCGATCGGGTTTCCATACCGCTCAGCTTCGTAAGAATAGTCGTCTGCTGTATTGAATTTGGACGTACGAGTGACACCCACGTTTACCCTGAATAAATCAGGAATGTCATAGTTAAAGTTTACCCGGAACACGTGTAGGGGAATGAACGGTGTGCCAGGGTTTCTATCTTGTTCTTCTTCAGAGATCAGCGCTATATCAAAATCTTCGTTTTCTTGTAATGACCAGTCCGACTCAAGGTACGTGTGACTGAACTCGACCTCCAGTGCGCTATTCGGTTTGTATTTAATGATGGATTCTGCACCAATAGAAGTGCCTTTATAATAATTTCCATACCCTAAAAACAGTGCCTCTCTTCCTGGCTGAGAGGCAGAAGGTTGCACCGTAAAGACCCGTGGGTCCACAAATATGGCGACCATGTCATCGATCTGAGAATAAAAGAAATTACTTTCAAAGTAAATCTGACCCATCATGTTGTATCGTAATCCCAATTCCCAATTGGTAAATCGGGTAGGCTCCGAGTTGGGACTGTTTCGTATGGCAATGTTTGGAGCAGCTGCTAGTTGTTGGTCTGTACCCGCTTGTATGGTTGCCTGTCCCTCTGGTGAAGCAACAAAACCTTGTGCCAGTGCCAGTGCCGTAGCGTCATCGGCACCCATTTCTACTGCCCCTCGAAATGCCTGATCGAGTACACTTAGTGTGACGACTTCTACCCATCTTTCTCTCTCCGGTTGCTGGAAGAAAAACCATTCAGAGTTCGTGTTCAACAAACCCGGAGTGGTGAAAGATTGTGAGTAACCACCCCAAACGGTAAGGTTTTCCATAGGTGTATAGGAGACTTTTGCCATGGGTGATATGTAGTACGTATCGTTAATCAGAGAGTAATTTTCTGCTTTTACTCCGACGATAAGGTTTAATTGGTCACCTAATAACCGTACCCGATTCTGAACGAATGCTCCGGTAAGTGACTCGCTGTCTTTTAGCGTGGTGAAATTGATGGTTGTGGGATCGTTGATTTCAAAAATATCGTAGTTTACCAGGCGGTAGTTCGCTCCAATGCTCAGGTCGTTGATGCTTCCTAGTTGCACATTGTCCTGAATCTCAAAATCAATGATGTTGTTGTCGGTCCAGTAGCCTCCACCTTGCCGGTTAAATTCTTTTTCCTTGTTTGTAGAGACTCTTGCAAAAAGTGCATGACGGTCTGAAAAGGTAAGGTCATATTGCAGATTTGCAACCAGCCGGTGAGTGTTGATGTTGTTTTCAAATAAACTGTCACTTACAAAACTTGAAGTAATCAGGTCGAAATTATTTGGACCAAACACATTTGTGTAATCCGTTTTGCTCAGCGCATTAAAGTGAGACTTAAATGAAAGCTTGGACCGATCAGATAATTTGATGTTTCCTTTAAAGCCTAAACTAAACATATTTGATTCTTCGTAATCAGAGCGGAAGCGTGATCCTTGAGGTAAAGGGTTTCCGTTTTCATCCAATCCGGCAAAATCACCAAACCAGGTTATACCAGTACTGCGATAAAAGCAGGGGGAAGCCTTTCAGACAAAGTGGCAATTGGAGGATATGCCAAGCACAGGTACTTTGCCGGGTTTGGTGATTTTGCCGGATTGGATGAAAACGGAAACCCTTTACCTCAAGGATCACGCTTCCGCTCTGATTACGAAGAATCAAATATGTTTAGTTTAGGCTTTAAAGGAAACATCAAATTATCTGATCGGTCCA
>JBCCXH010000106.1:0-12668 GCA_039192005.1 Bacteroidota bacterium
AAATCACTGATAATCAATCAGTATATAAGCTTTCTTCAATTGCCGAATTTTAATGAAATTGATGCCATACTTAGTGATTTAGACAACGAACTTTTTATAACCATTACTACCTATTTAAATGCAAACAGCTACTCGAAAAATTCGGATGGATAACAGGACCGTATCCATTCGGACGTTGGGTTCATCGAATCCTCATCCTATTGTTTATTTCAATCACGTTCCGGATATTCCCGGTGAAGGGCTGGCGCTTTGTGAAGAATTGTCCCGTGACCATCAGGTCTATTACGTAGAGGGGCTGGAGAGTGAAGCGTCCATAGCGGACAATACGTACGCAAACCTTACCCGGTTGGCAGTAAAAATTGTTCAATCGCTTGAGTTGTCCGAACCTCCGCTTTTAAGTGGTCACCTTTCAGGGGGACATATTGCCGCTGAGATTGCCCGCCTTCACCCAGAGTTGGCAAAAGGAGTTTACCTTATTCATACACCCATCGACGTATTGACATCGGATGATGAACGGTTCATTGAACAAACTCAGCTCTACTGGGGCTTCATTCAACCCTTCGTAGCAAACGATACGTTGAAAAAGAAGCTGGAAGCGATGCAACTATTTTGGGAAAGGGAAAGCTGGTGGTCCGAAAAAAAAGATGCTTATGAGCCTTACATTCGCGATGAAACGTTCCTTAAAAAAGCCACGTACTATTTTCAGGCCAACTTTAGCTGGGAAGACGGAAAGGTTCGATCTAAGGAGGCTCCGGTCACCCAAAAAATAACACTTCCCTCCCTTTTCATCTACGATCACAAACGGATCACTTCGGATTTAATTGATCATGACACACTACAGAAATACGTAACCAATCATCGCATTTATCCCTTCTCCTTAAAATCGTTAAAGCCATGGTTGACCAATGAGCAGGATTTGAATGTCATAAAATCCATTAAGACTTTTTACAAGGACACGATCGTAGCGGCAGATTTATCCAAACATGAACAACGCATACGAATTACAAAAGAGGCTCCTCCTTCAAATCAGCCATTGAGAGTGTGTGTCGTGGGTGCCGGAGCAGCAGGGCTTTCCAGCGCCCTGGCGTTAAGAGAAGCCGGGCATGAGGTCACCGTCATTGAGAAACAAGCGATTGCAGGAACCAGCCCTGGTCATGCCTCTTCGGTTGTCTTACCGGGAGGAGCATCAGTAGATCCGGCATTCGGAGCCATTATCCCAGCACTCTATCCTAACATGATTCAGCTACTGGATCGGCTGAACGTATCATATGACACGCTTTCTTATGCCAACCGGTCTGCTACCTATTTTACACAGAATCGAGACCTGACCTGGGACGGAGAAGCTTCCTATCCTTTTTCACGAAAGATCTTCCTGGAGTCAGATAAGTTAAGAAGCATCCTACAGCTGGCTGAAAAAAACCACGGAGACTACCTGTCGTTGGAAGACATCCTCAACGAGTCAGACCATCAGTTTTCCATGAATTTCTGGCACCATTACTTCTTTGGACGCATGATCTTCTTTTTTGGGGGGCACCGGTTAAGGTACTACCTACAGTACCCTTTAAGTATCCTCAACCTAACAGCCAACCTTGACCTTTCCAGCAATAAGATCTGCCGAATCACCAAAGGATCAGGTCACTACATGAAGCAATTTCAGGCGTTTGTTGAGGCTAAAGGTGTGAACGTGATCACCGGAGCTACCGGAAAGCTCACCGAACGAGCGGAAGACGGCACTTCGCTATCGGTCCATATCCAAAGGGGTGACGAATCGTTCTCTGAAAACTTTGATCACGTCGTACTCGGCATCTTGCCGGACGAATCCCTTCGGTTCATGGGGGATCTTGCCAGCCAAAAGGAGGCGAACATCTTGTCCTCCTTTTCCATCTCTGATGATACGGTCATTTTACACACCGATGATTCTTTCATGCCTAAAGACCATAGCATGTGGCGCTACATGAATGTCATGGTTCCCAGCCTGGATGCAAAAGGATACGACCAGCCATGTGTGGCGACAAAACTGTTTTATTCTAACCACGATCAGAAAACACCCACCTTCGTCACCCATGCTTACGGGGTGGACCTTCCCATCAAAGGTGGAGTCCCTTCTACGCACCGTCATGTACACATCAATGTGGACACTGTTCGTTTGCGAAAGCAAGTAGAAAGCATACAGGGGAATGACGGTATCTGGTATTGTGGCAGTTGGTTAAGAGGACTCAATTTCCACGAAGACGCCATTGTCAGCGGTTTAAAAGTCGCAGCGAACCTAACGGGAAATAAGGAGTTGGCAACCTTTACATCACCCAGCACCAGTGAGAAAGAGGAAAAGCAACCGATTACTACGTTTGCCGATGTACTCAAATTGAAAGCAGCTACGTACCAGCAACGAAATGCATTTGTTTTTCTGGATGACAAAGGAAACGAATCGCAACATCAAACCTTTCTCCAACTTTACAAGGAAGCGGGAGATTTCGGGTACCACCTGATCACCGAACTGAAGCTTAAAAAAGGAGATCACGTCGTGTTGTGTTACCTGAATGCTTCAGATCACTACATTGCTTTCCTGGGCTGCATGTTGGCGGGAATCATTCCTGCGATCATCACGCCACTCAATCCTAAAAAAGTAAAAGCTGAAATTGATGTGTTTGGCAAGGTCATCGAAAGTTGCGGAGCAAAGGTCGTGTTAACGGACTCCAAATATTACACGTATTACAAAGCCGGAAGGGCCGCCTCCCCACAGACGTATGGAAAGAAGATCGATGTCTCGTGGTATCGTAGTGATAAGTTCAAAAGTAAAAAACCAGATACGTTTGCGTTTGATGCCATCCATGAAAACGATACGGCTTACCTTCAGTACACGTCCGGGTCCATCGGGGTTCCGAAAGGCATCCTCATTACCCATGCGCAGCTATTGGCCCAATTAGACATGCTGGAAGACCGGCTCAGGCCCACTCCAAAAGACGTGGTCGTGAGTTGGGTCCCACATTTCCACAATATCGGACTGGTCGGCATTTTCTTACTAAATATCTACGCAGGAGCTACTACGGTGACGATTTCCCCATTGGTATTTCTGGCCAATCCAAAAATTTACCTGGATGCACTTTCTTTCTATCGGGCCGCCTTTACGGTGATGCCAAGCTTTGGGTTGAAACATATTCTAAAAAAGATCGGTCCTTTCGAATCCACAACATGGAACTTATCCCGGTTGAAAACCCTGGCATTGGGCGGGGAGCGCATCGATCCGGCCATTATGGAATCGTTCGTAGCGACCTTTAAGAAAACAGGCCTGGAAGTTGGCGTCATGGCACCCGGTTACGGACTTGGAGAGCACGTGACCATCGTAAGTTTAGGTGGGCGTCGGTTTTATCATGCAGACCGAATGGCATTGACACATCAAAATAAAATCAAACCAGGGACACATACCCTGGTCGGTTGTGGCGAGCCTGTCAAAGGAGTGGACGTTCGGATCGTCCATCCCGATACCTGCATGGAAGTTTCTAGCGATCAGGTAGGTGAGATATGGGTGACCAGCGCCTGTAAAGCCACGGGATACATCCATCAGGAAGAACAGAACAAAGAGGTGTTTTATGCGCAACTAAAAGGAGATGACGCTTCGGAAAGCTATTTGAGAACGGGGGATTTGGGATTTATCAAAGAAGGCGAATTGTTTGTCTGTGGCCGAATTAAAAACATGATCAATGTACGGGGAACCAATTTCTACCCAATTGACATCGAAGAGGCACTCGTGTCCATTCCTTCCGTTTCGGGATGCATTGCATTTCCCCATCTTTCTGAAGAAGAGGAAGAAGGCATCGCCATCGCCGTTGAAATCAATGCTTCGGAAAACATAAAAACCGAAGATCAAATGAACGGCCTCATTCAGGAGGTGAGTGAAAAAACGCTGATGAATGTTGGCGTAGCACCTGAAACCATTGTCTTACTTCGGGAAGGTACGTTGCCCAGAACTTCTCTTGGTAAGCTGCAACGAAAAGAGTTCCAATCAACATGGGAAAAAGGAAAGGTTAAACCTCTTTATATCAGTAAAGAAGAAGCTTCACCTGACCATCACCAATTGATTGATCTCAACGAACTGGAAGTACTGGACTTCTCTTCCGTGGAAAAAGTGATCATTAGGAAAATCAAGGAAGTCGCCAGGGTTTGGGTAGATCCCAACGTCTCCTTGTTTGATCAAATTGCCCTGGAGTCCATACAAGTGGTACAACTAGTGAATGAGCTTTCCCGAACGTTTAATATCGACCTCTCCCTGACCATCCTGGAGATGTGTGACACCGTAGAAGACATTGCCGAATACATCCACAACGCACCGGAGTATCAACCGCTCCCGGCCAATGTCGTGGCGTTCAATCAAGAGAAAAAACAAGAGGATACCCCCCCTATTTTTCTGGTTCACCCTGCAAGGGGTGGTGTACATTGTTACCTCGAACTGGCAAGGGAAATGGACGACATGTTTTACGCAATCTCTGATGACGGGAATTATACTTCCGTAGAAGAAAAAGCAAGCGCGTATTGCGAGTTGATCCGACAGGTACAACCAGTAGGTCCTTATACATTGGGCGGGTACAGCTTCGGAGGTACGTTGAGCCTGGCAATGGCTTCACTTTTGGAAAGAGCAGGCGAAGACGTCCGGCAAGTCATCCTCATCGACGAAGGCCATGCGAGCAATGCGGATTTTCCTGATGCGTTTAACGAATCCATTGATGTTTCCGAATTTTTGGAAGTGATTGCTTCCGATTACCTGATGGCGCAGGAAATTGACCAGTTAAAAGCTTCACACAAAAAAGGTGCGACGCTGAGTGAAATTTGTCAGCAAATCAGCGATCCAAAGATCAGGGAACTGGTCCTTTTTGAAAAAGAAGCGTACGTATCCAACATTCGGTTATTGAAAAAATGGACACCGGATTTTACGTATTCCGGGCCGGTGACTTTGTTGAAAACCAAAAACCTGATCAATCACCTGGAAAAAAGGTACACGAACGTTGTTCCCATTCCGGGTAATCATTTGAGTATCATTCGTCAGCCGCTCGTAAAGGAGGTCAGTCATCTTGTTACGGAGCTATTGCACGAAAGTGAGCAGAAGGTAGAGGAAAAGCTGGGAGTTATGGGCTGAAGTATTTTGTGATGGATTGCTAAAAAGCAAAGTAGTCGCGTTTCATTGACTCGACTACTTTGCCCATTCTAATAACACCTACCCGTGTTGGTGTACCAACTGTGGAACCCATTCACGTCGCCCCTTTTTTAACTTGTATGCACTGGATGCCTGTTATTTCACTCCTGCTCATCATCAAAAAATACCGAAAACGTAAACAGTTATAGCAATTTATCCGGATCATTACCCACTAATCAACAGGTATTACTAATATTGTTAGTAATTATCGTTGGCAATATGACACATAGTGATTTACAGCACCTGCACGGAAACCACCTTGCTTTAGGCCTTCTCAGGAAAGATAACATGCCATTGATCGCCTCCTTTCTCTACCTGGCTTTCAAGGAACAAAACAGATTGAAAATTGACGAAGTCGAGCTTTCGGATATGTTGTACGACCACCTGGCCGGCATCAACCTTGACAGGGCCGAACCCATCTACCCATTGGGGCCCAATCGTTATTTAAATGAATGGACGGAATCTGGTTTTTTGACCCGATCCTATGAAAAACAAAAAGACCATGCGATCTATCAACTTACCTCAGGAAGTGAGTTGGCCCTCCGCTGGTTGGCATCGTTGCAAAAATCGGAGTTTGTTGGCACCGAAAGTAAATTACTACAGATCCTGCACCTGTTGCAAAACCTGATAGAAAACACGACCGCACGTGAAGAAGAGCGGCTCGCTCAGTTGGAAGAACAAAAAGCACGCATCCAACAGCAAATGGATTCGATTCTGGCGGGTGAACCATTGGAGCAGCTAAACGATACCCGGATCAGGGAGCGGTTCTTTGAGATGGAACGCCTGGCCAACGAGCTGCTATCTGATTTTCGGGAAATAGAAGAAAACTTCCAGGCACTGGACAAACGGGCCCGTGAAAAACAACTGGATAAAGGAATGAGCCGTGGGCAGGTGGTAGGCGAAGTCCTGGATGCACATGATCAGCTATGGGATTCGGATCAGGGAAGGAGCTTTTCCGCTTTTTGGGAGCTACTGATGAATGGAGAACAACAGGAAAACCTGGAAAAAATGATTAATGACCTAAGGGAACTGCCGCAGTTAACCCAGGAAGGTCGCCGCTCGACGATCAGCCGATTGAAAGTCAACCTGATGGAAGTAGGTGGACAGGTCAACCAGTCCAACCACCAACTGATTGCCCAGTTGCGAAGATTTCTGGATGCACAGGTTCTTTTGGAACACAAAAAAATGAATGATACCATCGAAGCATTTCAACGTTTGGCCATAGCAAACAAAGAAGACATCCCACTCAAGAAACCCTTTTTTGAACTGGCCGATAAACCAGGGATCGATTTTTTCCTCAACCGGCCTTTTTTCTCACCGACGGAACGCCCCGTCATTACCCATGAGCCTGTGGAAGAAGGCAGGTCAGATGTGAAAGCCACCAGTTTGTTTGAGCAGGTATACGTGGATCAGGAGCAACTCAAACAAAATATCCGGTACCTGCTGCGCCGGCGACCTCAGGTTACATTATCAGAAGTGTGTGAAGTCTACCCTGTTAAGAAAGGGTTGAGCGAACTGGTCGCCTACATCGAAGTGGCGCGCAGGGACACAAAAGCCATTATTGATGAGCAGGAGGAAGTGATCATCGAAGTAAACGACCCTGGACATAATGGACAACAGGGGCAAAACTATTCTGTTCCTAACGTAATCTTTACCTCTTGAAAATATGGATATCAACTTTCAAAAAGTACCTAAATACAGTGATGTATTGGTAAAGCTGCTTCAAGGCCCGGTTTATGAACACGATCAGAAGCTATGGCCGCTTCTGCTTCAACACCGCAAAGCGATTTTGGAATATTTCAGCCAGATGGCTGTCAAACTTTATGTGGACGAGGTTGAAGGGTATGCTTTCCTTAAACAGCTCAACGAAGACGAAGAGCAGGCATGGAAAGACGAATTGGACGAAAACCCGCCGCGGCTCATAAGCCGCCGTAAGCTCACCTACCTCCAAACGCTGTTGTTGGTACTTTTGCGCAAATGGCTGTTGGAACATGATGTTGGCGGCGGCAGTTCGCGGCTGGTAGTCTCCAAAGAAGAAGTTATTGAACGGCTTCAGGTATTTCTGCCCGATACGCATGACCATACCAAACGGGAACGTGACATCAATGCAGCCATCAACACGGCGGAAGTTATGGGTGTCTTGCGAAAACTTCATGGGGAAGACACCAACCTGGAGATCAACCGTATACTAAAAGCAAGGATCACGCCCAATGAATTGGAAGACATGCTAACCAGACTTAAATCCTATACTTACGATGGCAACGAATGACCGCAACGAATTGTCCGAAAATACCTCGCCACGCCCAGGCTACCGCCTGCAAGCGTTGGAAGTCTATAACTGGGGGACTTTTCATCATAAACTGTGGCACATCCTCCCCCACTCGGAAAATGCATTACTGACCGGGGACATTGGTTCAGGAAAGAGTACATTGGTAGATGCCATCACGACGTTGCTGGTCCCTCACCACAAAATCGTATTCAATGCAGCTGCAGGTGCGCAGAGCAAAGAGCGAACCATCCGATCCTACATACTTGGTGAGTACAAAAACGTCCGTGAAGGATTTGGGGTGAACTCCAAGCCTGTTTCCCTGAGAAACCCTTCTTCTACTTACAGTGTCCTGATCGCACGGTTTTCCAACGAAACCCTGGGCGAACAGATCAGTCTGGCTCAGGTACTTTGGGTAGAGGATGGCAAAGACCGTAAGTTTTTTATCGTTGCAAAGGGTGCGCTTTCTTTTCAAGGTGACTTTACAGATTTTGGAAGTGACGTAATGCAACTGAAAAACAGGCTCCGAAAAGTGAGCCACATGCAGGTATTTGATAGTTTCAAAGAATACAATCAGCGTTTCAGGCAATACTTCGGAATGGCTACCGACAAAACGCTTCAGCTTTTCTACCAGACCGTCAGCATGAAATCGGTCGATAACCTGACCCTTTTTGTCCGTAACCACATGCTGGAAGAACCGGATGCCCGTGAACAGTTGAACCACCTGCTGCAAAACTTCGACAACCTCCAAAAGGCTCACCAGTCCGTCATGAAGGCCCGTAGTCAGATGGAGATGCTGGAACCTGTGGTCACAGAAGGTAGCAACTACGAAAAACTGAGCAACAAGGTACAGGTTTTTGAATATGCACAAATGGCCCTGCCCGGTTATGTAGCCGAAAAGAAAACGGCAGCGCTACAGCAGGCACTGGACCAGGCCGAAAATGAACTCATGGAAGCCGGACATCACTTAGAAGAAGTTGAAACCGATATCCACTACCTGAAAGAACAGATCGAAGAGGTGCAACATGCCTATTTGGAAAAAGGAGGCAACCGGATCAACCTGTTGAAAAACAACATCGAAAACCTGGGACAGGAAAAGCAAAAGAAGCAGATACAATGGGAACGGTACGTAGAGCAAACCAGCACCCTAAATCTGCCTCTCCCGGAAGACCTGACCGGATTTAGCCAAAATCAGAAACGGGCAGCCCAATTGTCAGAGGAATTTGAACGGGGCATGAATGCGCTGGATCAGGTAGCACTGGACCTGAAAATAGCCAGTACCAATCAGGACAAGGAGTTAAAGGAAGAAGAAAAAGAACTGCAATCCCTCCTACAGCGCAAAAACCAGATCCCGGAGCATCTGATTTCTTTACGAGCAGAAATGACCGACTCATTGGGCATTCAGGAAGAGCAAGTCCCGTTTGTCGGTGAGTTGTTACGGGTAAAGGATGAAGAAAACCAGTGGGAAGGGGCCATTGAGCGTGTGTTGCACGGTTTTTCACTGAGTCTGTTAGTAGCAGATAAACACTACCATGAAGTAAGCGAATACATCAACCAGACCAACCTAAGAGGTCGCCTGGTTTATTTTCGAACGGTGACGACCCAACGAAAAAACTACGACTTCATTCCTGACAACTCATTGCTCCATAAGGTAGAACTAAAACCAGAAACACCGTTTGAAGACTGGTTGGAAATCCAGCTCGAAGAACGTTACAACTATTTGTGCGTGGACAGCCTGGAGGAGTTTCGACGGACGCCGTATGCCCTGACCCGCCAGGGCCAGATCAAACAAGGGCGCAGCCGGCACTAAAAAGATGACCGACGAAACATTAACGACCGAAGGCACTACGTACTGGGCTGGAACAACGAAAAGAAAATACGGGTGGTCGAGTCGGCCATCAAAAAACTCTATGCGAGCTTGCGGGAACTGAAGGATCGGCTGGAAGAGAACGAACAACAGCTGGCAGGTATCAGAAAGCGACAGCACCTCATCAGCGCGCTTCTTCACTTTCAGTCTTTTGAAGAAATAGACTGGAAGCACACTGCGATCCGCATTGAAGGGTTAAAAAAAGAAATCGCACAACTTGAAAAAGCTTCAAACCAACTGGCTGCTTTAAAGGAAAAAAAAGAAGAAGCTGAAAACCAGCTTTCAGAAAAAAACAAGATAAGGGACGACCTAATTGGAAAAGAAGGGAAACTTAAAGAGCGTATTGCTATCTACGAAAAAGACATGAGTGGTGCAAAAGGCATATTTGCCATGCTAAAACCCGATGAAAAAGAACGCTACTTTCCTACCCTGGAGCGGTTGGATAAGGGGGAGTTCTCGTTGCAAACCAGCGATTCGTTCCAGCAACAGCTTTCACAGATCCTCAAAAAGAAAACCGACCTGCGAAGGGCCGAACAAACTACCTCCAGAAAGAAAATGACCGGATACATGGTGCGGTTCACTCAAAGCTTTCCGGAGGATACGGTTGAGATGCAGCCCAACGCGGAGTACCTTCCCGAAATGCGACGTTTGTATGAAAAGTTGAAAAACGACGACCTGCCCAGGTATGAAAAAAAGTTCAAAGAACTGCTACAGAAAGGCACCATCAATGACATTGCCCTTTTTAAAAATAAGCTGGAAGATGCTGCCCACGAAATTGCAGATAAGATCGAAGTCATCAACCAGTCACTCAAAGAAATCGACTACGAACCCGGAACGTACATCCACCTGGTACCACATGAAGAACGGGACCGGGAAATCGTCGATTTCAGGGACGACCTTAAAAACTGCCTTTCTCACTCCCTTGGGCAGGATAGTTACTACAGTGAAGAAAAATACCTGCAAGTGAAAAAACTCCTCGACCGTTTCCAGAACGAACAGGAGAAAAGGTGGCGCGATAAGGTCATAGATGTCCGAAACTGGTACGGCTTCGGAGCCTCGGAGAAGGACATTGAAACCGATAAAGAAGTCAACTACTACAGCGACAGCAGCGGAAAGTCCGGGGGACAGAAAGAAAAACTGGCCTACACGGTACTCGCCTCTGCCCTCGCCTATCAATATGGTGTCCATGACGAGCAGAAAACACGCCGGGCTTTTCGCTTTGTGGTCATTGATGAAGCCTTTGGCAGAGGGTCCGATGAGAGCACGCATTTTGGGTTGGAACTCTTCAAAAAGATGGGCCTACAGCTACTGGTGGTGACCCCCAAGCAAAAGATCAATGTCATCCAACCATACATTGCCTATGTACACTTTGTGTCCAACCCAACCGGTCAGAACAGTGAGGTGTTGACCATGACAAAAGCGGAATATTTAGCGCGACAAGAAGCCTACTGGTCGTCCAACGAGATCGCTGAAAGCAGCACGTATGTCGAACCTGACCTTCAACCATAGCAAATGTTGATCACTCCTTTGGAAATCAGGGAAAAAGCCCGGAAATGGTTGCACCCTTTTTTGGCTTCTATCGTGGCGGACGTCTCGTTTTTCCCTAAAGAGATCCGGTTTGCCAAAGTAAAACCCACATGGACCAGGGACCACTTTCAGGAACTACATGAAAGCTTGCGGAACCTGAGGCAGCGAAGCAAAGAAGTGACGGGATCAGGATATACGGTCGTATGGCAGGAGGTCGCCAATCGGTCCGTTGGTAAAAATGAGTTCCCGGAAAAAATAAGCATCGACAGCGAAGCAGACTTTCGGGGTTTACTCAGCAAGAAGGACCAAAAGACCATTGAACGTTTTAAGCGTGATGCAAACAACATACTTGCTAACTTTCCCATACTGTTGGAATGGGTCGAAAACCACCCCCAAAAGGTGTGCAGGTACGCAGAAGCGTGGCCCTCTCTCCTGAAAGTATGCAAGTATTTCGTCACTTCCCATCAACCCAACCGGCATTACATTCGGGAACTGCCCATTGAGGTCCATACCAAGTTCATAGAACAGCATAAGGGAATCCTCACAGAACTGTTCAACCTGCTGCTGCCCGGTTCATTAATAGCTACTGCTTATACCGGAACCAAAGACCACCATTTTGAGCGTCGATACGGACTGAAATACGATGAAACGCAGATTCGTTACCGGTCGTTGATGCCTAAGCCCGGTGTCGCATCCGATGTCTCTTTGCGACACTCCGATTTTGCCCGGCAACCACTACCCGGCACTCGGGTGATCATCACAGAAAATAAGATGAATTTTTTGACGCTCCCCCAACTCGAAGGTACGTCTGCCATATTGGGTGGTGGGTTTAACCTGCACCTTCTCAGGTATGCCCATTGGCTAAAAGACAAGCACATCTACTATTGGGGGGACATCGATGCACATGGTTTTTGGATGCTTTCCCAATTCCGTGAGTACTTTCCACACGTGACCAGCCTAATGATGGACCGGGAGACGTTTGATGCATTTCAATATGACGGACAGGGAAGCCCCATTCAGGAGGTCAGGGTGGACTACCTGACAGAAGAAGAACGGGCCCTTTTTAAACATGTCAAAGGCCATAACCTAAGGCTGGAACAGGAAAAGATCCCCTATTACTGGGTCATTAAACAGCTACAGTTGTTGCTTACACATTAAACCAAACTACTCCACCTCATAGTCTGAATACCAAAACTCTGCCCTCAGGAACTTGATGTGCATGCGCTGTCCGATCGGTAAGACTTCCTGTGTTTAGGAAATTGCATGTGGGTGGTGGTATCAACTTCCATGTTTTCGATGTAGGCGTAGGTGGGTGGATGATGGACCAACGACCCGTAAAACTGACCATCGTCGGCATCAAAGTAATAGCACCACGCGTCCTGAGTCGAATGATTTGCATGTTTCCCCGGGTGATAAGTCGCCTTAATGACCGCTGCCTGTACTCCAGAAGCCAGCGCCACCTTACCATCATATTGGAGCGACGTGCTCTCATCGAGTAGTTTGAAAGGCATGCCCGACACGTAGAGGGCACTCATTACGGTTTGAGAGGGGTCTCCTTTGAAAGCGATTGCAGGTTAGATTTTTACTATTTTTTCTCGACATCCATCGTCCAGACATGCTTTTAATCTGCCAGTTTCCGGTTAAACCAGAATTTTATAAACAATCCTCATTGAAACATTTTATCGTATGATTTTTGGCTTTGATCGCAGCGACGAACCGTAAAAAAGTGTTAAAATGGCTCCACTCCACCGCGCCATGGTGGACCCCATGGTGTAAGAATCATGTAGCCCTTCGTCGGACATCAGTATTTTTTTTAAAAAAAA
>JBCCXH010000107.1:0-12637 GCA_039192005.1 Bacteroidota bacterium
AAAATACCCTAAAGTGGGTATATGAAAAGATTTCAATACCCTGTAACGTTGCAATGGCATTTATCATGCACCCCGGCAAACGCCTGAGACCATGAACAAAGCCAACTCCCCCTAACCACACATATGCAGTATATGCACCTGTTGCTAACCACAATTGATTAACATTTTATTGCTATGTAATATGAACTTGAAAATACATCCAATCTTTCGCTCCGTTCTACTAGTCCTACTGGTGCCTTTATTTTCTCCTTTCTATGGGCAGGTATATGGGCAGGAAACCGTAGAAGGGCAAATTCCCGACTCCGTTGAAATCCATGCGTTGACCCAACTCTATTTATCCACCGACGGTGAGGAATGGGAGGACAACAAAAACTGGTTAAAAGCCAACAAGTGGCCGGATTGGGAAGGGGTCACCTACGAAAACGGGGATGTGGTGGAACTTAATCTGAGGTCAAACGGACTAGAGGGAACGATCCCGGATGCATTATATGATTTGATTGCCTTGGAAGTGTTGGACTTATCCCGAAATCAACTCACTGGAAGAATCTCAAAAAAGATTGGGCAATTGACTCAAATGAAGTTTTTGGAACTATTTCGAAATAGGCTTAGCGGGACATTTCCGGCTGAATTCGAAAAGCTATCGAAAATACTCTTATTAAGCGTTTCAGTGAACAACTTTGGAGGAGAGGTTCCTTCCGTACTCTATGAACTGACTTCACTACAGGAATTGCATATAGGGGCAAACTCCTTTAGTGGTCAGATAACGGAAAATATTGGAAACCTCATCAATCTGGAAGTGCTGGACATGGGGGAAAACTATTTTGAAGGGATGCTTCCCTCTTCGCTTGGTCACCTGTCTAAATTAGAGAGACTGAATCTGGATTTTAATTTATTGTCGGGTACGATCCCGGGTTCATTTGCTAACCTGACCTCTTTAGAGCTTTTAGATGTTTCCTACAACCAACTGTCCGGTCCTATTCCCCAATTTTTGGCTGATTTGCCATTGAGGTGGTTCTGGGTCGATGCCAATCAATTTACCTCCTATCCAGATTTTAGTCAGCACCCTGACCCTGAATCACTATTTATTACGTTTGATCAAAATCGACTGGACTTTGGCGATCTGGAACCCAACTGGACGGAGTCCGGGAGTATTTTTAGCTATCCGCGCTACGACAATCAGGATTCGGTAGCCACGTTCTATGACCCTTCGAGTATGACGTATTCAGTCGAGGTGGCGGGTGAATACAATCAATATCAATGGTTTCGTAACGGAGAAGTTATCACGGGGGCAACAACTGCTTCTTTGACCTTTAACCCGTCCACTAACCATCGTAACCAACAGGGTACGGACACCTATCAGTGCCGGATCACCAATACCCGTATTACAGACCTGACTTTATGGAGCCGTTCCACCACGACCCACTCCGGTCGATATTACGCGATTGCTGACGGCGATTGGCACAGCCCGATCTGGTCAAGAGAGCCGGGCGGGGCGCGTACCGATCAGGTTCCGGGAGCAGGCAGTGAAGTGTTCATTGAAGGAAAAAACGTGGTGGTAAGCCGCGATGCATCCTGCGGCCCGGTGCATGTGGTCATCAAAGGTGCAGGAGCTTCGCTGGTCGTTGATGCTGCCGACCTGACCATTCAGGGAACACTGGAGCTGACCAAAGCTACCGAAGGGTTTCCCGGAGGTGTGAAAGCAGTCAACGGAGGCAGGGTCATCCCTTTGGCTAATTGACGGAAATCATCATCCGATACTTACCAGACACTCACTAGAAAATCATTAAAAATCACGTTTTATGAGATACATAAAAAAAAGATCTTTTTTACTTCTAATCACCTTGTACACCTATGGCCTTTGGGGGCAAACCTCCGGGCCAACCGCACCGGAATACACCAGCTTTGAATCGGCCAATGTTAGCAATATGGTTCAGTTGGCTACCGGGGATTTTGTCTATAACCTGCCCCTATTGGAAGTTCCCGGCCCCAACGGAGGGTACGCGGTGAACCTGGCCTACCATGCCAACCTGCTCCCTGGGCAGGAGGCTTCCTGGACGGGTCTCGGCTGGAACATCAACGTCGGAGCGATTACCCGTACGGTCAATGGGCTGCCGGACGATTATTACGACATCGAGCGCACAGTCAACAAAGGACTGAGTGATCAGCTTCCCGATGAGTTGTTTAAAGGTGCAGGCTATCCCGGTGCGTATTTCCGGTTGCCTGTGAGTTATAACCAAGAGGTAGGGACCGGATCATCCGCGTTCATTGCTTCCCATGCATCCGGCAGCAGCCGTAACCTGAAATACAACCATTTACGCTACTATGCCGATGAGCAGGACAAGGTCAAACTCATTGGCGCATTGCATGCCGATAAACTGGCTTCCTTCCCACCATTTTCCACCTTTTTTGATTCGTATGCCCTTCCTGAAGCGGATGCCAACCTATTTGACCAGGAAGCCGAAAAACAGCGTGGCGGCAGTTTACCTGCTTACGATCAGTATGCGGTCAATGCGCAGGGGCTGAATGGGGTCATTCAACCTCATATTTTTCAGAACCCTGCACTGTTCCGACAGGATGCCCCGTTTCGGGTGCGGTATTTCAATACGAACACGAGCGCAATGGATAAAGTACAGTTCCGGTTTGCCAATGAGTTCTCCAATCACTTAAGCTATTCGACCGGGCTGTCGATGGCTGCCCGGTCCAACGGGTTCGACCTAAAGGAGATCACTCCGATTGTTTCCCCCACCGGGTATCAGGGCCAGCACCTGGAAGGCGCGCGACACATCGAATGGTACACCAACGACGAGATCGTGGACCAAAACGCATTCGGGCTGATGGACTACCCGGATTTTTTCCGGCCTGCGGATTATAAGGACCAGATCGGGGCATTTCGGGTCACGAACGAAGCAGGGATAACCTATCATTTTTCGCTCCCTGTGTATGCCTTTGATGAAACGTTTTACCTGGAATCCACCAAATACGACGGGGTGTTTCTGCGTAGGGAAGACAGCCAGCCATATGCCTATCAGTGGTTACTGACAGCAGTCACCGGGCCGGACTTTGTGGATAAAGGCGGAGAGAACGGAGGGCCGAACGGGATCGTAGACCGAACCGACGAAGGGTATTGGGTGCGGTTTGATTATACACTCTGGATCAATGACCATCAATGGCGCAACCCGGCAATTGGTGTACACGAAGACCTGGACAATGAAACGGAAATGTTTTCCTCCGGTAAGAAACAGGTGTACTACCTGGATGCCATTGTGACCCAAACCCACGCCCTGGTATTTGAAAAGTCCTCAAGAGTGGACTCCCGTGAGGTAATGGATTTGGAAAATGGAGGGTTTGAGCCAGACAAGATCTACGAAGTAGTGGGATACGATGATGATTGTGGGGATGATTGTGAGCAAAGCTGTGACAGCCAGTGTGGTGGTTATCCGGGAGGATGTGACGGCCCCGAGTACGATGCCTGTGATGATGCCTGCCAGCGACGTTGCGAAATACGTGAAGTCGTGGGCTATGAAAACGTTCCTCGTCCATTGCTCCGACTGGATCAAATCAAACTCGTTCAGGCCGAAGACCTGCTAACGGGAAATACCGGCGACGAACGCACGTTGAGTTCCATCCGGTTTGATTACGACTATTCCCTCGTACCCGGAACACCCAACAGCTATTTAGAAAACGACCCGGATCAAAAGAAAGGAAAACTGACGCTACAAGCCGTGTCGATGGATGGCCGACGGGGGGCGCAGGTGATTCCTGCTACAACATTCACCTATAGTACGAACAACCCTGCGTTTAACCGTGATGCATATGACGTATGGGGGTATTACAAATCGGATTTTGATGATGGTCAACATGAATCCGCTAAAAGGCTCACGACCTCCCAATCTGCTTCCAACCTCGATGCCTGGACGTTGCAACGCATCGAAAATGCCCTTGGGGCGGTCATCGAAGTAGCTTACGAATCAGATACCTATTCCAAAAGCGTATTACATGAAAATTCGCTGGTGATGGAGGAATTGAAGGTATTGAACGAAACCGAACTGGAAGTTACTTTAGCGGCCTCCGAGCTGGATGTAGGAACGCTGTTAGCAGTCGGTTCACAGGTGACCCCTGTTATCCTCTATCGGATTACTTTCAATGAAGATCCCTGCGATCAGGAGCTTCCCGGTTCCAGTGGCAACAGCTTTGAGGTACTGGACGACCTGCCCGCTATTGTGCGTACCATTGATGGAAGTACGTTGGTTATGGAAAGTCGGGAACTGGTTGAGGCACTCACGTTTGAGCGGGAAGAGCCAGTCGACTGCTCGGCCAATCCAAACGGATACGACTTTTTTGAACAAGCCCACCCCATCGGGGGTAACCTATTGGTAACTAACTCCAACCTAAACTATGGAGGTGGGTTACGAGTGAAATCCCTTCACATACAGAACGGCTTCAATGCTACCCGTCGGTCGGTTGCGTATGCTTATGATTTCAACGGGGTAAGTTCCGGGGTCACTCCTTATGAACCTGCCTTTGTCCCTCCTTTTGAAACCTATGGGTACCAGGAAGACTCACGGCCCATTGACTTATTGAAGCAGGCACTCAATGAAAAAGTGTCCAATCTGTTGGGCATCGCACGGGAGCTTCCGGCCCCCGGAGTGGTGTATTCAAAGGTCAAAGTCAGTGAGTCCGTACAGCATGGAAACGATCCGAAGGTGAGCGTACCGGGATACACACTGCACGAGTTTACCCCGTTTTCGGCGGACATGGTGCAGCGAATCGAACAAACCGAAACTGCTGCCGGATCTGAGGTGACCTGCAACATTCCGTCCTGTGATGCAGTAGAAACCCTGTGCGCCATGGATGCCGGATTGTCCTGGTGCGGGTTGACTTGTTCCGATTTACGCTCACAGTGCGGTGCCGGGATCAATACCTATGCCTATTCCACGAACGAATCCACCATCCGCCCGACACGTATACAGGACTTTTCTTCCAGAATGGGCATGCCTAAGAAAGTAAGTCGTTACGGTTCAGATGATCAATTGCTATCCGAAGTCTCCTATACCTACCTGCATGACCTGAGTGAGGATTATAAAGATCTGTTACTATCAAACTATAGCGGACAGGGAATCGTAAGTGAAGCCTTTCACGAAACCAGAAATACCTTGAAAGTGCAAGACAACCAGTTGGTGGTCGATGAAAAGATCCGGGTCATCACCCAACGGGAGAGCTACCCGGTGATTTTGTATCGCCAGACCATAAAGGATATAAAATCCGGTATTCAAACTGAAGAGATTAACCGGGCCTTTGATTTTTATTCCGGGTCACCGACTCAAACCCTTGCTACCGACAGTTACGGCAATTACTGGTTGACAGATCATACCCCGGCCTACCGAACCTATTCGGGCATGGGGCTGATGATGAACGGAGGCCGCCATCAACTTTTTCCGACTACTTCTACGGTGATGGTGAAGGTCTCCTCAGAAGATAAGCTGACTCCTACAGGTTTAGGTGCAGCTTCGGTGCAAACATGGAGCAACGCACTTTCGCAACAAAACATCGGCTGGTATCCGCAAGCCACCTACCGATGGGAAGGAAAGCAGCCGTTATTGACGGACGGGACGTATCCCATCGACGATTTTCAGGCATCACCTTTTCATCCAACTGCCCCGGATGCCAGTACGAACTGGAAGAAAACAGGAGAAGTAACCCGGTACAATCAATGGGGCGTTCCACTTGAATCAACCGATATTGATGGATTGCCTGCCGCAACCCTTACCTCACCCGATGGTCGTTTCATTATGGCACAGGCTTCGCCTGCGGCTTATGCAGAAATTGCATATTCTGGTTCGGAGTACCTCAATGCCTCCATTGAAACAGAAGGCAACGTATCGCCTGAGGACGGAGCGGTGACCGATGTGCGCTCCCACTCCGGGGCAAAAAGCCTGGTGGTTCCGCGTGATGGCCGAGGTTTTACGTTTACACTCCGGGCTTCGGAAACCGATTTGAGCCAGCCTTATCGGGCCAGTGTGTGGATGTATTTTCCTGGATATTCTGAAGTGCAACGTGAAATGGAACTGGTAACCCTGGAAGCACAGGCCGGCACGGCGATACTGGCAAGTACCCACGCCCGATTAGGGGAAAACAAGTCGAAAGCGTGGTATTTACTCACCCTCGATGTGACTCCTGCCGACTCGGATACCGACCTCACCATCACGTGTGTAAACAACGGTTACAGTTCTGTATACATGGATGATTTTCGGGTGCATCCCTTGCATGCGGCGATGGAAAGTCACGTCTACGACCTGTTTACTGAAGAACACACCTATACCCTAGATGAAGACAATCGCTACATCCGCTACCAGTACGATGAGGTCGGGCGGCACATCGGAACGTTTGAGGAGTTTTTCTTCCCGGCAGACCGCTCACTCGTCCGCAAACAGTACAATTATAAGAAAACCCGATAACCAGCATCCGATGAAAACAATAGCAAAAAACTACGCAATAACCAAAGACAGCAACAATGCTGAGGCAACAAAAAACAGGCTCCTGATCAAAGTACTGATCTTATTGGCTTACGCATTAATAGGGAGCTACCCGGCCTTGTCCCAACGGGTGATTGTTACCGATCCTACCACTACGGTGACCCGTCGGTTTAACGATCTGGACGTTCATTGTTCAGTGGGCGATGATGACATCTATTGTGAGGACAAGGCGTTTGGCTTCATTCGACCGAGGGAAGCCGGACGGGTCAGTCGTGAAGGGGATCGGACGATTACTTATACCATTCACTGGGATGCTGATTTTTCGGGAGATGCCACCTTTACTTCGGGCTATGACAAATACCGTGCATTGAATCGGGACTGCGGGTCGCAGAACTGGAGTGACAGCGATTGTGAATTTGTGGAAGAACGTGACCGGGAAATGGTTGAGTACTGTAAAGCCCCGGATACCCTTCCCGGAAAGGTGACGGTTTCCAATCAGACCCCACAGGTTGGCGAACAGGTCACCATTACCTGGACTCCGCTCAATGAAACGCTTCCGGCTTTCTGTGGCAGCAACACGCTGACCATGCGCGTACGGGTCAATGGTCAGGAGATTGGCAGCACGTCTTCGGGTTTCAGTCTGAATTATACCGTGACTGATTTTGGGTATTTTCCCGTAACGGTCACCTTATCGGCAGGAGGCGGAGCAGTGTACGGTCCTTATGAATCCTTTTTGGACGTGCTGCCATCCTGCGCAAATGCCTCAAACCTGTCGCTGTATGTTGGAGGCGGGACAGTTACCCCCAGGCCAAATGGGGTGGAACTGGATGCCAACACGACTTACACCATCCGAGCCACCGGGGTTGCCAATGCCGAACAGGTATTTGAAGACAATTACGAGCTGAAGCTACTGGACGGAGATGCAGGCATTACGCTGAGCGGACGACAGTTTACCATTACACAAGGTCTGGCCAATTACACGATAGGTGTGAGTCTGAAAGCCGGACGTGAGGGGCTTTGTAAAACGTTTGACGATTTCAAGCTATTTGTTGGCGGAAGCGATGTATTGATCCAACAACCCTGCCCGATTGTATTACCGGATGTATTGCCGGACTACGGGTTTGGGGTGACCGCAGGCGATGAGGTACTGGACTATTTTGCCGCAGAGGTGCGTAGCGACAAACAGATCATCGTCAAGCCGGGGATGATCCTCGAATCGGGCGGGGAACTCATCATTGAATTTGAGTCGCCGACCTTTTCGGATGACCCGGACAAGAACCGAAATTTCACGGTAGCAACCAGCTTTAACGATTACGGCGAAGTGGTATCACAGGAACGGCAATACCTGGACGATTTGGGGCGGCCCGTACAGACGCAATACCGGAACCTGACCGATGACGTAATCTTTGCACAGCAAACGCTGTTTGATGCTTACGACCGGGGAGCGGCGGTGACCCTGCCTGCTCCGGTCGATGCAACCACCAAAGAAGAAACCACCGACGAATGTGGAGATCAGGCAATCATTGGCAGCGATGCGGTTTTTGCCTACAAAGAAACGTTTGTACAGGATGCAGCCAACGGAATCTATGATTATACCGACTTTGATCAGACAATAGATGGCAGCCGCGAGCGGGAAGAAAATCCCCTTCCGGTCGGGACACAACCCGGAACGTTGGGCTGGTATTACAGTACGGCGAACGGCGCCAGTTCCAACGAACGCCTGAATGAACCCGCGACCCCCATCACTTCCTTTCCTTATCATCGCACCCAATTTTACAACGACGGAAGTACAGAAACACAAAGTACACACCGGGCCGGGGATGAGTACCGGGCGGGAAAAGGCCATTCCGGCAGTAGTGAGATTCAGGTAGTCACCGAAGATGAAACAGTACTGAGACACTACCTCGACATCCGCGAACGGGAATTGGGATTCTCTCGCACGGAAACGCTCACCGGACAGTTTTCGAAGGTGCGGCAGGTCAACCCCGATGGCAAAGTAAGCGTGAGTTATGTGGATCGTTCCGAACAGGCAATCATAAGCCAATATTTTGGTACCCAATCCGCACCAATCCTGACTTCTTACCAATTTTACGATGACGTGGGCCGGATGATCTGCACGATGCCGCCAAATGGGGTGAAACAGTACGACGGCACGAATTTCTCAGCAGTAGATCAGATGCGCTATCGGTACGATTACCTCGGGCGGGTGATAGAAGAGGAGTCCCCCGACAAAGGAATCACCCGGTACTTGTACCGGGCAGACGGTAGTCTCCGGTTTACACAGGATGCCTCACAGGAAAAAGAAGGGAGCTACACCTACACACATTACGACCGCTACATTCGTCCGGTGGAATCGGGCGAATACCAGCCCGGTGCAACAGGCATTGCATTTGGCAATGCGGAAATGGAGGCGATTCTGGAAAGCACGGAACCTGGCGGCGGGTTGTCCGATGAGGATGGAACCCGTACGGAATACCTGATCAGTTATTACGATCAGCCGACCTTAAACGAAACGTCTTTCGGCAGTAACGGCAACCAACGCTTTTTAAACGGAGCGGTCGCACAGGTAAGCCGTTATACCGCTTTACAGGGATTGGTCTCCACCAGCCATTACAGCTATGACGAGCGGGGGCGCATCGAATGGATCGTTAGGGAGATTCCGGGCTTGGGTACAAAGAAGATCGAATATCGCTATGACCCCTCCGGTCAGGTTCGGGAAGTAGCCTATCAGCGTGGGGCATCGGAGCAATACTATCACTATTACGAATACGATGAAGACACGCGGTTAGCTCAGGTCTACACAGGAGACACAGCACCTCGTTACAATCAGGATGAAGAAATTACCAATAGCGAGGCATTGACCCTACAAGCGGAATACGACTATTACCTGCATGGGCCATTAAAAGAGAAAGCCTTCCCGACAGTGGGACAAAAACAAACGTTCCTTTACACGATTGACGGCAAGCTGAAAGCCATCAACGGCACAACTACAGGTACGGGCGGCAGTTCTTCGGACGATGCGGCGGAAAGTGCTTTTGGCATGACACTGGACTACCATGCGAATGACTACCAAAGTTCGGCGGTTAGCCCCTCGTCACTGGCCATTGATCAGCCCGATCAGTATTCAGGCAATATCAAGGCGCAGCAATGGCATAGCCCCATAGACGGAAATGAAGCAACGGCTAATACAAACTTGTCTGGCAAGGCATATGCCTATAGCTACGATGACCGGCAGCAATTGCAAACCGCACAGTTTGGGGACGTTGCGGACGAGGCGTTTCAGGCTGGCCCAGATTACAAAGTAGAAATTGGCGGATACGATGAAAACGGCAACCTTCAGGCACTGGTTCGTCATGGGGAAAACGGAGCAAAGTTGCATGACCTGACTTATCATTACGTGCCGGGTACCAACCGTCTGGATTACATCCGTCAAGGAGATAGTATTTTTCTGGATTATGATTACAGCGAGATTGGGGAAACAGTAGGACAATATACACTAAAGGATACACTGGTGATGGACTATAACGTCGCTGGAAGGGTCACAACCATGTATCGCAATATCGCAAAAACCGATACCTTGATGCACGTTACCTATGATGAGGGTGGGTTCCGCCTGTCCAAGACGACCTACGATGTATCCGGGATAGCAACTTGGCGTACGTGGTACGTTCGGGATGACGTAGGGGTCTTGCAAGCCGTATATGCGCAAAACCTTCAGGCCGGATCTGGTTCTGGTTCCGAGGGTGATCCCCTCCCGGTGGAATATCCGGTGTACGGCATGGATAGGATCGGGGTGTACAAGCCCTATTACAGCACCACGTTTTATGAACTCAAAGATCATCAGGGCAACGTACGGGCCATGATCGGCCACCAGCCGACGATCACCTATCTGGCAACCGCAGAAAGTGAACGGGCTTCCGAAGAGCAACAATACTTTACCATTAACAAGCAAACAGTGGTTGCCACTCACTTGAACCACACACCAGAGGAAACGGTAGCCGGGGCCAATGAAGCGATCCGCATCAACAACGCGCTCGATGCGACCCCCAACCCCATCGGTGCCGGACAAACGCTAAGTGTGTTTACAGGAGATACCGTACAGGCCACCGTGTATGTGAAATATGAGGATTTTAACAATACCAGTAATGAGGTAGTGCCGCTATTGGCCGATTACCTGTCGGCTACTTTCCGCGAAACGACTTCATTAGAAGGAGGGGTCAATATCTTTAGTGCCGTTGACGAGCCTTCCTATCTAGGGCTGGCCAGTACCGGGACGTTTAACGATCAACAACCAAGAATGTACCTGAACTACATGCTGTTCAATCGGAATTTTGAGTTGGTAGACTATGGGTTTGATCAGGTGACAACGGCTGCTAAAGTCCCTACGGACGGCACACCGTTGGACAAACATGACTTTGAAGCACTGAGTTTGGAAATTCCTGTTTCACAACCCGGATTTTTGTACGTGTACGTCAGCAATGAAAATCAGGAGAACGTCACGGCCTATTTTGATGACCTCACCGTTAGGCACGCGTTTAGCAACGTAACACTGGCCGCAGACTATTATCCGTTTGGGATGAAGCTGCCGGGCCGGGAGTTTGAGCGTGAAGGGTATCGCAATGCGAACTACCAGGGGGAGTTTGCAGAAGCGGATCAGGAAAGCGGCTTCCTGGCCTTTGAGTCACGGATGTACGACGTAAGAACAGGTCGATGGCTGACAACCGACCCCGCAGGACAGTTTCATTCACCGTACCTGGCAATGGGCAACGTACCGATGATGTACGTGGACCCCGATGGGGAATTGGCCTGGTTTGTGCCTGTGATAATCGGAGCGGTATTAAATGTTGGGTCGCAAGCAGTACAAGGAAATATTAACAATTTTTGGGATGCGTTAGGTTATGCAGCAATTGGTGGAGCAAGTGGTTTAGCAGGTTTTGGAGCAGGACAAGCGCTTTCAAAAGCAGTAGGAACACTCGGATTTATTGGTGGATCTTTAACAGGTGCGGCGGGAGGATTTGCAGGTGGGTTTGTGAGTGGATCGGGTAATGCTTGGGCGAATGGTTCGAGTTTTAAAAAAGGGTTCAATGCTGGATTAACGAGTGGGGGCTATGGGGCATTAACAGGAGGCGTTGTAGGTGGAATATCTGGGGGTATTCAGTCAGTAAAGCATGGAGGAAATTTCTGGTCTGGAAAAGGAGCAACTTTTGCTCATAATGTATCAACCGGATCTCCAGAAAGTGTAGAGGTTGGTGAAGGGTTAGAATACTCAAATGAATATGCTCAAGAATTTTCTGATAATAATTTCGGAAAAGTAAAAGGGTTAAATGAATTACATGCTGATAATTCGCTTCATGAATTATCAAAGTACAAAGTAGAAGGAGATATTTTTGTCTCATCTGTGGATGGAAGAAAAGCAAATGCAATTACAACATATTTAGGGACAGGTAAAGGGTCTAATGTTTATTTGGCAAGACATGCTTTTTCATCAGCAGAGCAACTTTATTTAGTGATGGGACATGAATATTTGCATGTTGGGTTTTATCATATGGGTTTTGAAGACTACGATAAACAACATGCTTCAATCTATGGGTGGGAAAGCGAACAATCTCGATTATGGAATTTTAGAACTCGACATTATAGTAATAGATTTTTGAGAATGATTAAAAGGTTTAAACCTTACAATATTCAAAATAACCCCAACTGGTTTCCACCTATGAATACAAGACCATGGCCCGTAGTAAAATATTAAAACTTACATTTATTTTCTTGATATTCATTTATCGTGTGAGTGCGCAAGAATCAGATAGGCTAATTTATAATTTTAATCAGCCTGTGGTTGAATTAGGTCCAGAATTGAGGGGGATTGACGCTCCCGAATGTTATGCGAACTTATTAAGTATTAGTAATCTGGAATTGAACTATCCAGCTAAATTAAATGTACCTAGCAGATTATATGATTTTTTAGTTGACAATGGAATAATCCAAGAATCTACAAATTCCAAGGATTATGAAAGAGACGTGTTTCTTTTGGGACGATACATTCATTCGGTTAACTATGATAGCTATCTCATCATAGCAACCGAAGAATATTTAGATATTGGAGGAGACGACACGAAATATCTTTACTTGGTAAACATAAAATCTGACACTCTCATATCTGTTTG
>JBCCXH010000108.1:0-12518 GCA_039192005.1 Bacteroidota bacterium
ATTACGATTATTAGGCTACCTCACAGACAAAGCCAATGCCTGGATCAGCTACTACGAGCATACCCCTGAAAAAGCCCACTTGCTTCGAGCACTGGAAACCTTCACGCTTGCGGATCAACTGGTGGACATCATCCGGTTTGAAAGCACTACGTTCCAGTCCAAACTTTTCTGGCGGGAGCAAAGCGCTTCGCTGTACATGAAAGCGGTGAAAACCTGCTACCGACTAGGTCAACCCGAAGAAGCCTTCCATTTTTTGGAAAAAAACAAGGCACTATTACTGCTTGAAGACCTTACACAAGAAAAAGCTAAGGAACACGCGCAGTTGCCATTTTCACTGTCGGAGCGGGAGTTTGTCCTAAGAAGGGACATCCACCTGGCGGAAGAGGCACTGACGGGCTCTGCACCCAACCCTTCCCTGACGGATTCGCTTCGTGAAGTAGTTTACGATAGTAAGCGCACGTATGAACAGTTCATCGACTCGTTGGAAACATCTTTTCCCAGCTACCATGCGTATAAACAAAGCCTTCCGCTCCTTTCGTTTGACACCGCGCAGGCCATACTTCAAAGAGACAACAGCAGCCTGATTCACTACCTCCTCGATGACGAAGAAGGGTACGGCATCTTCATGAATGCGCAGAGGCAGCATTTCTTTCAACTACCTAACGTACCGGAAGTCCACCAACTAATTACCGCCTTACGCACCGCCCTTTCAAGACCTTTCTACTCAGTTGAAGACCGGGAAAGCTACCATGAACTCGCCCATAAACTATATACACGACTTTTCCCCGAGGACATCCTTCTCTCTGAAACGAAAAAACTGACGGTCATCCCCGACCACCGCCTCCATCAGGTCCCTTTTGAAACATTGGTCTCTTCTTCCGGATCGGACGATTACCTAGTGCGCCAATTGGAAATCAACTATGCTTATTCGCTTTCGTTCCGGACAGAAAACGAAAAACGACATCGGTCTCCTGCCAATCGTTTCATCGGGTTTGCGCCCATCCGGTTTGCAGATACCACACTCACCGACCTGTCAAGGAGCAGGGAAGAGGTCGCACAGATCAGCGACTGGTTTGCTGGTGATTACCGCTACGAAGATCAAGCCAACAAGGAGAATTTCATGCGCTCCGCAAAGGACTACCACATGCTACACCTCTCCACTCATGCCAACGCAGGAACGTCCTCACCCTGGATTGCTTTTCGAGCGGATAAACTGAGCCTGGAAGAACTATACGCCACACCAAACGAAGCCGACCTGGTCGTGCTCAGTGCATGCAATACCTCGGTGGGTGAACTGAAGGTAGGTGAGGGGGTGATGAGCCTCGCACGGGGATTTATGCGCAGCGGGGCACGAAGCGTCGTCTCTACCTTGTGGAGTGCTAATGAAAAATCCACCAACACCATCCTGATGGACTTCTACAGCAACCTGAAGGAGGGAGAAACAAAAAGCGCCGCACTACATCATGCCAAGCAATCGTACCTGGAAAACCACTCAGGGGTAGAAGCGTCTCCTTACTACTGGGCAGCCCCGGTTTTAATTGGGAATACGGACGTGCTAAAAGTCCGGCCTGCTCCAAAATGGATGAATCCTTTTTTGTTCTTACTCCTTGTTTCGTTCGTTGTGGGACTTATTTTTTTAGTGAAGCGCATGAGGCATCACGACTAGTTCACGACAGGTTTCAACTCATTATAAAAAAGACTCACTCACCCAATTTGCTTCTTTTACGACCTGCTTTCTTCAGAGCTTTAGGCTTTTTTAACAAAATACCGGGTAACGAATTAACACTAACCGGAACGTAGGCATAACCAGCATAATTATTTAACTTTTAAATTCTTCAGTAATGAAAAATGTTCTACGGTTTTTTGAAAAACACATGCAGAAGCCATTCGCTATTACCCGTTCATTCGGGATCATGAAAAGCTTCCTCACCTCAGTCACTTTCGTGTTTCGTGTACCCGTCAGGCTCGGGGCAACTTGTTGTTTACTTATGGCTAGCTTGCTAGTTACTACTCCTTCGTTTGGGCAGTTTCAACGTTCTTACGGGCTACCTGAAATGGAAAGGGCCCATTCGCTTACCACCTTATCCGAGGAACACAGCAGGTATTTGATTGCCGGATTTACTTCCTATCCTTTCTTTTCGGGCCATGATGCTACCTTAATCAAAACCAACCCTCTGGGTGGTCAGGTTTGGACAGCGATCTATGGTGGCGTAAGACCCGACTACTTTAATTCGGTCAGACAGTCTGCCTTTACTACAACCAACCCCTCCAGTTACATCATGGCAGGTGCAACGCAAAGTTTTGGATTTGGTGAGGAAGATGCGTGGTTAGTAGGTACCAACTCTGACGGAACACCCGTTTTCAGCAGGGTCTTTGGAAGACGTGGAACGGATATTTTTTATGATGTAAAAAATTGCATCGTATCCCCAACAGGCCAAAATGGATACGTCGCTGTAGGTACCAGTGATAGCTACGAGGTCTTCGGTCAGAGAGATGTGTTTGTGGTAAAAACGAACGTTGTCGGATCCCTGATAGCTGCGACCGTCATCGGAGTCGACGGTGATCAGGAAGGGTTCTGGATCGAACAAACAAGAGATGGCGGATTCATACTCGTGGGATACTCACATAACAGTGAATGCCTATCGGAACCTACCCTAAGTCCTCCAAAAGACATTTTCGTTGTGAAGTTAAGGCAGGATTTAAGCATCTCATGGAGCCGAACCCTTGGTCTGAAAGAAAGCCCGGTTGTCAGTTCGTTTGAAAGCGTGGCAAGAGCGGTCAAAGAAGCTCCCAACGGAGAATTCTACATTACCGGCTACACCAATGCTTTTGGATCTAACCATACCTATGATCCTTTCCTATTGGTCCTGGGCCGGGACGGTGCATTTCAAACATTCAATACGTATGGAACAGCTCGTGAAAATGAATACGGATTCTCACTCGAATTGGGGGTAGATGCAACGGGTAATGTACGGACGACTACGATCCTGGGCGGAAACAATTCCCTGGACAGACAAAACATGAACGCAATGATGTTCCAGTTAGACCCGGCCCTGGAACTAAACTGGGCGAGAGAATACGGTCGTACACGAGATGACATGGGGTTTGAGTTAACTTCAAACGGTCCGGACGGCTTTGCATTTACAGGCTTTACTGCTTCTCTTGGTGCAGGTCAGGAAGACAGCTACCTGGTGGTAACGAACCCGGACGGCACCACAGGCACGGTATGTGAACGTAGAATTGAACTTAAGCGGGAAAGACACCTTCCATGCATTGTCAAATCAGCCAAGCAGATCTTTGTAGAAGATAGCGAACGCATTCAACCTGAATTTGAAAGGCTTACCTTCAGGGAAGACAGATGTTCCGATGTGACTGGCGGAGATCCTGACATTGAACTTGGACAAAAGGTTGACATCATGATGCTGCCCAACCCTACATCAGCATCTCTTGCTATTAGGACTACGGGGCAGACAAACGTCGTAAAAGTCGATGTCTTTGATGCAAAAGGTCAGCTATTTGAAACGCCTGCGACCAAAACTGATGCTGACAATTTCCAGCTGGATACTTCGTCCTTAAAAAAAGGCATCTATATCGTGCAGGTCCATCTGAATGATGGACATACGATCCAAAGGAAATTCATCAAAGAGTAACCCGAAAAATCCGGGTATTATTTATTGGGGCAGGCCTTCCTGAGAATATGCCTGCCGGCAAAGGCAGGTAACACAATGAATGTAAGCAGTGGTAGAACTGCGGCAGCTCCACTGCGGCAGCTCCACTGCGGCAGTAGAACTGTTTTTTTGAATTTCAAAAAGGCTGTCCCTTTTCGGGGCAGCCTCTTTTTGATCTTTATTCTCCTATCTGTCATAGCATTCCTCCCCCTTACTGTTCAGCCTCTTCAAATAGGAAATCAGTGGTGCTTTAAACATAAAAATCAATTTCAGAGAACCTGACTCGTCCCTGCAAATAAGCCCAAAAAATCCATTCGGCGTAAAATGATCATGTCGCAAAAACGTTCATTTTGTTGTAATTTGGGATAGCAAATTTTCTTAAAACCTCTCCCAGCCAGGGCGGCCCTACCCTCTCCAAAGAGGGAATTAAGAGGAGCTATCCCAAATTGCAAAGTTTAACTCGCGACAACCTTGTTTACGTAGGGTCAGGTTTTCTGAATTTGCAACCATCCCGCTTACAAGAGACCAGAGCACCTAAGTTTCCGAATTGACCGCAACCCGTATGAAATTCTGCAAAACAGGCGACATCGCAACCTGATTAAAACAATCAATTGACGCCATTCAACAGTACAGGTAGGCAAATACGAACACTTGTTCTTAAATATTTTTTTCTGGGTAACGAAATCAGCCTTTCAGGAACCTAACATCAAATACAACAAAATCAATTGTTCAATTAAATGCGAGAATTATGAAAAAAATAAATTCAACATTAGCAAAAAGGCATGTATGGATGCTATCAATGATCATCCTTATCACGGCCTGTCAGGACGACCACGTAGTCGCACCTACGTTAACGGCTGAAACGGACACCGAAACCCGAAACGTGCGTATCCTGTACGGTGACTTCATCAAAGTTTTGAGAGACATCGAAGTCCCGGACGTGATGACGTATGAGGAATTCGAAAAGGAATACCGGAACACAAACGATGAAGAACGCGCACTCCTGAAACGAGAGGTTCATGAAGCATTACAAGACTCCTCTGCTTACAGACCTACCGACTCATACGAGGAAAGGGCTCATGGAAACAGCTGTAAATCCAACGTGGTCAGTCGGTTGACACATTCGAGGTTCAAGTCACTTGGCAGACAGCGTGCGCGCATTTCATGGTCCAACAAAGCCCGATCAAGGTATGGGTGGAAATACCGTAAATGGTCAAAGGCCAAAGACAAGGACTATTATCACTACACAGACGGCACCGACTTTTTGCTATGGAAATACCGGGCCTATGGCAAGCCTTGCAAGTAGCAATCACAACATCACATTTCACACACATTTAGAAAAATAATACTAATGAAAAATTACAAAATCAGCCTATTAGGCGTTCTGATGATCCTAAGCATCATGTCATGCGATCAGACAGACATCGAAACACAAAAAGTGTTTCAAAGCAACTTGGAAAACAGCGCTTCCATTACACTGGATAACGGGAACATCATCCGTTTTCAACGCATCAATGATGGAGAAATTGACGGCACGTTTATGGTCGAAGAAAGCGACTGCGAGTCTTGCTCGGTCCTGAAAAACCTCTATGAAGTAACGAGTGAAGACCTGACAGAAAGTGAGGTTTTCTGGGCATTGTCCAGCCCAGGCACCCCCATTCCTACTTTTCTACAAGATGACGTCAGCCCTTCCGGACGTAAAAGCACGTTATCAAAAGAGCAGGGTTGGGGTACAGCAGAATCACAGCCATTTATCAGTCCGATCATTATCGCAAGACCAAAAATCGCTTGTCACAATGAAAGCTTTACGGGATCGATTGCCGGTGGCTTTTTAGGTGAACCTGACTTTGTACGACTCGATAAAACTCCTGATACTTATGGCCCTTTCATTGAAGATTGTGATCATGTATCTCCCTTGTATTGTACCAAAGGAGAAAGGTACCGGTACACTGCTACATACAGTGGGATCACTAAGTGGAGAGGAAAGATCTGTAGCAAGGCCGTACAAAATGCCTCCAATGATCACTACCTGGACGCACAGGGCACACTTTGCAACAGGCCTCCATGTGATGCGTATATCGGCCCTGAGCTTTATTTTGAGTACAAATCCGGTGGCAAGTGGAAATCGATGAAAAATCCAGATGGACAAACTCCCGAAGGTTTTGAGGTTCCGGCCAATAGCACAAGGGTCTATACCTACAGTTGGAATACACGAACCAAAACGTCATTTCGCTTACGGGTGAAAAACGCGATGGGAAAAGATCAGTTTGATTTCATGATGGACAAAGAACCTCAAAACCCTGGCGGAGGGGGCAACCCCGGAGGGGTAAACATTAATCTGGAAGACCTCCCTCAAGTCCCGGATTACATTTCACTAACGGGAAATAACAGTTATCGTATGATTGTGGATTTCACACAGCTAACCGATGGAAAACCATCGATTGAAATTCCCCGCCACCTTCTACCTTCTTTACCTGAACATGAAGGTACGGTGATCTTTCCCAATAACTTTTGCGGCTTCAAAATCTTTCAGGCTTCAAGGATCATCTGGCTGGACAATGGTGGACAGGTATTGAACAACGACGTGTTTAACTACATACCCGAGGATGAATCCATCAACTCATTGTATGGCTCGAACTTCTACCTGGGAGGCATCCAATTTTCAGGGCCTATTGGGACGTGCGATAAACCTCAAACGCAGTGGGTGTTCAATCAGCCGTTCACAAAATCCGGCTTCCAGTTTGCCAATCAACCGGCAAAGTTGGTCATCGAGCTGGAACAGTATTCTCAAGTTGAGTTTCTGAACTCTGCCATTGATAATTTAAAGCCACTGGATGCACTAAAAATTTTCAAAGACGTCGATTTTGATAAAATCATCAAATACTGGAATCAGGTATTTAATCCGGCAAGTTTTGAAGCCTGGGTAGAGCGTGTCTGTGAGGACGACCCCTCCGAGTGCCCGCTCAATGATTAAACTTTTTGAATTTTTTTATGCTTAAAAAAGACCGAGGCCGTCTCAAATGAAATGTTGAGCGGCCTGGTTTTTTGACATGTAAACTGCCCCTATCCGCATCACTACCAGACTTTGAAGTCTTTAAGCAGTGCCTTGCTACCCATTTGAGTACGAAAGGCCTAAGATGTGATATGCTCGTCTTCCAGACGGTCCAATAGCTCAAAGACAAACTTCATGTCCTCGATGAATACTCCATACCCTTCCGGTAGCTCCTCGCAGTCTGTCAGAGACACAAACTATCCTTATGTTAAGTACCTTTACCTAAAAAAACTAGATGTCAGCGTTCGTTGAAAAGTACATTAACCCTTTCACCGACTTCGGATTCAAGAAGCTTTTTGGGGAAGAACCTAACAAAGACTTACTGCTGGACTTCCTAAACGAACTACTGAAAGAAGAGCAAGGACAAATCACCGAATTGACCTACCTGAAAAACGAACACCTGGATCAGGATCTAAATAGAAAGGCTATATTCGATCGCCCGGCGACCCGGCTATACTGTGCCAATGAAAAAGGCGAACGATTCATCGTGGAGCTGCAAAAGACCAAACAAAATTTTTTCAAGGATCGAACGGTGTATTATTCCACTTTTCCCATTCGGGAACAAGCCAAACGAGCCGATTGGAACTATCAATTAAATGCCGTCTACACCATCGCGATCCTGGATTTTGTTTTTGATGAAGGAAAAAATGAACCCGATAAGTACAGGTACGACATTAAACTAATGGATCGTGAAACTTGTGAAGTATTTTACGATAAACTGACGTTCATCTATCTAGAAATGCCAAAGTTCAATAAAACGTTAGATGAACTGGAATCGAGGTTTGATAAATGGCTCTACGTCATTCGGAACCTCAATAAACTCGACAGGGTCCCTGAAAAACTAAGAGAACGGATATTTGAAAAACTTTTCGAAACGGCAGAGATCGCCAAATTTGACCATAAACAGTTGAACGACTATGAAGAAAGTTTGAAATACTATCGGGACCTGAAAAATTCATTGGATACCGCATTTGAAGATGGCATAAAGAAAGGAAGAGCGGAAGAAGCAGATAAAAAAGAAGTGTTCTTTGTTTTGAGACTTCACGATAAAGGAAAAACAGTAGAAGAAATAGCGGATTTGACCGAACTGCCCACCGAAAGGGTAAAGCAGATAATCGGGAACATCGTCTAACTGACGGATCTGCTAACTACAAATGAGGCATGCTATGTCATGGAAGCATGCTCATCTTCCAGACGGTCCAATAGCCCCCCCTCGGTCTGTGGCTCACAGACCGAAACCAAATCGAAGTTTATTGCATTATAACTTCGTTTATCTTTAAATCATGGATGCTTCCAAGATAAGAAGAAACTCCAGCATGGAACTCAAAGAGGTTTATTTCTGGACCAGTACGGTCAAGGATTGGAAAAACCTTTTTGTACAGGATAAATACAAACAATTGATCATAGATCAATGGCGATCACTCACCCAGAAGGAACTAATTATCGTTTACGGTTTTGTCATCATGCCCAATCATTTGCATGTCATATGGGAGCTATGCAAACGTAATGGAAAAGAAATGCCACATGCGAGTTTTAATAAAGCCACCGCACACCTTATTGTCAAAGATTTAAAGGTAAATCATCCGGCGGTGATTCCTTATTTTAAAGTAAATGAGCATGAGAGGTCGTTTAGAATTTGGCAACGAGATCCTCTGGCTGTTCTGATGGATAATAAATCAAAAGTCGAACAAAAGCTAACATACATTCATCAAAACCCATTACAGGAACGTTGGAACCTGGCAACAGATCCCATAGAATACCCTTGGTCAAGCGCAGCTTTTTACGAAAATGAACCTACCGATTTTGACTTTTTGGTGAGATACGAGGAGCGGTTTTGAAACATCATCTTACAAAAACAGAAAGGTCTGTGAGTCACAGACCTTGGGAAGAATCTAACAATACATGGAACTAAACCTGACGATAAACACCAACGACATCGAAGGCAGTTTTGATCGTATCGCAAACGAACTGCTAAACGAATGGATACTAGAGGTAAATGACTCAAAATACCGTATCGAAGAAATCGAGTTTTACTTAGCTAACATTGAACATAATGATACCTATACCCATCGGCATGCGCTCCAAAAGACTACCGGCAAATGGTATTTTCATGGCTCAGGCATCGATCTGACTTGCGGAACCGCTGAATCCCATGGAGGGATTTTAATCAGGGCCATCTACAACACACTTATGGATACCTACATATATGGTCCGTTAAAGACGGTTACTGAACTATTTTCAAATTTGAAAACGGCTCACTCCTCACCTGTTCAATTTGGCCTGAAATCAGATACTGACAAGTCATTGACTCCGGAGAGGGTCTTTAAAGCACCAAGAGTGGGGCTAAACCCAAAGAAAGACAAGGAGGCTTTTAACCAAAACTATCGCTACTTCATTATGCCCAAAGAAGAACACAAGGGCAAAACTATCATTTATGAAGCGCTACTGGCACAAGGATTTAGCGAAAGTGAAGCCCGAATCATTCGGAAGTAAGCTCCCTAATCGGTCTGTGGCTCACCATAGCCGTCAACATAAGGCCTTCAGTACCGGGTAAATCATTTGGCACACAAAAACGGAGCATGCTTTTTAGCAAAAACACACTCCGTCTTCAAATACTTACCGTTTCAGTGGATCATTAGAAATTTGGGTAAATGTCTACGGTCTCACCGCCATATACCCACCAGTTACTGTTAGTGGCCCACTGCGAGTCATTAATCAGTACTTTGCATTCAAACTTTTGCCCCTCGGCAAAGTCCGAAGTTTGCCACATCCAGGTAGTTGCATTTACATTGGTCATTTGGATGCCTCCGGACCAACTCAGTGGCCCGCTATCGCCTCGTATGAAAAGCGAATTGCCAAAACCAACATCATAGTGGGCGTAAATGGTTGTAACAGAGTTGTCTCCGCCCTGATCTCCGCCACCGTTACCGCCACCGCTACCATTGCCGTAACTGGTACCATTATACAATACAATAACAGCTCCTGCAGCAACGAACCCGGACAGGTTACCGCCTGACACATTGAAGTTGCCGCCGTTGCCATTGTAGCTTCCACCATTCAGATTTGTAGGTGTATTAAGGTCAAACCCCTCTCCCAGGTTGATAATAGCCGTCCCGATGTTTCCTCTGTCTACAACCAGCGTTTCCTGTCTTGGAAACCTCACGTATTCATTCTGGCCAATCATGGCATTACGAAAGTGATTAATCAAAGAAACATCCGAATCTTTCCATACATCTTCAGAACCCGGCCGATCAAAAAGCCTGGGAGTAACCGCTGCTCTCGAAGCTGCCATCGCATAGCCCATTTTCCTTTGCCATACATCCAACTGAGGCGCGTTGTCCTGATCGTTCTCATAATCATCGTGATTCTCCACATAAACCAGTGCTTTTGCAGGATTCAACCCCTGACCATGGTGCCATATGGTACCCAACCCTGTTACATCTCTGTTCCTCACCGCACTTCTTAGTGCTCCTCCGTAGTCATGAGCTGTAATGTCATAATAGTTCTGGTACTGCTCATCGTTGTCTCCGCCATCTGGTAGCACCTCTCCAAAGAGATAGAGGCTACCCCGATTGTTCAGGTTTCCGAGGACGTTTTCCCAATAGTTACTTGCCCATGGTTGTCCGGCATCCTCTCCTCCACTGGTTTCTATGTGTTTAGCCGCGTCAAACCGAAAGCCTCCGGCTCCGGCATCGATGCACTTATTTAAAAAATCGATATGAAGCTGCTGTACCGTCCCATTTTGTGTGTTCCAGTCCGGTAAGCCGGGATTACCCAGGTCCTTCTGGGTGAGTTCGTAGCGGTTCTGATAATTTATGGTACGGCCATTGAACCGAAAGTAGCTGCTGTTTCTTAAAGCAGGGTCCAGTTCATCGGCCCACTGTCCGTCATTCCCATTGTTTCCTACATGGTTTAGCACAACGTCTACGATGATCTTTACGCCATAGTTTCTGGCAGTAGCACACATACTCCTAAACTCAGCTTCCGTACCCAAAACGGAATTGCCAATGTTTAAGTCGCACGGTTGGTATAAAATCCACCACGGAGCGCTGTCTTTTGTTTTATTGACCGGCGATACCTGCACCGAATTAAAGCCGGCGCCGGCAATGTCCGCCATCGCCTGCTCTACTGACGAAAAAGGCCACGTGTGCGCATGAAGCATGGCACCTTGTTCAGCATCAGAAGGAAGCGGCACACCAGGTATCGTAGCTGGCGGCGCAAAAACCGTATCTGTTGCTGGGGCCACTTCGGGTCCACTACAAGAGTAAGCCAACGACCCGATCACCATCAGGCCCACTAAATATTTCTTAATTTTTTTCATTTTAAATAAGGGTTCAGAGTTGTTTATAAAAGTTGTTTTTGAACGGCAAGCATTGCGTTCGTACCGCGGGGTAATCGCATTCCATGAACTTGCGCCAAGACCATAGCGGATAACCAATACGCCGGGTCAATCAGGCACAATTTCTTACTTGCAGCCTATCCCACAAGATTTGATGATCATCAACAATCAATGCATTATTTCATGAAATTAGCAATAATAACCACTAAATACCTGTGTTATTTACAATAAATTCACGCAATCGTTTTCTAAAAGCCTATTTCAAGCTTCCAAGATCAGTGGTACATTCATCGAAATCGATTGCATGAAATACCGCTAGAAGTAAAAGGGGAAAATGAAGCTAAGAAGAAAAAAATTCGGGATGAATTCGACAAGGTTATTTTATCCTTTATCGCCAAGAATTAGGAAAACCTCTTTACTCAGGGTAGGTACAAATAGCCCGCTAATTGACCAGTGGCAACTACTATTACTTCCACGCGCTCAGCCGACTCCCGTACCAACTGAATAACTCTCCGTCCACCAGTTGAATAGTGGCTTTAGGCCATCGGCTTTTCGCTTCCAATACGTGTTTCTCTTTGAAAGGGAAAGGCTCTGAACTCAACAGGACATGGTCCGGGTGCAGCGCTTCAATCGCCTCCGGCGATAATTCTGGATAGCGTGCTTCTTTAATGATGTTTTCATACCCCAAGTGGTGAAGCAGGTGATCGATGAATGTGTTTTTTCCTGCGGCCATCCAGGGGTTGTACCACATCAGGTAAATGGCCGTGCCAGCATGTTTACCTTGCACTTTTTCCATCGCTGAGGTACAAGCTGCTACGATCTTATTTGACTGTTCTCCAAGCTGACAGATGTCGCCCAATGATCGCATCATGTCATAGGCATCATCCAATGTGAAAATATCGCTCATCCATACCGGGAAGTCTTCAGCCAACGCCTCGATCCCTTCCTGATAATTTTCTTCTTTATTACCAATGATCAGGTCGGGGTAGAGTTCCCTGATCTTTTCAAACCGAAAGTTTTTGGTCCCTCCAATGATGGGAATATCCCCTATCCGGTCTTTCGGGTGAATGCAAAACTTGGTACGACCAACGAGAGGTGCATCAATATCGAGTAAGTATTCTGTTTGGGAAGGGACCAAAGAGATGATTCGCTTTGGCGGAAAAGAAAAGGAGACTTTCCGACCCATTTGGTCAACTACTTCCTTAAAGCTCATATTTCACAATGTATAACCCATCCACTTTATCGAAATCTGAATCTGCAGTTAGTAATTGATAGTTATGTACATAAGCGGTTCCAGCGATTACCGCATCTGCCAGTTTTAGTTTATACCGTTTTCTGATTTCAATGGCTAACTCCCTAACCCTTTTATCCATTTCAAGTGGAAAACAATCATTGAGGAAGCGCACAATCTCTTTCTCATCCCACTCGACGATTCGCGGCAGTGGTATCGCTATCATCA
>JBCCXH010000109.1:0-12351 GCA_039192005.1 Bacteroidota bacterium
ATGGGTAATCAGGAAAAGGCAGAACCGGGTGATACGGTGATGGCTACTTCCACGCGCCTATTTAAAGGAAGGGTAGTGAAAGATTCTAATGAGAAAAAGGGAGAGTCGTTGTTGTCTTCTACACCTGTAGTCGTACTCTCTACCATCCTGGGCAGAACACCTAAGATGGAAGAGTATGAAGCGGCGGTAGATGGCATTAATTTGACAAAGTTTAAGCCCTCAGCTAATCAGTTGGTTAGGTAATCCTTTAAAATAAAACGTATAAACTGAAGCCTGAGTCCATGACTTGGGCTTTTTTGTTTCTCATCCATGACAGTCTACCATCTCGTCTAAGAGTTTCATAAACTAAATCATGCTATTTGTTGTTATTTGCGAAGTCTTTAACCTTAAAACAGTCGTCTATGCCTCAGGATTTTTTTGGAGTTGAAAAACAACTGCCGACCCAACTTGGAAACCAGAAATATTTCAGTCTTTTTGAACTTGCGAAGAAGAGGCCTGAAGTAAAAAAACTTCCTTACTCCATTCGGATTTTGCTTGAAAACGTCATCCGAAACTACGATGGCTTTGCTGTCACCGAGGAGCACCTGAATACCGTACTGGATTGGAAAAATACCGCTGGCATCAAAGACATTCCGTATAGCCCGGCCAGGGTGCTGATGCAAGACTTTACCGGAGTTCCTGCGGTAGTAGACATCGCCTCCATTCGAGCCGAAGTGGCCAGAAAAGGAAAAGACACACAAAAAACCAACCCTGTGGTTCCGGCAGACATGGTCATTGATCACTCTGTCATGGTGGAGCACTTCGGAAGGCCTGATTCCTACCAAAAGAACGTAGACCTGGAGTATGAGCGGAACGAAGAGCGATATAAGTTGTTGAAATGGGGACAACAGGCATTTGACAACTTTACCGTGGTACCTCCGGGCATGGGGATATGCCATCAGGTAAACCTGGAATACCTGGCCAAAGGGGTCATTGACCGGGATGGCTATTTGTTTCCGGATACCTTGGTTGGCACCGACTCACACACCCCGATGGTAAACGGAATTGGCGTATTGGGCTGGGGTGTTGGAGGGATCGAGGCAGAAGCTGCCATGCTGGGCCAACCCATTTACATGATCCTTCCTCAGGTGATCGGATTGAAGATCACCGGAAAGATGATAGAAGGAACGACATCCACCGATCTGGTATTGACTATCACCCGTCTTCTAAGGGATTACGGAGTGGTTGGGAAGATCGTTGAGGTTTTTGGTCCGGGACTCGCCAACCTCGCCGTCACTGACCGGGCCACCATCTCCAACATGTCTCCCGAGTTTGGCTGTACGGATACGCATTGGCCCATTGACGACCAGACGCTGGACTACATGAGAAAGACCAACCGACCGGCAGCTCATGTAGATATGGTGGAGGCTTATGCCAAGGAAAATATGTTGTGGAGGGATGATAAAGCAGAAATTGAATACACCGATGTCATTGAACTGGACCTTGGAACGGTGGAGCCCACCATCTCAGGACCTAAAAGGCCTCAGGACAAAATTTTACTTCGAGCGGCCAAGCAACAGGTTAATACCCTCTTGGATGAAGCAGGCTCAGAGAGAAAAAGCATTGAAATTACTACGGAAGATTATGGTGATTTTACCTTAGACGAGGCATCGGTCGTGATTGCCGCGATTACTTCCTGTACGAATACTTCCAACCCAAGTGTCATGATCGGTGCAGGATTGGTCGCGAAGAAAGCACTGGAAAGGGGTTTGGAGGTAAAACCCTGGGTAAAAACTTCGTTGGCACCAGGTTCCAGAGTCGTAACCGAATACCTCGAAAAATCAAACTTGTTACAAGAGCTTGAAGCGTTAAAGTTTTACGTAGTCGGATACGGTTGTACCACTTGCATTGGTAACTCTGGGGACATGATCGAGGAAGTACAAAAAGCAGTGATTGAAAATGACCTGACCGTTTGTTCGGCCCTTTCCGGAAATAGAAACTTTGAGGCACGGATCCATCCGAACATCAAAATGAACTTTCTGGCCTCTCCAATGCTGGTAGTCGCCTACGCATTAGCCGGAACGATGGACTTTGACATGAACCATGATTCGCTGGGGGATGATAAGGACGGAAACCCGGTCTATTTAAAAGACATCTGGCCATCTTCTGCCGAGATCAACGAGGTCATCAGTCAAGTGATCACTCCTGAAGATTACGCAAAAACTTACGAAACGATCTTTGATGGAGATGATACCTGGAAAGCGCTGAATGCACCTGCCGGGATGACCTACGATTGGGATGCAAAGTCTACCTACATCCAGGAAGCTCCATTTTTTCAAGACATTAAAGAGGAGGTAGCCAACCCTGAAGACATCAAAGGAGCGAAGGTTTTGTTGCAATTGGGCGACATGGTGACGACGGACCACATCTCACCGGCAGGAAAATTCCAGCCCGAACATCCTGCGGGTCAATACCTGGTCACCAATCAGGTCGCACAAAAAGATTTTAATTCGTACGGCTCTCGACGTGGGAACCATGAGGTCATGATGCGAGGGACGTTTGCGAATGTGCGGATCAAAAACAAACTGGCGACAAGAGAAGGCGGGTGGACCACCTATCACCCTACCGGAGAGGAAATCCCTGTGTACGATGCCTCTATGAAATACCAGGAGTCAGGTACGCCACTGGTGGTCATCGGTGGAAAGGAATATGGATCTGGTTCGTCCAGAGACTGGGCAGCAAAAGGAACCACGCTATTAGGTGTGAAAGCAGTGATCACAGAAAGCTTTGAACGCATACACCGATCCAACCTGGTAGGAATGGGTGTCTTACCCATGGTATTCATGGAAGGGGAAAACCAAGACACGCTTGGTCTGAAAGGTGATGAAACCTACGATATCTCCGGTATTGCCACTGACCTTACTCCCGGAAAGATAGTGGACGTTACAGTGACTAAGCCCAATGGAACAAAGGTCGAATTTAAGGCCAAGCTACGATTGGACTCTGGGGTAGATGTGGAATACTATAAGCATGGAGGCATTCTCAATTATGTGCTGAGAAATTTCCTGAAGGATAATTAGATCGCATTTCTAATCATATCAAAAGTCTCATCCGCCAGGGTGAGACTTTTTTGTTTTGGATAAATTCATGGTCCCTGTACCCCAGACATGGCAGACTAAAAATCCCATGTTAACTTTAGCCACAAACTAAATCTTAACAAATGAAATACGTAACCATTCTGACCATACTCGCAACGATGTTTGCCTGTACCCCAACCCAAAAAAGCGAGAAAGAAACGCCTGCTGAAACACCAGCAGAACAAGTACCGGAAATCACCCTCACGAAAGCACCTTCATCTCCTGAATTCCCGGGTGCCTCATTAGTCAAAAAAGAAGTGACGACCGAAGCAACAGATTCGTTGTATGCAGTTAAATACGACTTTGAGGTAACCAATTATGAACTGGGTGCACAAACAGAGGACGCTGCTACAAGAGGCATCGCCAACTCCGGAAAGGGACAACACATTCACTACATCGTCAATAATGGACCTTATGCGGCTCATTACATGCCCGGTGTCTCTGATGAACTCGCTGCAGGTAACTACGTGGTGCTTGCCTTTCTATCCAGATCCTATCACGAAAGTTTGAAAAACGAAGAAGCTTTTCACATTGAAAACCTTACGGTTGGAGATGTAGCACCAGATGCTGCAGACCTGACCACTCCTCACCTTTTCTACAGCCGTCCGAAAGGAACCTATAAAGGAGCCGACACAAAAAAATTAATGCTTGATTTTTACTTGTTAAACGCTGAGATTTCTCCAGAAGGAAACAAAGTAAAAGCGGTGATTAATGGCAAAGAATTCATGATCGACGAATGGGCTCCATATTTCATTGAAGGACTGCCACTGGGCGAAGTGAGCATCAAGCTGGAATTGATCGACGCCGAAGGAAACTTTATTGAAGGGCCATTTAATCGTGTAGAGCGAACCGTAACGCTCGCAGCGGAGTAAGATCTAATGATGAATAGATAAATAACGCGTACAATCCGCGTTATTTATCTCTTTATGTTTATGCCATCAATTGCCTAATGGATATTTACTGAGGGCATTCATATTGGTAACGCCAAACGATCATATGGCTTCAATCAGTACAGACTCTACGCCATTTTTTGTCGCGCTGACTTTAAATCTCAGGTTAGGCAGGTACCTTGGCCTGGTTTCTTTACAAAACCTGGTTCCGTAAGTAGTACGAACGATGTCAAAATTCCCAGAGTTTAGAACCGATTCGTAGTAAACTTTGTAGAAGTCTGCTCCATTGGCAGGTGGCGTCCATGCAATGCATATTTCGCCTTCGTTTGCCCCGTCAGGAGTGTAGGTCATCCTCACGTTGCTTGGAGGGGCTTGATCCGTAAGTGTACAACTCGTATAATTTCGTCCAAAAAAAGCAACCCTTCCCGTCATTGTTAAAGGTGAAAGAGTGAGGTTCCCATTGGTAATGGTAAAAGTTGGACTACGCCACGTTTTCGTCAAGATTTGCTTATCAGCTCCTCCTGTATTGTGTATACCAGAGCCTTGATTAACAATCCAATTTCCAGCTTGTAATCGTACATTATCGTACTCGATACGCAAAGCGGCCGTTCTTTTAAGCTGCCACCCAAAAATTCCCCTGATATAATTCTTTGCCTGAAGGACAAACTCCGCCCTGATATCAACCTCGGATAAGAAAGGAGAATCGATATTAAAGTTACGAAACTGAGCAATGAACCCCCTACCTTCTACTCTTTCACCGCTATTTTCATTTGAGCAAAATCCGTCCGTCAGCCTTAGTCTTAACCCACTATTTGAGAAGCTTACTTCTTCTAAAGTGACCTGAGTATAGGCAATGTTCAGATCTCTATCTCCTTGGGGGTATTGATCTAAAACATGAAGCTTCTCAGCATCTCCATCGCTAATTTTATAAAACCCACCACCAAGGTATTTAAATACCTCACTGCCAATTTGAACGATCCCATCTTCATTGATGAAATTTTCAATACCCGGCTGATACCGAACCTTAAAGTCGATACCTGCATGCTCGAAATAAAAAATTGCTTTTCTTTCCAGGGCTGACTCAGGGTATGGGTTTTCAGGTATTGCTTCCCCTTCCATAAACTGCTGTTGATATGCTTCTATGTCGGTCAGTGTATTTTCAAAAATGGTACGTTGTGAAACAAAACCTGAAAATTGCTGCTCCCACCTTTTATAGTTTTCGTAATCAGAGTATACTCCAGATGTAAGCTGGAATGATCAAATGCTTCTTGATTTTTAAAGACCAGAAACGTCTTGCCTTCAAAAGATTTTGTCGCAATATCCTGCTCAGAAACATTGTTTACTAAATCCACTTCCTCTAGTTCAGAGCTGCAGGAAGTCATGAATAGAACCCCAATAAAAAAAACGAGGTGGTTCAAATAATTCTTAAAAGTTTTCATTGTAATTTGATGTTATTAGCTCCTACTCTATTAAAGGCTTTTCGGATATCGCACTTTTGCACATAATGAATCAATGTCATTTCACTTGATTCATTATTTGTAGTTAAATGAATTTCTCAAACAACTTTTTTAGTTGTTTACTGCGAGATAGGTAAAGAGGGATATTCCTGACAAGGCAAATTCATAATCGCACGTATTTACCTTATACTCGTTGGGGATTTAATGATATTCGACCAGAGATTTATGGTACTAAATGTCCATGAAAACAAACTGGTTGATCACTCGGTCAATTTAAATTAGAGAAGAGATCTGAAGATTTTGGGGCGACTGCATAGCACCTTGAATACATCTTGATAATTAAGAGAGGCTTCTTTCATGCATCAAATAATAAGTGTTTTATCACGCCGTTCTTAACAAAACTTAACCAACCTCATTCCAACCGAATGGAACGTAATTGTGTATTGATATTACACAACATACTCAGAACTTAAAGAAGCAATTGTATATCAGGCATAAACTTTGTTAAACAACTAAGAACATCTTTAAAAACTCACTTACATGAAAAATCTACTCATCATTCTTATATCATCTGTTACGCTATTTGCAGCATGTGATTCAGAAGACGTTTCCATTACGTATACGAAAGGGACAGCTATTTATGGGGATTTGAGTGCTATCCGCGCAACAGAGCTGGTTGCTCCATCTAAAAGCTTAAATGACGCAGGTAAAATATTTGTCTCCAACGATCTCTTATTAATCGGAGAAGAAGGCGAGGGAATACACGTTTATGATAACCGTAATCCTGAAGCGCCTACCCCTGTATCATTTCTCAATATTCCCGGAAATCGAGAGTTTTTCGTAGACGGTTCGTTTATATACGCGGAGAGCTACTATGACCTATTGAAAATTGACATTTCTACCAGCCAGCCAAGCATTGTAAGTAGGCTGGAACATGCCATTGCTGATGAAATCAGAGGGCAAAATGGAGAATCGTTAATAGGTTTCGAATTAGAAGAGGTCACGGAGACCTTTGATAAAAACGATGACGCCTACAGCCAAATCTGGGATAGTGAAGGATTTCTATACTATGATTATGATCAAAGACTGATCCCACCATCTGCTGTTCCTGCTTCTTTTGCAGGAAATGGCACCGACAACATTGGCTCCATTAATCGGATTGCCTCCTTAGATAATCACCTTTATGTCATTAGCAAAACCACGCTCAGTGTCTACGATACAGAAAATTTCTCTCAGATTTTTTCTAATTCAGTTGGTTGGCAAATGGAAACCATTTACCCCATGGGTGATCGAATATTTATTGGTACAAGTAATTCTGTTGACATTTTCAATGTATCAAACCCTGAAAATCCACTGCCTGAGGGAAGCTTTTGGCACGCTACGTCTTGTGACCCTGTCTTACCTGTCAGTGAAGAAACTGCCTATGCTACCTTGAGGACCGGTGAGTTTGCTGAATGCCCCGGAGATGTAAATGCATTGGTGGTATTAGATATTAGCTCCACCGGGGATTGGGCCATCCATCAGGTTCAGGAAATACAAATGGAAAGTCCATACGGACTAACTAAAATCGGAGACAATTTGTACGTAGGTGAAGGAGCAAACGGATTGAAAGTATTTGACGCCTCCAGTGAGCAGAATTTAAGGCTTTTGAAACATGATCAAAACGTAGAGGCCTATGACGTCATCCCTCACCCAAACAGGAATGACCTCCTCTTAATTGCCGGCCCGGATGGTCTTAGCCAGTATACAGTAGGACCCAATACAGATTTATTGAAATTAAGTACGATTGCATTCTAGCATGAGAAATAGTATTTTTTCTCTTACCATTTTTATTCTATCCTTTCTTCCTGCACTTGCGCAGGAAGAAACGGGTAAAAAAGTGGCTGTTTATTACCAGGACGGATCCGTATTTGTCGGACAGGTTATTTCCGAAAAGGCTGATGGTATGAAATTAAGGCTCAGTACGAATGATACCATTGCTGTTAATCCCTTTTTCATAAAGAAAATAAGGGATTGGAAAAACAATGGTGTCTTTCACTATGAAAAAGGCTATTTCGCAAATGTTTCATTTAGCCTTGGCTCTTCCAGTTATTTTGGCTCTCATGGAGAAGCTAACCTAACGTTTGGAAAGAGGTTTAACGAAAAGTGGGCAGCAGGTATAGGCGTGGGTCGGGCTGGTGGTGAGCTGGACGTTGCCCGAAGTGTCTTTTTGTATCATTCCTTCACCACACTTTATGGTTACGGCAGGTACTACCTTGGAAAAGGGACTCGTAAAGTGAAGCCTTACGTTGATACGAGAATTGGATATGGCTTTATTGATGAGGATGTCTTTTTTTTCAATGTGAATAACGAACAAAACGGAGGAGCTTATTACTCTCCCGGAATCGGGTTGCATTTTGCTTCCAAAAACAGTGTGAAATGGCACATCAGTATCTCTCGTTATTCTCAAAATGTCTCTGGAACCCGAACTGATAATTTCGGACCGTTCAACAACCCCATCGTTACCGATTATAATGCCTGGAGCAACAGCTTCATGGTACGATTTGGAATAGAAATCAAATAGCTTGTAAAAAGAACGTCAATCAGAAAACGCAGTTTAATGAACAAATAGACTGCGTTTTTATTGTTTTTACCAGAGCGATTGCATGTTAGTGTTTTGTATGCTTTAACGTCGAAAATTCGGCTTTTGAAAAGATATTTTAAGTCTAAACTTCCCCAAAACCCAGCCAGGGCGGCCCCTTCTAAAGAAGGGGAATATAGGCTTCTTTTCAAAAACCGTCGTGGAGCAGCCGAATTTAACATGCAATCGCCCTATTGTTTGTACAAGAATCAATACCAACCGGTTAACTCAAACTCATCCCGTACGGAATCCAGTACTTGAAAATTATCACATTTAAGAACGCGATGGGGAAACTTGTCGATGAACCGGTGATTATGAGTCGCCATTAAAATGGCCGTGCCTGAGTTGTTAATTTCTTCAAATAGCTTTAAAATCCCTTCACTAACATCCGGATCCAGGTTACCCGTTGGTTCGTCCGCAACCAGGATCTGAGGCTCATTGATCAGTGCTCTTGCAATCACCACTCGTTGCTGTTCGCCACCGGAAAGTTGGTGCGGCATTTTAGAAGTAATTGCTCCTAATCCTACTCGCATCAACACTTCAGCAATCCTGCTTTTCATTTTGGCTGAGTCCTTCCATCCCGTGGCTTTCATCACAAAAGTCAGGTTCTCCGCCACCGTACGATCATAAAACAACTCAAAGTCCTGAAAGATGATGCCAATCTTTCTTCTCAGAAACGGAATGTCTTTGTCTTTTAACCGAGAAAGGTTGTACCCTACCACCTCTACTAGTCCCATCCTGAGCGGAAGATCGGCATACAGGGTTTTCAAAAGGGATGATTTGCCACTGCCGGTTCTCCCGACTAAATAGACGAACTCTCCTTTTTCGATCGCAAAATCGATGTTCTTTAAGATGGTATGGTCTTCTTGAAAGATCGAAGCTTTTGATACAACAACAACCGGATCTTGCGAAAATGACATGTTATTTGCTATTCTTTGGAGTTTATTGCAAGCTAAGAAAGAAATCCAACTTTTTGGTCTTTTTCTGCTTTACTGGAACACTCCGTTTTATTGAAAAGGTGGTTTTCTGAAGATCCATAAGTCTTCTAAAGCATGCAGTTTTAGATAGACCAATCTCAAAATAACCTCAAGAGATGCGACTTATTTCTTCTATGATCATGCACATCTCTTTTAGTTTGAAGGCTTATCTCGACAACCGGATTCGATTATTTATTTCCCTTGTTGTAGTCTGCTAAGAATTTCTCTAATCCTGAGTCAGTTAAGGGATGTTTAAGAAGGCCTAAAATGACACTTAGTGGACAAGTAGCTACATCGGCTCCCATTTCCGCGCATTCTATCAGGTGCATGTTGTGCCTGATGGACGCTGCTAGTACCTCCGTTTCGTATCCATAATTACCGAAAATTGCTACAATCTGCTCAATCAAACCTAGCCCGTCAGAAGAAATATCATCCAATCGACCAATAAATGGGGAAACGTAACTTGCTCCCGCTTTTGCAGCTAAAATGGCCTGGCCTGCATTAAAGATCAATGTGCAATTTGTCCGAATCCCTTCCGAAGACAACGCGGAAATCGCCTTAATCCCGTCCTTAATCATAGGAATTTTCACGACGATTTTATCATCGATTGCAGCCAATTCCTTTCCTTCACTTACCATTTCGCTAAATGTAGTAGCAATCACTTCAGCACTAACATTATCATCTACGATGTCACAAATGTCTTTGTAGTGCTTCCTGATATTATCTTCTCCGGTAATGCCTTCTTTTGCCATTAGCGAAGGGTTAGTCGTAACGCCGTCCAATACGCCTAAGTCCTGAGCTTCTTTGATCTCATCAAGATTGGCAGTATCGATAAAAAATTTCATAGGGATTGTAAGTAGTTAGTAAATAAAAGAAGTGCTTGATTAAAAAAGGCAAACAAGGTATCGTACCGCTACAACCACCTACCCTTGCTACCGTCAGGTCCTGGGGGATTCAGTAGGAGCTGGTCATACCCGTTTGCCGAGGCGCAAAAGTAGTAAAACCTGGAAAAGGAACGATATTTATTTCAAACTTTGATTAATAGTCTGATATCGTGCGGTAATACATCTCATTTCCTGACGTAAATTCTTCTTCTGAAGACTCGTCATCATTCAAAATTTCATCATCGAAATCAAGAATGTCCTGATGTTCAAGTAATTCATCATCCATATTTTGTGATTTGTGATTTTTGGCTCAATAAATATATTTAATTATTTCAATCTTTCCGTTGTATTGGTAATTATCTGATTGTTAGGATACTTTGAAGGACCTACGTTTAGCTTAACCTTCTGGTTACTTCAATATAGATCAAGTTTTGAAAGAGAAGGTTTTGATACCTGATTTTTTAAAACGACTCAAATTCGGAAAGAATAGAGGTAAATTCGCTTAGCATCATCGCAGTAGCTCCCCACACAACCTTTTGCTGTAGACTAAAGTAGGGAGCTTCCAACGTGACCCCATTTCCTACTTCCATTTTTTTTGTTTTTCTATTTGTTTCATTAACTAAATCAATAAGGCTTGGTGTAATGATCTCACTCACTTCGCGGTCGTCCGGAGTAAAGACCGGCGGCTGATCTACATAGCTAATGACAGGCAATACCTCAAAATTACTGGCGGCAACAAAAAATTTAGAAAGGCTTCCGATGACCTTCATCCTGCTGACATTCACACCTATCTCTTCCATTGATTCTCTCATTGCTGTTTCAATCAAGTCTGTATCCAGTTCCTCCTTTTTCCCTCCCGGGAAAGCAATCTGTCCGCTGTGTACGCCGTCATATACCGGTCGTTGGATGAGTGGGAAACGTACCCTACCCTGCTCTTCGTACAACAAAATCATCACGCCTCCTTCCCTATGAGGCTCTGAATGTTTAACTCGTATGGGCAAACCACCCGGTAAGGTCGGCTTCATTAAATCATGAGCGATTGCCCCTGGGAGCGATTGCGTTAGACGATTCTCTAAAAAACTCACCAAACCACTTAATTCCATGTCTTTTTAACTTACAGCTCCTGCATAAAATAAGTTTTAATTGATCGAAAAACCTGAATGAATCGACGGATCTCTTCATCTTGTTGATCAATTATTTCATAATTTTCTATGTCCTTTCTAAACTGATCATATGGAAAACATCCCTGGTTACATCAGCGGTACTTTTATTGCAATCGTTCTTGCCTGCATCGGGTTCATTTTTTATGCCGTAAACTTTGTCGCTGTAGGAAGGAAGAATTTCACTTCTACGATTACGCTTGCTATTTTATTTGTCTGGTGTGTGATCATTTCTCTTTTAGCAGTTAATGACTTTTTTCAGAATTTCTCCCTACCTCCAAGGCTTTTTCTATTTGCGGGCTTGGGTTTAGCAACCATTGTTATCCTGTTATCTATTAGGAAAACAAAGGTCTTTTTAAATAAATTACCTATCACTACGCTCACCTATATTCACATCATCCGGGTACCTGTTGAGCTTGTTTTATTATGGCTGGGGATCATAGGTTTTATCCCGATGGAAATGACATTTGAAGGAGCAAATTTTGATATTATTTCTGGAATCACCGCACCATTTGTTGCTGTATTTACACTCAGTCAACATAATAAAAACCGCATTGGTGCAATCATTTGGAATGTCCTTTCATTGGGTCTGTTGGTGAACATCGTCGCTCGCGCCATCCTGGCTTCGCCTTACTTCTATGAACCTACTGCCGGTGGAGCACCTGCTAACGTCGCCGTATTCTCTTTTCCTTTTGTTTTGTTGCCCACCTTCGTTGTTCCTGCGGTTCTTTTTTGTCACCTCGTCTCATTAAACCAATTAATCTTCACAAAGAAGTGGGCCTCTCGCTAATCAACGCATAGACGTTAACGATAAGAAAAGTTAATGATGTCAATTAAACCGGAGGAGCATAGTTCCATGAAGGTCTAATCACATGCTTTTATCATTTGAACGCTGGCGCTTTCGTTTTGTGCAACTCCCTGGTACCAGGATTCACATGCTTGTGTCCTATCTCCCGATTGTTCGTAGGCCAGCCCCAGGTAATAAAAAACTTCATCTATAAAGTCTGGTTCGTCAATGGCTCTTTTAAACAGTCTGATTGCCTGTTTATAATCTGCTCTTTTCATATAAAAGATGCCCTTGTTTCGATATGCCCATCCATTATTTGGGTTAAGCAAAATACTTCGATCAATATCTTGTATCGCCAGATCCAAAGAGTCCATCTGAAGGTGGATAAACCCTCTGTTATTTAGAAAGTAAGGTTCGTCAGGTACTTCTTCCAGCGCTCTGTTAATTTCTACTAATGCGG
>JBCCXH010000110.1:0-12321 GCA_039192005.1 Bacteroidota bacterium
ATCTCTTCTTTCACCTCCTCCAGCATCTCCATCGTGACCTCCCTCATCGACTCCACCTCAGGGTGATGTTTTGCCACAATGGCCACCCCTTCCTCCGTTTGTTCACGTCGCTCGTTGTAACCGGAGCTGGTATGGCTGTGCTTTACGTTAGAATTGAGAAGAAGCAACTTGTTTTCATTCAGATTGAGTGATTTAAGTGAATAATCCAAACTTTTACAATCCAACAAGATCACCTCGTTTTCTTTTCCCATCAGGCTGGCAAACTGATCCATGATCCCGCATTTTACCCCTACGTAATTATGCTCAGCCGCTTGCGAAACTTTTGCCATTTGCTCCCTGTCCAGCCCAAGGTCGAAAAGTTCATTCATTCCCAGACAAAGCCCACATTCCAACGCCGCTGATGAGGACATCCCCGAACCTTGCGGCACATCGCCACCAAATACCAGGTTGAAGCCTTCGAGCGATGCATCCAGTTTTTTTAGCTCTGAGATCACGCCAATGATGTAATTGGCCCAGGTTACAGACTGAGGCACCAATTCTTTATCTATTTCAAAATCAAAAGACTCATCCAGATCTAGAGAGTACACGTTGCATTTGTTGGATCCCGACTTGGTAATGGCAAAGTAAATAGATAGATCTACGGCCGCTGGTAATACAAACCCGTTGTTGTAGTCCGTATGTTCACCAATCAAGTTGATCCGTCCTGGTGCACGCACTACCAAAGGCTCCACCGATGAAATGGATTTCATTTTCTCTACCACCTGATCTATTAAGTGCTTATTCATTCGTTTTTATAGTTGTCTTATTGTTCAATAATTCCAAATTGATACTTCGTTTCGGAATGGTAAATCTCACCTACCTTCAAAATTACACTTGGAAAATCAGTGTGATGAGGGGAGTTCGGATAATGTTGAGTTTCTAAGCATAAACCCATCCGAAAATCACAGTTTAACTGGTCCTTTCCCGCATTTTTTTTATCTAAATAATTACCTGTGTAGAGTTGAATGCCCGGTTCTGTAGTGAACACCTCCATTTGTCGCCCACTTTTTGGATGGGACAAGCGACCTACTTTTCTCAATTTCAAAGTTTTCTCACCATTGAGCACCCAACAATGATCGTACCCCTTGCCACGAGTGATCTGTACATCGTCACTGGCGATATCTTTTCCAACCTGTTTGGTCTGAGTAAAATCGAAAGGAGTGTCTTTTACGGATTGCAGTCCTCCTAATGGAATACTTGTTTCATCGACGGCAATGAACTGGTCAGCGTCTAACTGTAATTCATGCTGAAGTATGTTTTCCTTAAAGTCTCCCGATAAGTTGAAATAACTATGCTGCGTTAAGTTAACAATGGTGTCTTTATCGGTCGTCGCCTGATACGATATACAAAAACTATCCTCTGTAAATGTATAGATCACCTGGGTTTCGAGATTTCCCGGATAGCCCTCTTCCCCATCTTTACTTACATATTTCAGCGTAAATGAAACGCTATCGGAAGATTCTTCCATACTTGTCACTTCCCACACCACACGATCAAATCCAACCAGCCCTCCGTGGAGGTGGTTAGGGCCATTGTTTTTTTCCAGGTGATATTGCTGATCTCCAATGGAAAACACCCCATTCGCTATCCGGTTGGCATAACGTCCGACAAGTGCTCCCAGATAAAAGGACTGACGGAGGTAAGGGTCAAGTGCATTAAAACCTAACGTCACTTCTTCCATCACCTGATCTTTGTCGGGTACTTTCAATGAAGTGACCGTTCCTCCATAATTGGTGAAAGAAGCCGTTAACTTACCAGGGAAAGTGATCGTATACAGATCGATCGGTCTCCCATCTATTGTTCCAAATGCTGATTTATTTATCATGGAAAGGAAAGATCATCGTGTTGTTTTATCCACTATTTGTTGCAGCATTTCACTCATCTCCTTCACGATTTCAGCTTCACTCTGAGCAGCGTTGATTTCCTCTGAAGGGTCGTTGTCCAGGTTGTAGAGGGCATCTTCCTGAGACAATCCTGCGTCCACCTTTTTATTGATCAGCCACTGTGGTGTGGGGTAACCTACCGGACGTATGTATTTCCAGGGGCCTTTTCGGATGGCCAACGTATAGGCTTCTTCCAGCATGAACTCCCGTCCCTGATCAGACCTTCCCAACCAGGCAGCTAACTGATCCTCGCTATCAATTACTTCCTGCGTCACAGTTTGCTCAACAAGTTTAGCCATTGACGCAAGTAAGTCTACCTGCGTGACCAGTGCATTCGATTCTTTAGGGGCTACCTCACCTTTCCAGGAAACAATGGTAGGTACACGTGTTCCTGCCTCGAAGGCGGAGTATTTCCCACCCCGATAGATGCCGCCAGGCTGATGTGCGCCTAACAACTCTTCTGACTGATCGGCATATCCGTCATCTAAAACAGGACCGTTATCGCTGGTGAAAATAATGATCGTATTCTCGATCAATCCTAGCTTTTCCAACTCGTCTACCATCTGTCCTACGACCCAGTCTACTTGTACAATCGCGTCTCCTCTTGGCCCCATCTCACTTTTGTCTTTAAATGAGTCATGGGGCATTCTGGGTACGTGGATGTCATGAAATGAGTAAAAAAGAAAGAAGGGTTGATCTTTGCTTTCGTTAATAAATTGTTTCGACTTATCCGTAAAAATGAATGGGAAGTCTTCATCTACCCACAGAGCTGACTTTCCACCGGTCATGTATCCTATTCTACTCATCCCATTTACGATGGTATTGCTATGTTGTGGGTCTGCGATCTGCTTCAGCAGGTCCGGGCGTTCATTTCCCAACGGACGCTCATCAATGCGTTCACTGTAGCTTACTTTTATCGGGTCATTGGGGTCTGCATTAACCACCCATCCATTTTCTACAAAAACGGTAGGTACGCGATCTCCTGTGGCCGGCAGTAAAAAGCTGTAATCAAAGCCTACTTCATTTGGACCAGGAGTTATGTGTTTGTTCCAATCAATGTCACCATACCCCAAACCCAGATGCCACTTACCCACAACGGCTGTTTTATAGCCTGCGGCCTGAAATACTTTAGGCAAAGTTTGGCTGGCCGTATCAATAAGTAACGGTGCATCACCTTTTAAGACTGCAGCTTTGCGCCGAAAGGCATAATTTCCGGTGAGTAATGAATAGCGTGACGGTGTACACGTAGCAGCGGCACAGTGGGCATCTGTGAACATCACTCCGTTTTTGGCCAATGCGTCCAGATGAGGCGTTTTCACTCCTTTTGCTCCGTAAACGCCTACATCTCCGTACCCAAGATCATCTACATAAAAAAGAATGACATTAGGCCGTGTGTTCGTTGTCAGCTTTTTTTCTTGATTTACTTTTTTGGTACCACAACTGCAAAAAATAAGAAGACAGGTAAAGAGAATGCATGACGCTTTAAGAGAGAAGCGCCTCCCGATAAAGATATTCTTCATTTTTTTCCGTTTTAAAAACGCGTATTTGACCACAATAATCAAAAAATCTAACGATAAATCCATTGCGCAAACGGTAGCTCTGGTACATTTCTATTTTTGATTGATTCAATATTCTTTAGAAAAATGGTTAATATCACTGATAATCAGCCATTAAAAAGATCCATTAGGTGACTAAAATTAATTCATCAAATCTTCCGGGTTCCTTTACACAAATCATGAAAAAGACAACAAACAAATCAAGAAATAAGATTTCGTACTTCACGCTCATCCTGTTGCTTGTTACCCTTTCCTTTTCATCTTGTGATGAACCCTTTCAACCACCTAACGTCATACTCATCGTAACGGATGACCAGGGGTACGGCGATGTAGGGTTTCATGGCAACTCCATCGTACAAACACCCAGATTGGATGCCTTTTCGAAATCCGCTGTAGAATTGACCAATTTTCACGTTGGGACTACTTGTACGCCTACCCGAGCCGGCATCATGACGGGTAGAAACGCCAATAGAAATGGAGCCTGGCATACCATCGCCGGAGCCAGTATCCTCAATGAGGATGAGCAAACCATCGCACAAGTGTTTCAGGAGGCAGGCTACCAGACCGGTATGTTTGGAAAATGGCACCTGGGAGACAGCTACCCCTACCGCCCTCATGACAGAGGCTTTGATGAAGCATTTTATCATGGAGGAGGAGGTGTACAACAAACCCCTGACTACTGGAACAATGATTACTTTGATGATACTTATTTGAGAAATGGCACTTCAGAAAAGACAGAAGGGTACTGTACCGATGTTTGGTTTACTGAACTGATCCGTTTCATTAAAGGCAACAAGGAAAAACCGTTCTTCACCTATTTAGCAACCAATGCGGCTCATGGTCCCTTTAATGTCCCGGAAGAATACCATAAAATGTATGAAGCGGCAGCGCTTAAACCTCGTCAGGTTAATTTCTACGGCATGCTTTCCAACCTGGATGACAATTTTGGAAAGCTGGAAGACTTTCTAAAAGAAAACGGATTGTTTGAAAATACTATTTTAATCTACACGACGGATAATGGCACAGCAGGAGGAGTATCCTATGATAAGCAAACGCAAAAAACCTATGGGTTCAACCCCTTAAAAGGCACAAAAGGAAGTCACTACGATGGTGGACACCGGGTACCATTTCTGATGAGCTGGCCAAAAGGAAAACTTCAGGGAGGCAAAAAGATCGCAACGTTGACCGCGCACGTTGACTTACTTCCCACACTAACAAAACTTGCACGAATAAACTTTCAGCCTTCTAAAAAGCTGGACGGGATGGACCTGTCGGCTGGCTTATTAAAAGACGGAGCAGAGTCGGATCGAATGTTGGTAGTGGATACGCAAAGAGATCAGTGGCCGAAAAAGTATAAAAACCCCTGTGTCATGCAAGGTGACTGGAGGTTGGTCAATCATAAAGAGTTATACAACACCCAAACCGATCTTGCTCAAAAGAACGACGTTTCAGACCAGTTTCCGGAGAAGGTAAAGGCCATGCAGGAATTCTATGATACGTGGTGGGAAAGTACCACTTCCGAGTGGAAACACTCTCCTACTTATCTGGGCACTGCTGAAGAAAACCCGGTATTGATTACCATTCATGACATGCACCCGCACAAACAAAAAAGACCCATCCCATGGAACCAGAATCAGGTGAGAAAAGGGGAGGTAGACACCGAAGGTTATTACGAGGTAAAGGTTGCTTCGGCTGGGAATTATCAATTTGGACTATCCAGGTGGCCACAAGAAAGCAAACTGAACCTAAGCGATTCGGTCGATGCCATACCGGAAACGGATTATGTCTATGGACTTCAAAAGGGCAAATCACTTTCTTTTGACAGTGCTTATGTCAAAGTGGGAAGCCAACTGGTAAGCGTCAAAGTAGTAAATAATGCACCGTCAGCTACACTGCAACTATCCCTTGAGAAAGGAGCTGACAGTTTGGAAGCCTGGTTTCAAACCCCCTCGGGTGAGTACTTTCCTGCTTACTATGTGTCTGTTACTAAGAACTAAACATTTGTCTTTGTAGGCTTTACTTTAATGTCTCCAGACTCCCCAACGCAAACAAGTTTGAAACGAAGTACGGTTCCTATCAGCTTTCTTTACAGGACCATGCCAATGGAACGGTAACTCTAAAACGCAAAGTCATTATCAATAAAGGAGAATATAATGGCACCGAATATGATACCTTTGACGTTTTCATCAAAGACATAAAGGCGATGGATAAAGCAAAATTGGTCTTGCAGTCGGGGACGTAACGCTTTACATCCACCTTGACAACTTATCAAACTAACCTAATAAAATGAATAAAACTCATCTGACAGTCTGTCTTGTCATTCTTTCAGTACTCACCATTAGTTGTTCAAAGAAACCCCTCAACGTACCGGACCAAAACTTTAACAAAGGATGGCTTTTCAAAAAAGCGGAAACAGATGCAACGGAGGCAACCTTTGACGACAGCGATTGGGAAGCTGTGACCCTCCCCCATGACTGGGCCATCTTCGGCCCGTTTAGTGATGAGCACAATGCAAGAACCGGCGGGCTGCCCGTAGATGGCATGGGCTGGTATCGAAAGCATTTTCAGGTCGGAAGCGAGTTAAAGGGTAAAACCGTATCTATTGAGTTTGATGGAGCAATGAACGATGCCTATGTCTGGGTCAACGGAACGTTGGTTGGAAACCGTCCATTTGGGTACATCGGTTTTGAATTTGACATCACTCCTCAGATCAGGTTCGGGGAAGAAAATATCATTGCCGTTCGGCTTAACCCTAAGGACCTAAGCAGCCGGTGGTATCCGGGTGCAGGCATCTACCGAAACGTACGGATCAAATACAACGAACCGACACACATCGCTCAATGGGGGACCTACATCACCACCCCGACGGTAACAGATCAGGAAGCGACCCTTCTGGTAGTAAGCACGATAAATAATTCAGGAGCACCTGTAGGTATCCAGTTGGAAAGTACCGTTTTGGATAAAAACGGAAAGCCAGTAGCTACTGCTACTCAGGACCTCCAACTGGCAGAGAAAGCCTCCACGCCCAGCACAGTAGGGTTAACGATTCCCAACCCTGAAAGGTGGGACATTGAAAATCCTTACCTCTACCAACTGGTCTCTCAGGTCATCGTAGACGGGCAGGTGATAGACAAGTACGTCTCTACTTTTGGTGTGCGTTCATTGGAGATTACGTCTGAGGAAGGACTGAAACTAAACGGAAAACAAGTAAGACTGGACGGTGTATGCCTGCATCACGACTTGGGCCCGCTGGGTGCTGCTGTCAACTACCGGGCACTGGAACGACAAGTACAGCTCATGCAAAGTATGGGCGTAAACTCGATAAGAACGAGCCACAACCCACCTGCCTCTGAACTCCTGGACATATGCGACAAGCTAGGGGTTTTGGTCATCGTAGAGGCATTTGACGAATGGAAAATAGGAAAAGTGGCCAATGGGTATAATAATTTCTTTGATGAGTGGCACGAAAAAGACCTTCGGGACATGATCAAAAGGGACCGTAACCACCCTTCAGTGATCATGTGGAGCATTGGCAACGAAATCTTAGAGCAGGGAAGACCAGATGGATGGAAAGTAGCTAAAAAGCTGGCGGACATCTGCCGCGATGAAGACCCTACCCGGATGGTTACTGCGGGATTCAACTACTACCCCGCTCCTTTCAAGCATAAGCTGGCCTATCAGGTGGACGTCGTAGGGATGAACTACAAGCCCCTACAGTACATCGATGTAAAGGAAGCGAATCCGGATATGATCATCTACGGATCGGAAACCTCATCGCAGACCAGTAGCCGGGGCGTGTATCACCTGCCTATCGAAGCGGACGTACGAAAAGAAACAGGCCAGGCCTCCAGCTATGACGTCATCGTCGGGCCGCCATGGGCCTACCCACCGGACGTAGAGTTTGCCCAACAGGAGAAGCATCCCTTTTTGCTTGGAGAGTACATGTGGACCGGCATCGACTACCTGGGAGAACCTACCCCTTACGGCGGCAGGGACAACTCAACCAATGGCTACTGGAACGATGACTGGCCTTCTCGCTCCTCCTACTTCGCCCCGGTCGATTTAGCTGGCATTCCTAAAGACCGTTTCTACCTGTATCAAAGCCAATGGACGGAGGAACCCATGGTGCACCTCCTGCCTCATTGGAACTGGGAAGGAATGGAAGGAAAGAACATCCCTGTGTATGTATACACCAATGGAGAAGAAGCGGAATTATTCTTAAACGGAAAGTCCCTAGGCAAAAAGGTCAAAGGCAAAGACCTGACTCCCCTGCCCGCCGAGTTTCGTGGATTTCCAAAAGGTATTTACGAGTCTCCCTATCGGCTATCGTGGGAGGTACCTTACCAACCGGGAGCGCTAAAAGTCGTGGCTTACCATCAAGGGCAGGCGATCGCCGAGAAAGCCGTACAGACAGCTGAAGCTCCATCAAATCTAAAACTGGAGGCAGACAGAGATACCCTCTCAGCAAGTGGCGTGGATTTGAGTTACATCACCGTGAGTGTGGTGGATGAAAAAGGAACGCTTTGCCCACGTGCGGAACATGCCGTAACCTTTAGTATAGAAGGAGAAGGATTCATTGCGGGGGTTTGTAACGGAGATCCTCGCTCTTTAACGCCGATGAAAGGAAATAAAATGGAAGCGTTTAGCGGAAAGCTTGTCGTGGTGGTACAGTCGACCGAAACATCAGGAGCCATTACCCTTACCGCGAAGGCAGAAGGGTTGGAGACCTCACAGCTGGTGCTTACTACTAAAGCTGAAAACCAATGAGTCATAAAAAACTCGCACTCATCCTACATTTTGCGGTTGTCGGCTTGTTTGCCGCTGCTCAAAACCCACTCGTCACGCATCGGTATACTGCAGACCCTACAGCCAGGGTTTTCGAGGGTAAACTATACATCTATCCTTCTACAGATGCCGTTCCTCCTCCTGGTATTGAAGCTCCGGCGTTTTGTATGCCGGGTTATCACGTGTTTTCGCTTGAAAACGGGATCACCATTAAAGACCATGGACGCATACTGGACCAGAATGAGGTACCCTGGGGAGAAAAAGACCAATATGCGATGTGGGCGCCTGATTGCATCAAAAAAGGAGATACCTACTACTATTATTTTCCTGATAAGGCCAAAAACGACCAAGCGTTTCGCCGAATTGGAGTAGGGACATCCAAAAGCCCGACCGGACCATTTATGTGGGAGAAAAACTTCATTGAGGGCGTCAGTGGAATCGACCCGGGACTTTTCCTGGACGAAGATGGAAAGGCATATTTATATTTTGGAGGAGGAAAAGAACTGTTCGTGGCTCCTTTAAAAGAGAACATGAAAGAGATTGCCGCCGAACCTCAAAAAATCGAAGGGTTGCCGGCGGGTTATAAGGAGGGCTCGTTCACTTTTAAAAAAGACGGTGTCTACTTTTTCACTTTTGCACATGTATTTCCGCAGGAAGGATACACGATCGGCTATGCCACATGTGACAACCCTTTCGGACCGTTAAAGTATAGATGAAATATCATGGATAACATCTCTAATGGAACCTATCATCATTCCATCGTTGAGTACCATGGACAGTGGATCCTTTTCTACCACTGGTGGGACGTAAGTGGTTACAACAAACTACGCTCGATGAGGGCAGATTACCTTTCTTTTCATCAAGACGGAAGCATCAAAAAGGTGAAGCCGACGCGTAGAGGAATTGGTACCGCCACCCTTGGAGATACCCTGCAAATAGATCGCTACAGTGAGAAAAAAGGATTGGCAACGACCTTTGTAGGTGGAAATGAACCAGCGGGCTGGATGGTTACAGATACCCGGCCTCAAAGCTGGGTGAGGTTTGATCGGGTGGATTTTAAAGAAGGCCAGGCAAAGAAAATACACGCCCGAATTTCCTGTGGCCAGCGAACCGGCAGTTTTGAAGTCCGACTGAACCAGCCCAAAGGAACATTGGTTGCCGAATTTCCAGTTGAAAACACCGGTGGATGGAACGAGTGGAAAACGATTACGGCGGCTATCCCAAATCCTCCCCGTGACGTTCATGACCTGGTGGTGGTATTTAAGTCGGAATGGGGCCTCGAAAAAATTGTGAATGTAAACTGGCTGGTGATCGAGTGAGTTAAAAAAACACCCTAAGATCATTGTTCTTTTCACGCAGAAAATAAAATTCTATTAATCTGAGTTCGAGTTAAAACCGTCTTTGCGAGGCCCGGAAAAGGGTGTGAGGGAGAGGGCCGCGGCAATCTCGCTGTAAATCGGGACTGTCACGTGTTTTGTAAGCTTTATGCAGCTTACAAAAACTCGCAGAGACGCTCGAGACGGTTTTTATAGCGATTTTAAAATCCAGTTCAGGTTATTAGGCTTCAGGTGTTTTTTTCTTCTTCACTTCCTTAAGAGTTAATTGCTGTAGGTTAGGGAATCTGTGGTAAACCAGGCTCTTCGGCCTCGTGCCACGTAAACATTCATGAATAAGACCATTGTTTACCAAACGTCCTATCTACGAAACAAAGTTTGTGGTCTTTGCTAAAAGCCGCTTTATCTAATCGTTCTCAAAAAAGTCAATCGAAGTACTTTACTTTATGAATAAAAAAAATGGAACCAGTCGAACACGCAATGTATGAAATCATCGATTTCAGAAACACCAAAATTTTTATCGCCGATTTTACCACCTGTAGCACCCAAGAAGAGTTAGTCCACGGATTCAAAACCGTACGAGAAACTCTTCTGGCTAACCCTGAGGTTCAATTGCTTTTGTCGGATTTAACCGGAGTTGCCGTAGGAAGGGAGGCAATGAAAGAAGCTAAGAACTTAACAAAAGAAGTGCTTAATCAACAAATACTAAAGTCTGCAGCGCTAGGCGCAGAAGGGCTGAAAATAGTACTTTTCAATGCCATTGCAGCGCTTTCTACAAATGAAATAAAAGCATTCACAACAAGAGAAGAGGCGTTAGCCTGGTTAACTAAGTAAACCAACCTCGTCAGCGCGTTCCGAAGTTAATTACTCACTTTTTCATGCTGGCTCAAGCTTCTACTGTACTTTTAGTTTTATCTTTTTTGGTTGCCTGATTTGGACCTACTACATTAGATGTTCTGCACTGGAAATCAGATTTGGTAATAATACTTCCATCCGGGTTTAGACCCTTTCGTCGTTCCTCCGAATTACGCTAACCCTCTTTCACGTTTATGTCTTATGCAAACGAGCCAATTGTTCGATTTAGTTAAGTTTCTCTGCTTTTAGGTTTTTTCTACCTTCCCTTTAGCTATTATCCGTGGTAGTGTGTACAGCTCACTTAAACAGAAACCGGTCAGTTTCTTTATTCCTGGACTCTCGTCATATAAGGACTCGCGCCGAATTGATAGTCCTGAACGGACAACCTGATTAGTAAAAACAAAAAGAGTCCTCTATGAAGACTCTTTTTGTTTTAGTGATGTTATTCAACCTAAAGAGGCGTGCACTGCCCATTTACGCACCGTTCATCAAATGAACAATCCGCGCAGATATCAGAATCAGGATCTGGTTCACACCTTCTGGTTAAATAGTTACACCGGTACCCCCTGGCACAATCGCGCCCCCAGCAGGCAGGAATATCCCTGTTTACCCCATTCCAATAAGCGTATCGACTTCCATTGAGCGGTTCTGATCTGATCGCTGCAAGTGCCTGACTATCCGTCGTTGGAGGATTGGTTTTCCATTGATGTAGAATATCCATCGGGATGCCATTTGTCGGATGGCCATTTACAAAATCCCTTACCCTTCGTGCCCATTTTTTCCAACCATCAAAGTATTTACCTCTGAAGGTACTGTACTTAGCTTCTCTTCCAACACTGTTATTATGAAGGTCCATTTGTCTATCTCGTGGTTCATTATTCCCTCGTTTTTCAACTTCGTTCATGATTAGTCTGGATCCCATACTGGTTAAATACCGTCGTAAATGCATGCTAATGTACATGTGAAAAAAAGCATCCGCATTATCACCGGTTGTTTCTCTTACAGGGTAGTATTCGTTTTCCTTTTCTAACGCGTGATCGAGTGAATTGATCGCCCAGTAACCAGAGTATCCTAAACCTACTGCAATGACACCAATAGCGGCAAAAGCAGGATGTGCATTAGCTCTTGCTGATGACCTTCTCGATAATGATGGAAGATCACTCTGTGAAAGAAGGTTGCCAGATTTTGCGAGATTATTCAAATGCAAAAGCTCGGCGCGTTCCTCCTCTTCCAGGCCTTCTGTATAGTTCCAGTCAACCGGCTCTTCGAGTTCATATGCGATGCCATGGTGTTCATTGTATCGGCACATTTCTTCCTGATATCGATCATATGCTTCATGGTATCGGCTGAGCTCTTCCTGGTACGATGTAAACATGCCAACATATGCAGTCTCAGGGTACAATTCCAATAGCCTTTCTTCCAGGTATTCAAGTTGGGTAACCTCACCCTTAGCTGCTTTATGTTCATATTCAACTTGAAGAATATGCAAAACATTAGACGGAAAGGAAGGGAAGTCAAGTTGGATATCAAATGTGGGTTCTGAAGGTTCAGATGAAGGTATTTTTTCAATATCCAGGTCATCTTTTTGACAACTAAAAAAGGTAATTGAACAAATCAGTAATAGAACGATTCTTTTCATTTTGGTAAATAGTAAATTAGTTAATAGAATAATAGCGATCTCCAATGCCTTTGATTAGATCCAGACTGTTGCATATCTGCTAATTGGTTTCTTCCAATTGCCGTCGAAATCTAATTTGAAGGATTGAATAAGCACCTCACCATGGTTCCTATGGTTTAGACATGGCGATGACATAATTATCTGAACGTTCTTAATTAGTCAGTTCAAAGTTTTGGATTCCTGTTGACTAA
>JBCCXH010000111.1:0-12310 GCA_039192005.1 Bacteroidota bacterium
GTTTGTTCCTAGCATAACGTTGACCCGTATAACTACTCACCTCTTCTTCAAGGATAGCGTTGATCAGGATGCGACATATCTCAAAATGTTGCGTCAATATCTCTGCCTTAATATCCAAGGGTTGGGTAATATCCAGGGGTTGAGTCATAAGCCAATTCATTTTTTTCGATTGATTTCACTACTTTTAATCATAGGTTCTACTTTTTTGATTTTACTTTCCGTATGTTAATGAATTAGTAGAACCCTCTTAAATTCCAACTAAGTTTGATACGATATCCGCCAACTGTGTAGACTTAGGTGAAGCAAACGGTAGACTTAGGTGAAGAAAACACTTCATTTAACAATGCATCCGCAATGTCTGCACAAAGGCTCCTCATGCTGTTATTAACGCTTTCCGAATAAATATCGGCTTCTCTACCGAAGCATTGAATGTGTGTGCTGGCATAGACCATTCTTTTCAACGCCACATCTGCTCCAGGATCCCTAAGCCAGTTACGGATCTTTATGACATCATCTTCTGATGAGTTCCTGATATACTTTCTGGCAAACTCTTTTACGATGTTAGACTTAAAATATAAACGTAACCGTTTCTTAGATTCTTGTGTATGGTCTTCAAGCTCGTTCTGAGTGTACTTGAACGTGATAACAGGTTGATAATAAAAACTACCATTTTTCTTCCAACTTAGATCGAAGATTTCGTCACCTATCAGCCCATTGATTTTCTTGAAGGCATTAGTAAGATATTTCTTCTTTTGAGAAGGCTTGGTAATGTTCGTACTGACTTTCATACATAGGAAATCAAAGCTTATTGTATCGATGCTATATTCAGGCTCATTCTCCTTATTCGCTATGTCTCTGAGGTTGGCTAACCATATGTATAGATCTTGCAGCTTTGCTTTCCTTAGTTGGGCATACACCTGGTTGGAGTACTTCATGAAGTACCTGGCCAGATTATTGATATAAGTATCGTCATATTCAATCTCATAATAGATTTTGCGCTTCGCCGGATCATGAAACTTTTTCGCGTATTTTAAAAAGCGTATTTCATTCAACTCACTCGTTTGAACACCGTCAGGGGTTTTTCCTGGCTTTGAAAATCTTAAAGATTCATAACGCATCCGGTAGATAGCGTTGCAAAGCTCTGTCTCCCAGGAAGGTTCATTGTCAGCTTTAAGTTGCTCCTTCATGATCTTCACTGCTGCGGGGGTTTTTCCTCTGAACTGTGCTGGCTCCGGGTGCTTTTTAATGAGCGATCGATAATTCTTATAGCCCATGTGTTGGGCGAAGGTAACCGGATCCAATAACCGCTTTCCAAAGAGGTCCGGAGGTAGTACGTTGTGATTAATGTCATAGCTAAAAAACGCTACCAAATTTTTAATTAACACGGCATCTTTTTCATAACCGGAAAAGTCCAGCATGTTGTTAACCAGGTTTCTATCATATCTCGTAATGTCGGCCATTCGTTTTTCCAATTGAGCCTTATACTGCTTTTTGACGTTGTATGAATTCTTTGAGGGCCAGCTCTGCCTGATTGGATCTTGACCGTGAATTGGTATCCGCTATTTCATCAAGTGCATCCATGATGCGTATATCTATGTTCAGTCCATAGGTTTTCTTTGTCGAAGCCTTCTTCTTTTTCACAGGTGTAACTAATTGATTCGTCAGAAATTTATAAAAGTTATTGATTTTCATAAAATTTTTATGCCCCAAGAACCGTCGAAGCATGAAAATTTCTCGCTTGTTAAGTACAATTTTCGTTTTGTTAAATTGCATAACAATGCGACGCACCTTTTACTACGCTTCGGCTGCCTCTGCGCTACTCTTACTGGTTGCTTTTGCAGCCACGGCGCAATCCTCAACTATCGGCGGTATCAGAAAGTCACTGTATGACTATCCGGGTTACCCTTCCATTGGAGCATTGCGGGAAGAAGCCCACCAAAAGCAACGCCACTTTCGGCAACAACAGGCAGCTTCTCCTAAAAAACCCACCTCCCGGAAGAGCGCTTCCCGGAAGGACGCTTCCCGGAGGAACGCCTCCCGGACATCAGTACAGTCCAGGTTCACCCTGGACGACGGCACGGTCTACCCGGATTCACTCTACGAGGCATGTTGTCAGGAATACATCGATGCGGGCCGGGACTGCCCTTCGGAGAGCGGCAACTTGAGTTGCATTTATGACTATCCTCCTTTCTGCCAATGGCAGGAATGGTACCCCGACCTGGAACGCGAGCTGCAATTGGGTAACATCGATTTAAATTATTTCAGCCAAAATTTCCTTTACTACTCTAAAATGATGGGCTACACGTACAGTTGCAGTCCCTACGTGACCGACTACCAGGACGTGGACTGGGATTTTCTTTACACCGAAGGCTACGAGCAGAGCAACGGAGAAAAGATCATCGCCCTGGTGGATACGGGCTACGACCCCAACAGTCCTTACCTGGACCGTGAAAAGGTGTTGTGGGTAAACGAAGACGAGATTTACGGAAATCTTATTGATGACGATGGGAACGGTTACGTCGATGATCGTTGGGGCTTTGACTTTCTGGCCCACACCGCCGATACCAGTTCTATCTGGAACGAAAGCAACAGTGGCCACGGCACCTACATGTCCATTCTGATGGCTTCGGCCGTCACTGAAGGTGCTTCCGGTCCCCTCCTGGGCCGTGGTGGCGACCCTGGTGCCAGGATCATGAACCTACGGGGGGAGACGGCCGAAGCCATCCGCTACGCTGCCGACAACGGTGCATCCATCATTAACCTGAGCTGGGGGTTTTCGTTCATGTCCATCGATACCCTGACCTACAATTTGAACTTCATCGAAGACCTGTTCCGGGAAGAGGACCGGGAAAACGTGTTGGGGGTATTCGAGGCCCTGGACTATGCCTGGGAGAAAGGCTGTGTGATTTTGGGCGGCAGTGGCAACTGGTCGCCACAGAGCAGCAGCGAAACGGCCAAAAACTTTCTCAAACAAAACCAGTACCACTATCCCTCCGGCCATCCGGCGGTCATCGCGGTCAGTGGTTTGTGGAAAGAAGTCTATTCCATCGATTACGGAGTGACCTTTCCGGGCAAGAAGTCCGACCTGGTGTTCCCCCACTACATCAGGGGTGCATCGGGCCAGACCGGAACCGGCGGGACCAGTCTGGCTACCGCTTTTGTTTCGGGGATGGTATCGCTGATGTGGTCTTACCTGCCGGAGCTGACCCACGTAGAAGTCAAAAAGCGGCTCCTGGAAACTGCCATGGACACGTTGTTTAACTCTCAGGGCAAGGACTCGCTCTACCTTTGGTCAGAAGAGGTCACCGAAGGTTGGATCGATTTTGGAGAAGATGAACGCACGCAATCCAGATATGACAATCGCATCCTGCGTCACGATCCTTTGGGATGGGACGAGTGGTACGGCTACGGCATGCCCAATTACCGTCGTTTCATCCAGAACGAGACCAGCCGTGAGCTCGAGGTAGACCCGGCCACAGGCAGCGTCAACGGCTTTGCGCTGTACCTGGCACACGACACTGCAGACTTTAACGACGAGCAGTTGGCGATGTACCAAGCTTATCAGGAAACCGTCCTGTCGGTCGAGGACCCGGTGGTAGATGAGCCGTCGGAAGAAAATTTTATGGCTTACCCAAACCCGGTGCGGGATGGGGTCTTGTACCTCCGTAACCGCCAGAAGGAAACGGCGTTTAAGCTACTGGACCTTTCAGGAAGAATCCACCTACAAGGAACCATCCACGGAGAACAACTACCCGTAGGTGGCCTGTTACCGGGCCTCTACGTCCTGGTTATCGGCACAAACACCCAAAAAATCAGCATCAATAAACCGTAAAATGTAAAACTAAAAATTAATTAATGATGAAAAATTAACGAACGATGAAAGTACTGTTCACGCTGATTACCCTATTTCTTGTTGTCTGGCAGTTAAAGGCACAGGATCGTATTAAGAGCAACATTACCTACCCTGCAACTAAGACTGTCTTTGTAAATGCAGGAGACGTTGAAGCCCGTCTTTCTCTTTCTCCCTTATCTGACTATACGGTAACAGGAGACATACAATCGTCCACATGCCAGGGCGGGTCGGCAGACGGAGGAGACGTTGTTTCGTACTGTGGCATACGCACCGTCAATAATAACCAATACAATGTTTCCATTACCGATGTAGATCAGGCTTACGCCAGCTATTTTTCTGTTTCGGGGTCAGAGGTGATCTTTAACAGCAACGTAGGGGCGGCTTTACCTCAAAGCATTACCCTACGGGTGAAGATCACTGAATCCTGGGACCTCAAACAACAACAACGTTTATGCACTTCCGTATCGGGAGGAGCTGCCTACTGTGGCAGCTGGTCTACCTACGAATGGTTTGCTACCGATAAAACCTACACCAACACGATGTTGCTCACTTTTACCTTCGAACATTCTGTGGACATCAGCGCCAATCAGATCTCCATTAGCCCTGAAACCCACTACTGTGAGCGTGACGAAGGTGGCGTTACCCTGAGCGTCAAGCCTGGAGCCTACGAACCCACCACGGCTTACCGTCTCTATCGTAGCAGCGATGGCAATGCCTCTGATTTCGTGGGCTTCTTCAGCAACGGAACCTACGTCATCCCCCATGCAGAGCTAGGAACTTTTAAACCAGGTAGGTCCAATGAGTACCAGTTTTTTGTCACCGCTCAGGAACAGAACGCGTTGGAGCAAAATGACCCTGCCGTAAAAGAATTAGAGATCCGCGATCTACAGCAGGTACCGTTGATTTCCGGCCCTGTGGACGTCTGTCAGGGCGACTGGTCCCAAGTATATGATTACACCTATGCGGACAGCTACGACGCGGTGCAGTGGTCCTGCGAGGGGTGCAGCGCGGCTGCTTCCTCGTCAGATAGCTACACGGTAACCTGGGACCCGTCAGCGTCGACGCACCGGATTGCGGCTTACGTAACCAGGGACGGGTGTGCCACCCCTACCGCGTACTACGACGTAGCCGTAGAGACAGCCATCAACACCGACTACAGCATCGGGTCCGGGACCATCGAACAGTGTGCCGGATCAAGCTTTACTCTGACCCTGAATGACTCTCAGACAGGGAAAGGTTCGTACGTTCTTTTTCGTAACGGGAACGAGGTGTCCGGCTCAATGCAGTCCGGGACGGGCGAACCCCTTAGCTGGTCGGTGACTTCAACCGGCACCTACACGGTAAAGCTACGCACTCCCGGTTGTGGAGACTACTCCATGTCGGGGTCAACGGCCACGGCTTACTTCCCTGAGTCCCCTGCTCCGGAGATCCGTGGAATACTGGAGTATTGCAGCGGCTCTACGGTGGTGCTGGATGCTCAGACCAATCAATTCAATGACGGATGGACCTGGGACTACTATAATGGGAGTGCCTGGAACAGCGTGACCGGCCAGGAGACCAGCTATTTTTCGTCTGCTCTTCCTGATCAGACAACCGCCATTCGCGCTTATTACCGCGACGTAAACGGTTGTCCGTCCCAGATGCAGGAAGTGGCAGTGAGTTTTGTGGTTCTTCCATCGAATCATACGATCACCGGGCCTACCGACCTGTGTGTCCACGATTATTTGCAAGAATATACGGTCAGTGGGGGCAGCCCTGACCGTTGGAACTGGCGCGCAGCAGGCGGAGACATCGTGAGCGGCCAGGGAAGCACAAAAGTCACCGTGCAATGGAGTGGTGAGGAGCTTTCTCCCACCCTCTACACCCAGGGGGTCACAGACGCGGAAGAAGGCGCCTGTGCCGGCCCGGAAGCGTCCTTTACTGTGACCCTGCGTAACGACATTGTCTTCCCGGACATGATTGGTTCTTTCATCTGTCAGGAAGACCTGGGGACCGTCGGTCTGGACGGCAGCCAGGAAGACCTGCTTTATTTTCTGTTCAACGCAGCGGGAGAACAGATAGGAAATACGGTGGTCGGCAGTGGCAAACCCCTGTCGTTTGACGGGTTGACTGCGGGGACGTACGAGATCCGGGTGCAACATCCGGGCGAATGTGGGTTTTACAGCATGGGAACCGCAGACGTGATCGCCTACAGCAAACGGGAAAAGCCGGTGATCACCTCCAACACCATCTTTTGTGGCGAAGCCACGTACGGGATGCGTGTTAACAGTCCTTTTGAAAGCAATGGTTATGTGTACTACGAAGAAGTCGACGGTATCCTGGAACGCATGGAAGGGGAAACCAAAGAAGAAGTGCAGCTATCCCTGGAAGAGGGCAAGGTGTACTATGCCGGATACATCGATGATCGCGGCTGTGAAAGCGAGCTTTTGTTGATGGAATACACCTTATTGGAAATCCCCGACATCGTCTTTGAACCCAATGCTTACCTATGCATTGATGATCGGGACGTAGATTTTGACGGCTACCTGGAAAGCAACACCCCAGGGGGCTTCTGGATCAGCGATTACACGAATGCCTTCGGTAAACTGGACGCGACGTTATTGCCTGAAAGTGTCCACGGCACGTTCCTGGAGGCCGAATACATTTATGAGTCTCCCGCCACGGGGTGTACGGCCCGAGGCCTCTTGTCTGTCTTTGTGGAACCCGACCCGTTTGTCCTGGAAAAGGAACGTTTTGGTGTGTGTTTCGACGCGGGCAGTGTGGACCTGAGCGATAACGTGGTCAGCCACTATCCGGGGGCAACGTTCACCTACGAGGTCGCAGGCAAGGAAATAGCGGGAACCTCCATCCTCTTTCAGGAAGGCGGTTATTCGCCCGGAAGCTATACAGTGAAGGTAACGCCGGATGAAAGGTGCCAGACCACAAAGACCTTTGAGTTAGTGGTCGAAGACCACAACGAAGCGCTGGCTATCCCTGCCAGCGCTTTGACGTTTTGTTCGTACTTTGAGACCATTGACTTATCGTCGTTGGTAAGCAACCGCGAAGGGAGGTTTTTTCTGAATCAGGTGGAAGTGCCTGCGCAGGTGACGCAAGCAACCGAGGGATGGGTTTACGGCAACAACGACTTTCGTTTTATTGATGGCAACGAATGTAGCATAGAACACCTGTTCACATTGGTTATTGATCCTCCGGCAACGATCGACTTTTCAGGGTTCCCAGGCAAAATTTGTGCAGCAGATGGAAACGTTCCTCTGGAGGACCTCATGCAACCGGCAGGCGGAACCCTGACGGGAAATTTTGTGAACGGTCAGGGCGCATTTGTTGCCAGCGCTGCCGGTCCGGGGTCGCATACGGTCACCTACACGCTTACGGTGAACGCGTGTCTGTTTACGGCGGACCACACGTTTGAGGTGGACGCCAGCCCGGTGGTTTTTGCCGGTGCTTCCGAGCAACGGGTCTGCCGCAACGAGATCCACGACCTGTCGGGCGCGGAAAACGTGACCGGAACCTGGGGAGGGCACCCATCCATTCAGTCAGACGGCAAGATCGACGGAAGCCTGATTGAAGAAGGGGTTTCATTTGTAGATGCGATGTTTACCCACATCAACGCGGCAGGATGTTCGGGATCGGATGTGGTACGTGTCTTTGTGGATGCGCTTTCCGTTATCGATGTCAACGTGCGTGAGTACGTACTGTGCGTGAACGATGACCCTATTGACGTACGGCAAGACATCTCACAAAATGACGTGATCATTACCGCGTCAGCAGGCGTCAGCGCCGGCATTCTCTACCCGGGTATCATGGGGGTAGGTAACCACGAGCTCATGGTTTCCCGTGAAAGCGATCAGGGATGCATCAATCAGGTAACTATCCCTGTAACCATCGTTGACACCGAACCACTGGAATTAATTGACACACAATTTTGTGTGGGCACAGGAGAAGCAGACCTCTACGCGTTTACCAATGTAACCGGAGGAACGTACCTTCACGAAAACGTGCAGGACGGACGGTACTTCAACCTTGACACAGAAGCCGGAACGTATGTCATCCCCTATGAAGTAGAAGGTAGCGGAAACTGTTCTTTGTCCGGAGATCTGATGGTGACCGTCAACGCGCTACCGGAAGCGGTGGAAGTAACGCCTGCCGTAGTAACCTGCTACTCGGATGAATCCGTCACCCTGGAAGTCATCAACGCAAGCGTACGTTATGAATACTCCTGGTTTGACGCGGATACCGACCAGTTTTTAGGTCAGGGGGATCACCTCACGGTGGCCAACGAAGTACGTAGCTACGTGGTGGAGGCCATGAGCGACAAAGGGTGTATCACACCATCAGCACCAACTGACGTAGTAATTCAGGATTTTGAAGGAAGCATCCTGGTGTCTCCGTTTGTCAACGAGCAGGTTATTTCCGGTGAGGTGGTGAACTTCAGCACCGACATTGTGGCGGACGACTATTGGTGGCAATTGACCCAATATACGGCACAGACCGGAGCAAGCACACCGATGGTGTTCAACTACGCGGATACCACGTTGACGGTGACCCTGGAAGTAAGCACCGGCGGATGCGTAAAGGCGTTCGGGAAAGAACTACGGGTGGTAGACGTATACGGACACTATACTATCGACGAAAAGGACGCTGCGGATGAAAATGAGCTTTCGTTTGTCACCGACAACCAGACGGAAATTTTATTGTTTCCTAACCCCGCAACCGGTCCAACGGTGACCATAGCAGTGAAGTCACTGTCACCGGAAAAAATGAAAATAAGGCTATTTAATTCGGTCCATCAACAGGTCTCTGAACAACTGGTGGAACTGGAAACCGGCAACAATCACGTTGAGATCACCTTACCGGAAACACTGAACGGGATCTATTTCATTCAGCTGTTGTCCCCTACGGTCAGACAATTCATTACAGGCATTAAATGAGGGTGGTGATGAAGTGGAAAAAATGGAGTATAGGGGTGATCGCCGGCTTGTTGCTGGCTTGCAATGACTATGAAGGGTTCATTGAATCATTGAATGAGCCAGGAGAAATTATATTGGACGCAGGGCCGGACAAACAAGGGTTGCTGGTCAATGATTCGCTGAAAAAAAGTCGCAATGACGAGATTTTCATGAAAGACGTAAAGGTTTTCTATTCAGACATTAACCAGAACGTGAAAGAAGTACGAATTAACAGCGTAACCAACGATGTGTTCCTTATACAGGAAGACACCGTCTTGATTGACAAAGAATTAATAGTGATTGCTGACACGGACAGCGTAACGCTTTCGATCCTTTGCTACGAAGAGGGGTTTAAGCAACTGGAATTTACCATCGTAGACGACTTTGACCGTCGTTCTTCTGCTACCTTAAGACTGTTGGTCTTCGATAATTTGTTACCGGTGGTGATCTATGAGGTGGCCGTAGACCGGGAAAATAACCTGGTTACCTTCGATTTGACAAAAAGTTATGATGCGGACGCCAACTTTGGGGGACAAATCCGGGAATATGAGCTGATATTCAATGGAGAAACTTTGATTAAGCCTGTTCCGGAGTTTACCGTACTGACAAGTATTACCCAGCAGGTTTACGACTATGCCTTACGCGTTACAGATAACAACGGTGAATCCAGCTTAATTATCACAGACCGCCTGAACCTATGACTTTACCAACGATGACAAAAAAATTATTTACGGTCTTGATAGCCTTGATGGTTTCGTGCACCATCCATGCACAGAGCAGACAGCACAAGCAGTATCAGAGAAAGAAAAAAAGCCACGCCCTGTCCAGGAAATTCAAGGAAGATTTCAACGGGAGAACGCTCAACCGTAGCAGTTACTTGAAAGGGATCATGGCGGCGGGTCTTTCAGGGGGCGTCTCCTCCGGCGCGTTCAATGTCTACGGAACGTTTCAGTATTACCTTTCCTCTGTTTTCAGTGCTTCGGTAACAACAGGTTATTACCGTAAGTCTTACCGGGGAAATGCGGGAATGATGGTCCCGGTTTACCTGGAAGGGAATTATGAACTCTGGAATTTGAAGCAAACGTTTCATCTTTTCGCTATCGGCGGCCCTTTTTACATGAATCATCAAGTTACCGGTTTTGAACCTTCGACGTCGTATGAAAAGCATGTATATGGTGCTGCATTGGGTGCCGAGGGTGATCTAATCATTGCCCCTGCACTGATTGCTTTTGCGAATGTGCGCCAAAACCTGGTTTTCAATGAAACGGACATTTCCACCATCATCTGGTCTGTGGGCGTAAAAAAGAAATTTTAAAAAATTTGTTGGATTTTTTTGAGTTTTTTCGGTCCGGAGAACAGTCGTTTTGAAGGGAATTTTTAAGCCAAAGCCCCGGGAAATCCCATCGATACTTTGTGGCTTTAGCCGTGGGATGAGAGGGCTACTTATTTTTTTGATCTTCAATATACTTCTTTATTGTTCTCTCAGAGATATGTCCTACGGATTCACAGTAATAAGAGCGTGTCCAGAGCGTAGGTAGTTTGTTCTTCAGGTCAGCGAATTCTATTCTCAAATACCGAGAACTGAACCCTTTGAGTTGAGAGGCAATATGCTGTGGTGAATCTTGTGGAAAGACGCTAATGAAGACGTGCACATGATCAGGCATAACTTCCAGTGACTTTATGGTCCATTCATGCTCTGATGCTTTTTCGTGGATCAGCTCTTTGAGCCGTTTTTCTACCCGGTCGATGAGCACAAGCTTACGGTATTTGGTACACCAGATGAAATGATAAGAGAGATTGTAAACGGCTGTTTTTGATTTCTGCCAACGTGGATATTTATTTGTTACTCTGGGCAACTGATTGTATCTTTATGCTGTAAATATATGAAAAAGTCGTTGGCCTATACTTACAAATTGAAACTTACTTCTCAACAAGCAGTAAAGGCTGAGGAATGGATGGGTACCTGTAGACTTATTTACAACATGGCCCTATCCATCTGTAAGGAATCCAGGTCGAAGCTGGGAAAAAATGTCTATCGTCAGGAGCTCCAAAAACAAGTTACCCAGCTAAGAGAAGCCTTTCAATGGATAAGAGATGTACAATCACAGGTATTACAGAGTCCTTTGATCCGACTGGAAAATGCGTTCAAAAAGACCACAGCTGGCGGCGGCTATCCAAAATACAAGAAAAAGGGAGCGTCCTTCTCATTTACTTTTCCACAAAACGTAAGCTTTGAGAAAGGTAGGTTCTTCTTACCAAAGTTCGGCTGGGTAAAAGTTCATCGGGACAGGTGGCCTGAAGGTAAAATAAGACAGGCAACAGTACGCTATGAATGCGGAGAATGGTTTTTGAGTGTCAGCTTTGCTAAAGAAATAGCTCCTTTACTTTCCAATGAAAACCAAGTTGGGATAGATATGGGAGTAGCACATATGTACGCAACAAGCGACGGATACCTTGAAGACAGCTTACAGATCTATCGCTCTTATTTAGCCAGGCTACGAGTAGAACAACGTGCTCTATCAAGAAAGGTAAAGTATAGCTCAAATTGGACAAAGCAAAAGAAGAGGATTGCTAAAATACACCGAAAGATTGCGAGAAAGCGAGCGGATTTTCATCAAAAAAAGTCCATGCAACTGATCTATAAATACGGTCTTTTGGCTATAGAGGATTTGAAACTCAGAAACCTGACACATTCAGCAAAAGGAACCCTCATGGAACCTGGCACCCAGGTAAAAGCTAAGTCTGGACTGAACAGAAGCATACTTGATGCAGGGATAGGTAACTTTGTGCGCATGCTGGAATACAAGGCAGACTGGTATGGGAGAAAAGTAGTGAAAGTCAATCCTATGTATACCTCACAGCAATGTAGGGCCTGTGGGTCTGTAAACAAGCAAAACAGGCACAAAGAATCTTTTGTATGTACCAGCTGCGGACATAAAGCCCATGCGGATGTGAACGCAGCTAAAAATATCCTGGCCAGGGCAATGGCCAGTGTACCCAAACGTAAGGCAGTGGCCTAAGCGTGGTGCAAGAACCCCACTGCATTTATGGGTGGGTGATGTCAGTTTTTTATCGTAAATGATTAAATAAAACGTTATTTGAAATTAAATTATGGCCTTGAATGGGAAAACAACTTTTCGTGGATCCACTACGTAAGGCCACATTTTCCGTAAACGATCTTGGAGTAATGGATAAAGAGATACGAAACGAACTTAACCAACACGCTAACTTGATTGGTGAGATCAGACTCGAAACTGCTGAGTTAAAGAAAAATTTAATTCGTCTTTCGGATTTGGCTGAATCGAATCGAACGATCATTGATCTTATGCGTAGACCTCTTTGGAAAAAGGTATTGGGACTTGATTGACTGGTGACTGCTCCCCGCCCTTAAAGAGGACGGAGCTTCCGACTTCTCAGGCAGCTACCGGAGCTACCCCGGATTTACGCTTGCCTCCATCGGCAGAGACGGACAGCCCTTCCGCCTGTAATATTCTTATTCCTTCTTTACGTA
>JBCCXH010000112.1:0-12300 GCA_039192005.1 Bacteroidota bacterium
CTAATTTTTCTAAATCGTCAACCTTATAGTCCAAAATGATCATTTGACCATTTCTAAATGTTAGCCAAGGCGTATAATAGTAAGTGCCTTCTACTTGAAACTTATGAGAATCATAATCTTTGGCTTTCTGTAATTCAGTCTGCTTGGCAGCATCAAATCCGTACTCACCTTTGTAGTTTCCGTCCCTATCGAATTTTATCACAGGCTTCTTATACACATCCAGATTAAGATTTAAAACCTTATCCGCTCCGACAAATACCTTGATCTTGTAGCTACCATCCTTACTCAAATCAAATTCGCATTCTCCCTTACCTTTACAAATTTCCTTGCCGTCAACCTCCCATTTCAGGTCAGTTACTTTCAATGTATCTTTTTCAGAACCCACCATCAGTTTTACTTTACTCTTATGCTTAATGTAGACCAGCTCGTCACCGACATTGTATTTGGTTGTGTCACTACCTGCCGTGATGTAATAACCCTTGTCTTTTTCTACTTCTCCATCACTTACCACATCTTCTATTCCAACATTTCCTGCTCCCGGAGTCACATTCCCCTCACTATCCACTATCCAGCGGTTCCCTACATTATCAATAATAAGTGTGCTATTGGAGGTATTAACCAAACCAATAGATTGTAACGGTTCATCTCCTTGGGCCATAATATTCATCAATTCAACAGTCAACTCTTCAATAAACCAGCTTACCATAATGGTATCTGACACCATATACACACCCTCTTCCTCATCGTCAAACAAGGTGATGATCCACTTCGGGTTGTGGATTTGGTCCCATTGGTACTGACGGAGGTTTTTGCCTCCTCCGTAGTCCATCAGGTTTTGGGTTTGTCCTTCGGAGAGGTTCGGAAACTCCACCCAGGTATGTGACAACCGAAAGGCACCGTGGCCTAATTCATGTGCCAGCGTACTTCGTCGTCCATCGAACACCAATCCGAATTGTTTTTTACGTGGCATGAATCCAACAACATTGGACGAGTTGGGGATGTTGGTAAAGAGCACGTAGTAGCGGTCTTTGTCTACTTCGTTTAATGCGGCTTTCACGGCACTGTTCAACGCTTTTACTTCATCAGGATAGGTGGACAGGTCGTTGTTTTCCTCTATGTATAAGTTGCCGTTACTGTTTAAGTCCCAGCTGTCGTCAATCGTGACTTCGGCGGTTGCCACTTCCCAATCCACGATTGCGGAACCGTAAACATCGTTCAGGTAGTCTCGCGCTTCGGAAGCACTGGGCATTTCGGCACCATTCACCTGCACCAGGGTGACCTTACGAGCTACGTTGTTGTAAACAGCTACCGCAGCGATTCCAACGGTATTCCCTTCATGGATGGCTTTCAATACCCGTTTTTCATCGGCACTTCCTGAAGGAATGCGCAACTCCCAACCGGATGCAGTACCGGTCGCACCCACTTCCTGGTCGTCCAGCGTGAAGGTGATTTCTTCTTTCGGCACCCGACTGTCACTTACCCACTCTGCCGTGATGTCAAACGCCTGGCCAGCCGCTGCGGAAAACCATGGACCGTATTCGTCTCCCTGATCGGTCATGATCTTGTAATAGTTAGGTTCGATTCCATTATGCCCTGGACCTAAATCGTATCCGCTACCACCGGATGTGAACCGGACCGCCACCACTTGTACGGTATCGGTATGAGCGGCTTGCTCTTTTTTTGCCTTGATCCGTTTGCCCAGGGTACGTGCCTTAGCCACTTGCTTGGCTGCTTCTACAATGTTTCCTCCCTGAACGGCCCCTGCGGCTTCACTTAGTGCTTCTTTTACCTCTTCCTGTAGGTCTCTGATAGTGGTTTCTTCGCTTACGAGTTCTTCATACTCCTCCTTTTCAAATACTTTTATTTCCTGAATTTCATTGACAATGCTATCTATCTTTTTAACCACCTCGTCGCTTGCATCCAGCACCTCATTGAGGTCTTCTTCCAGCTCGGCAAGCTCTTCGTAAAAACCATCTATTTCATCGAGTACCTCGTCCGGAAGGGCTTGAACAGTTACTCCTGTAAAATGCATGTCCCCTTCGTACATCCGGTACTCGTCATTGACTTTGATGTTCGTGAAAGCGGTTCCTGCCTTTACATTGTTCATCATCGGCACGACCAGTTGCCCCGTACCTGAAAACGTACCGTTTCCACCCGAAACATCGATCACACTGACATCAAAGTCTCCCGCTTTTATAACGTCTCCCCGGTTCAGACTGGGTAATGGTGTGGTGTTGTTCAGGTTAAAATCTGCAGGAGGGCTACCACAAGAAAAATCACCCACGATCTCCGCCTGCGTTTTTGTTTGAAAGGTCTGGGATACTTCGCTGCTGGAAAAGCCACAAACTCCCAGCACCTGAACTTCGTAAGGGGTATCCGGTTGTAACCCTTCGAGGGTGTGCCCACTAAACAGGATGCGCTCCTCTACCCAATCGGTAGCTCCCTGTTTTCTGTATTTGACAAGAAACCCGCTATGAACTGGGTCTGCGTCCCAATAGACCTGTAGCTTTCTACTACTAGCCGCCTCTACCGATATGTTTGGTGGCACAATGCATGCATCCCCGTAAATAAAAGACTGCACCTGCGTGTAACCATCGTTTCTAAAAAGATTCAGTTGTTCGATCCCATCCAAACTTTTGGCCTGAATGCGAAACGCATACTGCCTTCCTCTGACTAGCGCTGGTTCGGATGGACCGTAAACGAGTGAAGTCGCCGAGGTGGTGGTTTCGTAAATGGGGGTGGTCGTTAGAATCGCATCGTTGGGATTACGACCTGTCGGCCATACTTCTACTAATTGAAATGTATATTCGGTCGTAAATGCGGAATTGGGTGAACCGGTATGCCGGGGTGTCCATTGAAACCTGACGAACTGTGGATCAGCTGGCGTGAGCTTTTCATTTTCCTTGGGCAAATTGACAATGGGTGGGTCATTCAACACCAGCCATGCGGTACCACAGGACCTGGAGGCAATGGATACGTTTCGGTTTGCTTCTACTACGTCAATGCAAAATCGGTAAATACCTTCGGGTAACGCCCCTCCACTATTGACAAATTGCTGTCGGCCCATTCCGAAGAATTGAAGGTTTTCGGCCCGAAAATAGGGTTCCATGTCGAGACCGGTCAACCGTCGGTTAATTCCCTGGGTCAGCGTAATGGGCGCGGGGTTGATATTGGGATTGGTTTCGATTCGAATGCCCTGCCCTTCAATCAGAACCCGCAACTCGACGTCCAGTTGCCCCCTGGAAACATCCGTTAGTAATGCATTCAGGACCAGCTTTTCTGAACCGGGCGCCACATAATCCGGCAGCTTCAATGAGTAAGGTGGTACCAATTGGAGGCTGGACTGAACCGGGAACGTCTGTGAAAACAAACTAATGTGACCGAGCAGGAACACCCCTACCAGCGTCACCTGCTTAATTTTTTTCCTTAGCTGCTCAATGTTTCCTTTTTGTCTCATGGCGTGGTGGTGTCCTTCGATTTGTTGTTAAAAAAATTGGATTTGCTGAACGAATAACTGTAGCCAAGCGTGGCGGTAATTTCTGTAAAATCCAAAGCTCCGTTGGTTTCAGTGGAGGGAGTGGAGCGATTGACCGTATTGAGGTTCAGGTTAAAATTGTGCTTTTCTTTCCACAAATACCGACCTCCTAAACGCAATGACGTGACACTTCCCTGGGAGACCCCATCGGACCTTGACTGGTTCCAACTGAGTCCCATTGAAACGTTCATCTTGTTTTCTTTTAATGACTTACTCAATGAAACAGATGGCCCCAGGGTTTCAGTCACCAAGTCGGCAGTGGTGCTTCGATTGTAATTAAATGATACGGCCCCATTAACTTTTTGCGGAATGTAATTGATGGAGTAGTTACCCGAAATCAGGTAAAATAGATTGCCGGTAGGTTGATCTGTTTGTCCCTGTTCGTCTTTTGCTTCCTGTAGCGTCACATTGAGTCCTGCATTTTGCCTTCGGGTCTCGGAAGAAGAGATCATGTAGTTGCCATTAGCGCTGATGCTTTGGGATACCTGCCGGAAGTTGAGGGTATCCAGGTTGTCGAATGGTGTCAATTCATTGATATTCACAAATTGTGACTGAATGTTGGTGAAGGTCTGAAAGTTGGAATAGGAAGTCGTGAGATTTAAACGCGAACTGGGCGTATATCCCACGGAGAGGTCTCCCACAAATCGTTCCATGGTACTGATTTTTTCTCCGTTGAGGTTGTCCCGCTGCACTCCTCCTGAAGCGTTTAGGTTCATCCGGCCTCCTAATAAAGCTTTAGATCCATTAATGGTAATGTTTTCCAGGTCATTGACAAAATAATACGCTCCATGTGACGTGTATCCCGGATCTACCCGCTCGTACCTAAAACCCACGGTGTAGCTTTTCCCCAAATAACTGGTCCCTACTTTAACGGCATCATAGAATGAAGTGGACCCATTAACGATAAAAAAGCTCCCCAGATTATTGTAAAGCTGATTGCTTTCCAGCGACTGAAAACCGAACCGTGAATCCGTCGTGAGGGCACTCATCGCATAATTGATGCTTAGGGAAATCTTTTTAAACAGTTGTTGCGTTCCTCCTATGCTGAAAACGAGGTTTTCCTCCGGGGCAACCGTTACTGAATCTACTTGGTCAAAGGTGATCGAACCAACGTCATCTTTTCCACGGAAAAAAGAAAAATCCAATGTCGTTCCTTTATTCGTGTAGACGGCCTGACCGCCATATCCTATCCTTCGGTACACCGCACTTTCCGGGGCTTCCGCAGTCGGTTCCACTTCTTTTCGCAATCGTCCGTACATTCCCGAGGCTTTCCATTTCTCAAATGATGCTTCCACGCCTGCCCCTAAGAAGATATGACCAGAAAGGGTGTAAGGAGAGAACGTTATGCTGGTATATCCAAAATGACCGGTGTAGTTTTTATAGGTGGGGCTCAAACTGTATTGATTAAATGGCTGGCTGAACGAAGCTTCCTGATTTGAATACGTGAAACTCAGGGGAACACTCCAACCATAGAAATTAAAGGTCAACCCTCCCGAAGCAAAGAAAGAGTATGGGTCCCTCCTGCTATCAATTCCGATTGCTCCATACCCGATCTGATTGATCGATATGCTGCCGTTGATCCCCAATGGGTTTGCCTGGCCGACGGAAGATAAATCCTGTCCTTTGGATATCGTGCAATAGCCAAACATCAACATACCTATCATCCACCACTTTCTCATTTCACCAATACTCTTATTGTTTTGGTTTCCTTACCCACTTTTGCCTGCAAGAAATACATGCCTGGCGACATCAAACGGGTATCCAACCGCAATGCGTAGGTCTTACGACCTGTCAGGGTTTCGCGGTAAGCAATTCTGTTTCCTTCGATGTCCACTAGTTGCACCACTGCCTGGTCGGTCTCTCTCAAACTCAACTCTACGGTAAACCGGTCTGCCGCAGGATTTGGGTATGCTTCCAACTTACTGATCGCCGGCTCTGATGGGGCAGCAAAAACAAACGATTGAACGTCTTGTACCGGTCGCTCTTCAACCGTAATCACCTGCTGGTAGCTTGCATTGCAACCGGCCAACTCACCGAACATCGCCACGCTATAGGTGCCAGGGGCATCAAATACCAATTCTGCAAAATCTGCCGTCCGACTGATCACCTGCGCCTCTTCGGGCAGCTCCCAACGTATGCTGTCGGGTATCGGCCAACTGATGTCTATCAGGATCAGCGTATCGCCTACAAATGCCGTCCCCGTCACTAAAAAGTCTGCCAGCAACGCATCGTCGTCTATCACTACTTCAAATGGAGCACTGGAAGGGCAGCCTATTAAGTCCTCGATCAACAATTCATAAGTTCCGGGTACCGAAACAATCGCTTCTGATCCTGTCTCATTAAAGCCACCTGGTCCGGTCCATTGGTAGCTCAGTGCGGTCACCGGGGTACTCACCTTGTAGGACTGGCCACTGCATATCCTCAGATCTTCCAATGCAAAAATTGTCTGGTCCGGGTCATCCAAGGCTACCGTTGCCGAAGTGCTGCACCCCTTCTCGTCCGTTACCTCTACCGTATAGGTACCTTCGGGTAAGTTTTCCAGATCTTTCGTTGTCGATCCAGTAGACCAACGGTAAGTGTAACCACCATTTCCGCCGGTGGGAACGGCTTCGATGCTCCCGTCTGACGTACCTTCACATGAAGGATCTTCAGGCAAAAGCGTGAGTTCAAGAAGTTCCTTATCTGCGAGCGTAAACGTCTTGACGAGTTCACATCCTTTGTCATCATTAACGCGTACCGTGTAGTCACCGGCACTTAGGTCGGTTAGTGTCGTACTTGTCGGGCCATGGTCCCAGGCAAGGGCATAATTTCCGTTGCCGCCATTTACTGCTACGGTGAGTGTTCCGTCCCCGTCGCCCTGACAGGTAGGAAGCGTCTCACTCACCAATGTCACTTCCAGGGGCTCAGGGGTTGAAAAACTTACCCGATCCCGAATCAGGCAATCATTCGCATCGACCACACTAAACCAATTATCTCCTACAGCTAGTTGGGTAGGTGACTCTCCTGTTTCTCCATGGTCCCAGGTCGTAGTGAAAGGAGGAACACCCGATAAGCTAATGGTCGCTGAGCCGTCAGTAAGGTAAGAACAGGTCGGCTGGACCTGATTTAGAATGGTGACCATCGCTCCATCGTTACTCGTCAGGTTTCGAGTCGCTTCAACGATACACTTGTTCGCGTCTTCCACCGTGAGGATGTATTCTCCTGCCGGAACAGTGATGGACTCATCGGTGTCAGGGACTGCTTCGCTTCGCGTATTGTCTCGCCAGGTGTAGCGGTAAGGCATCGTTCCGCCACTAACTACTGCCCGGATCTCCCCATCCGTATCACAGGTGGCGTTTACATTCGAATCAAAGGTCAGGGAAAGGACTTCCGACGGCTCGGTAATGGTTGTTCTTACTATCTCAGTACACCCGACTGAATCCCTTGCGATAACCGTATAATCACCATCTGGCAGGTTTTCAAAAACAGGTGCGCTTTGGAAGGTGCCGCCGTTCAACTGGTAGGCATAGGACCCCGTCCCTCCGGTTAAACGCAGCCTAATCGAACCCGTGGATTCGTTTTTACAGCCGACATTTGCCTGCGCTGAAATCTTCAGGTTCAGTGGGTCAGGGTTTATAATGACTATGTCATTAATAGTCACTGAACAGCTTTTGCTGTCTGCAATCGTCACACTGTAGGTACCTGCAGCCAATCCGGCGCGGTCCTTTGTCGTCGCTCCGTCTGACCACAGGTAGGTATTCCCTCCGTTTCCGCCACCTTCTGTAAGCGTAATCGTCCCGTCGTCCGCATCGTGACAGGTGATGTTGCTAAATCCATGGGTCACTTCTAATGCTTCGGGTTCGGTGATTGTTTCCCTAAACACTTCCGAACAGCCTAAGGAATCGGTAATAATGATCTCATAATCGCCGGCCCCTGCTTCCAAAAATGCATCTGTGCTTAGTACAGTGGCCGCTGGATCTCCCTGCTCTCGCCAGGAATAACGATAATTAAACCCTTCGCGGTAAGGTACACCCCCGAGAACATCGGCATCGGCAATCGTTAATCTACCATTCGTTTCTCCATTACAACGTACAGGTTCCATCGAAATCGTAGCAGAAATTATTTCTGTGATGCCTATGGTAACAATTGTATCTAAACTCGTACACCGATCATCTATGACTGCCAGGCGATAAGTTCCTGCTTCAAGTCCTGCAAAAATTGGAAACCCCTGACCGGGTATCAATACATCACCTACATCATCTTTTAACTGGTAGGAAACCGTCCCTTCTGCATTTTCCACAAACACTTCAAGGATGCCATCTTCTTCGTTAGGTCCCTTACAATAGTTTTGCCGTGTCACATGGACCGTATCGATGCGCAGTGGATTGTCCGGTTCGGGGAGAGAAACTGTCAATATAGCAGATTGACAAGATACTCCGTCTCTTGCGGTAACCTGATAGTCTCCGGAAGTTAAATGATCAAACGTTGCTTCATCCTGATAGGTGACACCATCAATTGAATATTTGTATCCACTTCCACTACCACCTGACGCCATAATGGTAAATCGACCATCATCACCTCCTTCACAGGTAGGTGGGATTGCATCTCCATCTAACCGGACTGCTACCGGAATCGTTGTCCCAGTAACTGCATCGGCCCTATTGGATGATAAACAGCCATTTTCGTTTAATGCTGTTACTTCATAGCGGCCTTCCCCAATAGTAAAAGATACTCCATCCTGATCGCCCGTACCTGAGGCCACAACTACATTATCTGATTCCCGATGGAGCCGATAGGTATAAGTACCCATTAACGAAGCACTTACTGAAAAAGTAGCCTCATCACCATCACAAACAACGTCAGTATCCAAACCAGAAGATACCGTGAAAGCTGGAGGATTAACCAAAGCAGGAAGCGCAGATTCTGTTTCAAACGTACAACCATTACGGTCTGTCAATTTGATATCAAAAGGAGTATCTACCACTGAAATTGGTACGTTTAAATCGACGGAAGATTGATTTCTGAATGTGCTGTATTGTATACCTAAGGGCGGACTAGATATACTTATATTGTAAAGTGGAACACCATTCCTAATGGTTAAAGAAATGATTGCATCTTCATTGTCGCAAACAGGTGGCCTACTGACTATATCAACTTCTATCGAATCCGTAGGAGGAATCGTGAAATCGAAAAAATCAGGGCTTCCACACCCCGAAGCTACGGTGGACTCATTAGTAACCGATGGGAAAATAAACAAGTAATATTTATTGCTTCCCTGATTTGGTGGCAGATTAAGTGTTGTTCCCGATGTATTGTAGGTTATCCCACTACCAGTAACTGTTATTGGAAGTTGGTTTAAGTTAGTGGAATCGTTGATTGTACCCAAAAAATCAGGTTTAGAAGTACCTTCATAGACCATTAACGTGAATTTTTCATTTCTAATGGGCTCTCTACTCAAATCTCCCGGCGAAATGGTAAATGAACCCAGTGCACTAGACCCTGTTCCATTTCCGCATACAGGTGCCGTTCCTACTTTACTTACTGTTGATTTGACAGATGGAGGCTTTTCATAAAAATTAAATTTATCTTCTAGTTCAAAACGTGTAAATGCAATACCAGTGACTCCGGCACACTCCTTCATTCCGTATGAGAATGCAATGGGCTGTCCAAGTGGGACATTAATATCCGTGTACCTGATTATTTCCCTGGACATATTTTTTCCATTTATCAATTCCCAGTCACCACCATCTACTCGATAGTACCAGTTGTACCGGTTGCCAAAACCTGCGGTAGCCTGCACCTCAATGGCTCCGTCTTCACAGATGTTTCTGGAAATACTAGTTGGTTTGATCAATATGGGATCAGAAAGTACAGGTTCCCATTCGAGATCAATAGACATACTGGCCTGACAACCATTACTACTCTGATCACTTAAAAGAATACCACTCGCCGAAAAACAATCATCAGCAGATGCTAAAGATGTTGTTCCTGAATCTGAGCAAGAGATGCTACTAGTAAATCGAACAAATCTATGCGAAAGGCTTTTAGGTTTCCCTGATACCGTGATGGTCCCACTTCTAGAATTGAATACTGAAAACGGATCAATGATGGTATACGTATTACCGCTAACCGTTTCTATATCGATATAGATCTCTACTACTCCAGATGAAGGTCCAATAACCTCAATATTATAGCCTACCTCATAGGATTGTGCATAAGAAGGACTAGCGGTCATTCCGATGGCACATAGACTAACTACTACAATCCATATTTTTTTCATTTCACATGTTCGTTTACTGTTCCAGATAACTCCCTTACCTTTTACATTCTTTAAACAATGAATCATCTGATTATTTATCAATACTTCACCTCTACTCGCTCTGAAAAACCTGCTTCTAATCCACTTTTCATTACGGCCTTTAACTGATAGCCATACGTTTCATTTTGAACCACCTGTTCGTCCGTAAACTGTTCTGTATTTCCAATCGTCCGGTACAAGCTCATCGGCTGATCTCCCACCGAACGGTATACTTTTATTTCTTCTATTTCTGGATCTTCCAATCTCCAGAAAAGAATCACCCGCTTGTTCTCTCTTTCGGACCTCCCGGAAAACCCTTCGTAGGAAACCTTACTTATTGATGCTTTTTTACTAACTCGCACTGGCTTCGCCGGGGTCGATTCCAACCCGGCATCATCCACCGCCAAAACCGTGTACAAGTGTGGCTGATTGGCCTGAACTGCCGTATCCAGAAAAAAATGAAGGGAATCCACATTGGCAATCAGTTCCCATTGTGATGAACCCCTTACTCCACGATACACCCGGTGGGTCATCACGTCTTTGCTGCCACTAGGCGCCCATTCCAGATACGCACCACTTTCTAATCCTTTTGTTTGTCTGATAACAGGGGGTGCAGGGGGTACCACATCCGGCTTTTCTAATGCAATCACTTCTGATGCTTCCGATCGATTGTCCCTTTTATCTACTGCTACTACTTTGTAGTAAATTTTTTCTGTCAGGTTATCCAGTGATAAGCTATCTTCAAATAAGCTACTGGAAATGGGTGAAGTCGTGATTTCACTGAATTCAGATTGCTTAAAGTTGCTTCTGAAAATACGGTAACCCCAAAAATCATCTTCTGTATTGCTTTTCCATTTCATCGCTACTTTTCCCTGAGAACTAATAGATGCCTCAACATCTTGAGGAACTGCGGGAGGTATGCTGTCTTCAAGTTGTATTAGGTAAGGAAATGAAAAATTCAACTCCTCTCCACCCGACAGTAAACCGATGCTGTAGTAACCTGTACCTTGAGGGTTAGTAATCGTATGGTTTCTTTCTTGCCTGGGAATCATCTGTCCGGTAACCGGATTGAATGGCCCTTTTGGTGTTTTTGCTACTTTGAGGATAAATCCTTCAATCAATTTCTCCTGATTTTGAGGATATTCCCACTGAATGGAAGCAGCACCCTCCTTATCTACCCGATGATAAGTAATGGTAGCATGAGCGGTGATGGTGGGGCTACCTCGTCCTGAGACGATGTCAGAATAGGGACCTGTTTCTCCAAATGGATTGACTCCTCGAATCCGATAGAATGTTTCCTGATTGTTCAATTCCAGCGTGTCCAGCTTAAAATATGTACCCGTTGCGCCCTTACCTTCTTCACTGTACGCGTTGATGATCGGGGTCTCCGAAATCGAACGGTACGTATCACCGCCGTCTGTGGATTTTTCAATCCAGAACGCATTGTAAAACCGGTCTGTTAACGTTTTCTTCCAGGATAATACCACCTTCTTATCACTGAAACCGGCTTTAAACTCACGGATCTTGGGAAGTGGGGGCTGCTCACCCAAACCAACAAAAACCACGGCAGTGTCTACTTCGAGAATCGTTTGTGGAACATTGGCATATACTTTATACAAATACTTTTCCCCTTCTTTAACCTGCTCGTCCGTATACCCCAGGCCCGAAAGCTTAGCGACGGAAAATGACTGATCACAGGCAAACAGGGCAAATGAAAATCGCTGGTCTCGTTCCTGTGTTTTCTGTGCCACCTGAAAGATGTCTTTATCAAAGCTCTCCGTCAGTTCGAATGTCTCTCCATAGATCGCCTGTGCCACAATGGCCGCATAGTCGTCTTGCTCTACCAGAGGCTCCCATGTCGCTTCACTGGCCGGCCTGAGGACCGGGGAGGTGAGCAGGTTATAATTTCGTGGAGACAGGTTTTGGGTATCCCTCACCATCGTATAGCGTTCTACCGTATATCCGTATTTATTCGCCAACTCCCAGACCAGCGAACTGGTTGGGGCCCACCTCAGGTTGATGGTGGTTTCGTTCGTTCGGGCCAGTATGGCAATTTTATCCTGTGCTATGGCAGGTGGTATGCCAACCAGCAGTAGCACGGAGAAGGTGATAATATGTTTGATGGTTACGGAAATCAATTTCATTCGGAATAAATGGTGTTGAACGTTACTTCGCTTACGGGTCGCCTTTTACCCGGCAAAAAGTAGGATGCTTTGATTTTGTAGGTACCCGGGTTATGAATCGGAAATTGGCCCCAAATGAGCTTATTTACCCTCGGTGGAATAGAAGGCTGACTCAGGTAACGGCTGGCCACCTGCGACTGAAGGTCCACAAAATCCAAAAACATGTAGGGAGCTAGTAAATAGATGATACGATTGGACTGACGAGTAAAGGTGTAGCTGCCCTGAGAAATGTGAATGGGTTCCAGCCTCAGGTTCGCGTCGTCCTGCAAAATCTTTACCGCCCGCACAGGTACAACGCCCAGTGA
>JBCCXH010000113.1:0-12259 GCA_039192005.1 Bacteroidota bacterium
ATTCATTTTCCAGTTCCCTGCAACGATTTTTTCTCTCATGTGAGTTTTTCTTTTAAGTATTGAGCTGTGTAATTATTTTCTAGTTTGATCATCTCTTCCGGTAACCCTTCAAAACAGATCTGGCCACCGTCTTCTCCTCCTTCCGGCCCCAAATCTATAATCCAATCCGCGTTTTTTATGATTTCTGTGTTATGCTCGATGATAATCATGGAATTTCCTGCATTTACCAACGCATTCATTGCATCCAGGAGCTTGCGGATATCATGAAAATGAAGACCCGTGGTCGGCTCATCGAATATGAAGAGAATGTGGTCTGTTTTACTTGCCTTTATCCCCTTTCCTAAAAATGAAGCAAGCTTTACTCGTTGAGCTTCGCCGCCACTGAGAGAGTTTGAACTTTGCCCTAGTTTGACATAACCAAGTCCAACATCCATTAAAGGTTTGATTTTATTGACGATTCCGGTTTTCCCTTCAAAAAAATCTAATGCCTCACTCACGGAAAGATCCAGGACTTCTGCAATGTTTTTCCCTTTGTAGGTAACCTCCAGGATTTCCTTTTTAAAACGCTGGCCATTGCAGCTTTCACATGTGAGATGCAAATCCGCCATAAACTGCATTTCGATTTTTACCGTGCCTTCTCCTTCACATACTTCGCAACGTCCGCCATCAACATTAAATGAGAAATGAGCAGGTTTGAAACCGTTCGTTTTAGAAAGAGGTTGCTCTGAAAAAAGCTGTCGTATGCCATCGTATGCTTTAACGTAGGTAACCGGGTTTGACCTGGAACTTTTACCAATCGGGTTTTGATCGACAAATTCGATTTGGGTGACTTTCTTATAGTTACCTGTGAGGTTATCAAACTTTCCTGAAGCTTCTCCAACTACACCTAGTAGCTTCCCGATCGCAGGATTTATGATTTTACGCACCAATGTGGATTTTCCAGAGCCACTTACACCCGTAACAACTGTCATGATACCCAGAGGAATTTCAACGTTCAGGTTTTTTAGGTTATTCTCTCTTGCGCCCTCAATTTTGATCGATTGGCGCCAGGGTCTCCTACTTTTTGGAACGGAAATTTCTTCTTCGCCTTTTAAATACTTAGAAGTGTAAGAATTTAAATTTCCGTTTAACTGACTGACTTTCCCCGGGAAAACCAGTTCTCCTCCATAGATTCCTGCGTCCGGACCAATATCTATGATTTGATCGGCTGCCTCCATCACCTTTTCTTCGTGCTCTACAACGATGACCGAGTTACCGATGTCTCGTAAAGATTTTAGCACATCTATTAACCGGTCCGTATCCCTCGGGTGTAACCCGATACTAGGTTCGTCGAGGATGTACATAGAGCCGACCAGTGCGCTGCCTAGTGACGTGGCAAGCTTTATCCGTTGGAATTCTCCTCCGGAAAGTGTGCTGGTAAGGCGGTTTAGGGTTAAGTACCCCAACCCTACTTTATTCAGATAGGTCAGCCTGTTGGTAATTTCTCTTACCAAACGTTTCGCAATTTTCTCATCGTATTTGGGAAGCTTCAACGACTCAAAGAACTGAAGCAACCGACTCACAGGTAGAAGGACCAGGTCGGTAATTGAGTAATCAGAAATTTTTACATACGAAGCGTCTTTTCTCAGTTTTGTTCCTCTGCAATCCGGACAGGTTGTCTTTCCTCTGTAGCGAGATAGCATGACACGGTATTGAATTTTATGCAGTTTTGATTCCAGGAAAGAAAAGAATGCATCGATGCCATCAAAATACTCATTGCCACTCCACAAGAGGTCATATTCTTCCTGATTTAATTCTGAGATCGGTCGATGTATAGGAAAATCAAACTTGATGCCCTCTCTTATGAGCGGTTCTACCCATTTCTTAGTCGTTTCTCCTCTCCAGGGAGCGATCGCTCCTTCGTAAACAGATAGATTTCTATCCGGGATGACCAGGTCTGGGTCGATACCGAGTATGCGCCCGAAACCTTCGCAGGTATTACAAGCTCCGTATGGGTTGTTGAAGCTAAAAAAATTAACCGAAGGTTCTTCAAATAGTATCCCGTCTAGTTCAAACCGATCTGAAAATGATTTTTTCGCTCCACCAATGATCGAGACAATGCAATCACCTTCTCCCTCATAAAATGCCGTTTGAATAGAGTCTGAAATTCTAAACTGGGTATCTTCATCGTGCTGAACAATGGCACGATCAATCAAAATCTCCAATTCGCTGTTCAGTTTCTGCCCTGACTTCAGCAGGTCTTCAATGAAAAGAACGTCTTCATTGGAGACGATTCGCGTGTATCCTTTACTCAAAAGAAGTTCCAGTTCTTTATCGATGGGCCGATGCTCCTTAAATTTCAAAGGGGTGGTAATGGTAAATTTGGTTCCCTCGGGATGTGATAAGATAAAATCAACCACATCAGTTACTGTATCCTTTTTCACCTCCTTACCGGATATCGGAGAGATCGTTTTCCCGATTCGTGCAAAAAGAAGTTTGAGGTAATCGTATATCTCTGTTGTCGTTCCGATGGTAGAACGTGGATTTCTTGAACTTACTTTTTGCTCTATTGCAATGGCGGGGGCGACTCCTTTAATATAGTCGACCTCTGGTTTTTCCATCCTTCCAAGAAACTGCCGGGCATACGAGCTTAAGCTTTCTACGTATTTTCTCTGTCCTTCTGCAAAGAGGGTATCAAAGGCAAGGGAAGATTTTCCCGATCCTGATAGCCCGGTGATCACAACAAGTTGGTCTCTCGGAATGGCTACATCCAAATTTTTAAGGTTGTTTACTCTGGCTCCTTTTATAAGGATGTACTCTTTTGGATCTAGCTGATCAATTTTATTTTGCATGGTTGCCTCACTCATCAAACAATATTGCTATGTAATCTAATAATTCCGGGCCTCCGGGTTTTCCATGGCCTGGGATGACGACTTTAAAATTTTTGAACTCACATCGAATGTTATTAGTTGCATTTGTCCATTCGGTTGTGTCTGCATCCCCTAAATAACCTTTTTTTGCTCCAATTGATTTAACAAGACAGCCACCAAAAAGCACTTTTTCTGATGGAAAGTAAGAAATAATATTATCCAGTGTATGACCACTCCCGTGAAAGGAGAGGAGAATGGTCTCATTTCCTACTTTGGTTTTCAGGTTTCTTTCAAATGCCGCTATTCCTCCAATACAGTCTCTATGAAAATGGGTAGGAATCTCTGCAACGATCTTGCATTTCTGCTCATTTTCAATCCATTCAATTAGTTGAGCGGATGCGATGTCATTTGTCGGAGCATCAACGACTAACGCCTCATCACCATCAATGAAAATAACCCCATTGCATTTCACCTTTCCGTAACCCATCGCATGTAGATACGAGACGTGGACCGTAACACGATTTGGTACGTGTAAAATCTGTAAATGATCACTTTCAAAACGTGTTTTGAAGTCATACGTTTTGCATCCATTCAATAGGATCAAAAGAACGATAACAGACGCAGGAAAAATTTTTTTGAAAAAAAATCCAACCATTTTGGGGGTATCTATGTCTATTTGTAACTATTCAGAAACTATTAGAATTTCTGCTGCAAAAATGGTAGTTAATTTATTCTCATTAGTTTTGGATTTTATATTCTTGTGCAAAAATTAATTTTATACGCTTAAACCCTACAATATGATATAAACCTCTACGTTATCAACAAAGTGATTTACATGATTAATACAGGTTTAAATGACAGTGAGTTGCTCTCTCTATACAAGAGAGGAAACGAAGAGGCGTTTGAGGAATTACTCAACAGACACAAGGACAGGGTTTTCACAACCATTTATCTTATTGTAAAAGACAGGTACACCGCCGAGGATCTCATGCAAGAGGTTTTTATAAAGGCCATTCGTACCATTAAATCAGGAAAATATAACGAGGAAGGAAAATTCCTACCTTGGATATTGCGAATCGCGCACAATCTTTCGATAGATCATTTCAGAAAAGAAAAACGATACCCAACTATTGTTATGGAAGATGGCAGTAGTGTTTTCAATACGCTTGAGTTTTCTGAAACGTCAATTGAAGATGAACATATTAAACAAGATACCCATAATCTCTTAAAGCGATACATCAAAGAGTTGCCGGACTCTCAACGTGAAGTACTCATGATGAGACATTACATGAAAATGAGTTTTCAGGAAATTGCGGAAGCCACTGATGTAAGTATTAATACTGCTTTAGGGCGAATGAGGTATGCTTTAATTAATTTAAGAAAAAAATTCGAGCATAATCAGAATGCCTATGACAAAAACCTTTACCGAAAATGATCTTGTAAGATTTCTATACAACGAAGTTAGTACGGATGAGCGACTGGATATCGAAGAGTCGTTAGTAACTAATCAAAAGCTTCAAGGCAGTCTAAATGAACTGATGGAAGCAACTGAACTATTGGACACTTTTTCAATAAAGGCTCCGGATGATGTAGTAGGACGCATCTTGTATGCAGAGAAACACATTTCCTCTACCTGAAAGCTTATTTTAAGATAACGTTCAATCTTATGCCGCTTGTAAATCCTGTTAAAGCAGGGTTTTTTATCGATTGCTGATATCCGTAGTATAGCTCCAGGCCAAAAGTCCTGGATTTATTCAGATAGCAAAGGCCTCCGTTAACGGAAAAGAGGCCTGACGATTTATAGGAGACTTCGTCGTTTATTCTGGATAAGATGGTGCCATATGAATATCGTGTCTCGATAAATGGAGTAATTGGGGTAGTACGGAGGTAGTACCTCAAGAAGGGTCCCATGCTTATTTCTCCATAACCTCTGCCATTTGCATTGATAACCGTTTCTACACCGAGTGATAGCTGATCAAACAAAAAATACTCGTAACGAAAGCCTCCCTTGGCTACAAATCCGAAGTTTCCCCCGTATCCTCCTGAGAAAATAAGGCTCACTGTCTGATCATTTCTTTGGTAGGGTATCGCTTCTTTCAAAAAACCCTGACCGTGTGCTGAGGCAAAAAACACACTCAGTAAAAGCAAGCAGTAAAGTCTAATCACTCTTTTTTTAAAGCAAAAGTAGTTTCAATCTTTGTTAACCGATGTTAACGCTATCAAAAAGACGTTAATGCTTTGAGTAACCAGAAACAGCGCCACAAATTCCATCGGCATTGCTGTCTGTAAGTAGGAATAAAAAGGAAGTACTTAGCAAGTCTTTGGGGAGGGTTGGCCCGAAAAAGACCGACCCGGAGAGAATAGAAGACTCCCTGGTAAAAGTCAAACTTTAAGTACACTTGTCAGTGTATGTATGGCTTATCAAAAAGAATGGGTCGTTGCCTTCAATAAAAAGTAAATTTCAAAGAGTTTAATGATGGATTGATCTTATCAAACAGGCTATTTCCTCGAAAACGTAGACCTGATCTTAAAAGATCTTTTCATATTTATATGGTGAAGATTCTTTATGTACATCAGTATTTCAAAACACCCGAGGAAGGTGGGTCTATCCGGTCTTATTACCTGGCAAAAGGCCTGGTAGAAGCTGGTCATGAGGTCGTCGTATTAACAAGCCACGCAAAGAAGAAAGAAGTAAAGAATGTAGATGGAATTGACGTTCACTATTTGAATGTAGACTATGATAATAAATTCGGGTTTTTCCGAAGGTTATTCTCATTCTGGAAATTTGTCACACTGGCAAAAAAGGAAATAAAATTTATAGGAAAGGTAGATCTGGCTTACGTTATGACCACGCCACTGACCACAGGTTTTATCGGAATCTACCTGAAAAAGTCCATGAATATTCCTTATTACTTTGAAGTAGGGGACTTGTGGCCTGAAGCGCCCATTCAAATGGGTGTAATTAGAAATAGGTTTTTAAAACGTTGGTTATATGCCTTGGAAAGGAAGTTTTATTTCGAAGCTGATAAAGTGATCGCACTTTCCCCTGCTATTAGAAACTACATTGAGCAAGTATCTCCTCAGACCAAGGTTTATGTGATTCCGAATATGGCGGATTGTGAATTTTTTGATGCGGGATTCAGGCTTGGAGACATTAGTCATACCAATCATTTTTATGTGACTTACTGTGGGGCGATTGGAAAAGCTAACCACCTGGAGTTTCTGTTAAAGGCTGCCAACGTATGCCAGATGCAAGGGTTACCCGTTCGTTTCAACATTTTGGGAGATGGAGCTGAACTGCCACGACTTAAAAAGCAATATAGAAAACTAGAGAACGTACGCTTTTTCGACCACACCAATAAGGAAGGGGTTAAAAAAATACTTTGCGAAAGCGACGCGGTTTATGTTTCTTTCAAGGATGTGAAAGTGCTGAATACAGGAAGTCCAAACAAGTTTTTTGATTCGCTGGCAGCAGGAAAACTGACCATCATCAACTTTGAAGGCTGGTTAAAAAATATTTTGGAAAAAAACAAATGTGGTTTTTACCATGACCCACATCGCCCGGAAGCTTTTGTAAGAAAACTCAAGGCGTTTCTTCAAAACCCGGACCTTTTACAGCAGTATCAAAAAAACGGACGAAAATTGGCCGAGCTCTATTATGATAAGGAGATACAAATCACCAAGCTTCTGAACATTCTCAATAACGAGTACAAATTTGAGTTGAATGACTCTGAGGTATACATCCTTACTGCCTAGTGTCAAGCCTAGCTGACCGCACCTAGCCGGCCGCACCTAAACCTACGGATTGTCTTGTCCTTAGGCTATCCGTGCCACGTCGGCTCAAAATCTGCGACTGCCTTATCCGTCATTTAAACGTTGACTTGACACTAGCTTCCCGGCTTGTATCCGGATTGCATAAATATCTTGTTATGATCTGTTTCAGCTAGTAGTTCCTGAATGGTAGACTCCGTATTTTTCATGTAGGCATTTACGATTTGCCATCCTACCCAGGCTCCGATTCTTCCCGGACACTTATCTCCGATCTCATATACGGTGGGCCTTTCGCTCATAAACTTTTGTTTGATGGTGTGATTCGTTTCGTAAAGCCATTCATTTTGAATAAAGTTGGCCCAAATGATTTTATCGTTTTCAAAGACGTCACTCCATTGCGCTTCCGAATAGCCAATAAGCAACCGCTCTTCTGTGCAAGGAAGCAACCGGCTCAACAAATAATAGTTTTTGCCATAGGTAATCATATCTGACAGCATGGCATCGTTTTTTCCTTCTCTCACGTACTGGCTGGAGACAAACTGTAGGATGATTCCCGGAAGATGGTCGATTGTATATCTTGACAAAATGTAATTAGGGATGTCTAAAGGCTTAAAAGTGGCCTTTTCACCTACAAAGAAGTCAATCCCGATAATCACGCGATCATTGGAGATGTATAGGTCTGCACCCTCAGCCAGGCCGGTAACGGCTGTCTGTAGAATGGGCACATTGGTCTCTGGGTAGTATGCTTTTAACCTCCCGTAACCACCTTCCAGCTCCTTGATGAATTCATCAAAATTCTTAAATGCTTTGGTCGCTTCGTTAAATAGTGTGTCGATGGAGGGGTTTTGAAAAAGGGTGAAAAGTTTATTGGCCAGAATGGCATCCGATGGGTATTGGTCCGAGCTGAGAAAATATTTAGCAAACTCATCATGGTCCTTCAAAAAACCGACCACTTCTTCTTTGGAGTTGGCGTCGAAAAGTGAACGCTCTAAACGCTCGACTTTGAGTTCTACTTTAACAGGGGTGATTGATTCTCTGCAAGGTTCATTTTTACAGGATACAAATAAAACAAGGGGGATGATTAGGAGTACTCCTCGCATAGTTTCTATTTTTGATTCAAATTTAGATCGATCTTAGAACGACTTATGAAGATATTTCTTTTCTCCTCATTAATTCTTTTATCTCTCAGCATTTTTGGACAAACCAAACTAGGTTTAAAGTTAGCTCCTGTTGTGGCTTCTAACCGTGTCACCAATGATGCACAAAATTTCGATAAGGACGGCAGCGCTCTGAAGCTTTCTGTCGGGTTGGTAGTTGATAAACCTTTGTCCGACAGCTACTTTCTCAGTACGGGAGTGACGTATCTCCCTAAACAGGTCGCATTTAAGAACGATACATTGGCTGAATCCTATAAATCTCAATACTTACAGATCCCTGTGTCTCTAAAGCTTTTTACAAATGAAGTGGCTCCTGATTTCAAAGTGTATTTTCAGGTAGGAACGGGAGTTGAGATCAAAGTTTTTGATGAGCCTGAAGAGGCAGATTTCGTGCTTGTAGAAAGCCTGAACCCAATTGACTTTTCTGTTATACTTGGAGCCGGAGTAGAGTTTCGAGCCGGGTTAAGTACCACTCTTTTTGGCGGGATCTCTTATCAAAGAGGGTTGGTCAATGCGATAAATGACACCACTGTGCCTGGAACGGATGATCTTCAGGTAAGGAATACCATCGTCTCCATCGATTTAGGAGTAAAGTTTTAAGTCCTGTTGCGCTCCTCTGGAGTTTCTTAGCGTTTTTTCATTTCTTATTTCAACACAAACAGTTATGCATCAAGTTAAAAACTTTCTTATCGTCTTGCTTTTCTTTGGTCTTATGAGTGCATATGGACAGTCTCAAAGCGGAAAAGCGTCTTATTATGCCGGGAAATTTCACGGGCGGATCACAGCAAGCGGAGAAACTTACGATTCCATGAAGATGACGGCCGCCCACCGTACCCTTCCTTTTGGTACGACAGTGAAAGTAAGCAACCTTCGCAACAATAAAACAACGACTGTAGTAATTAACGACAGAGGGCCTTTCGTTTCAGATCGTATCATTGACCTGTCTTATGCCGCTGGGGCCTCTTTGTCCATGATTGATGCGGGTGTGACAGAAGTCCGGATTGAGGTAGTCACCGGCGGGATTACCATGATAGAGGAACTAAAACCTCCTACTTTCTTCCATGTGAAAGTGACTGAAATGAGTCCATCGGGTTATGGCGTTCAGATCATGAGCTTTGCAGAAACGGATAACTACGTCAATTTTGTGAAGGAGCTTCAAAAGAAATATAAAAGTGAAGACATCGTCCTTCAGTCCAAGTCTGTGAACGGACGAAAGGTAATCGGCGTGGTTTTACACCAGTTTAATACACGTATGCAGGCTGAAAGGCTACAGGTTGCGCTTGAACCGAACTACCCTGATTGCTATATCGTGGACTTTTCGAAGTTTAATTGAGCATTTCCTAATAACTCAACAGCTTTTTCAACGTCTCTTTTAATCGGGAATTGGGCAGAAAGTTTCGTTCCAGGTCTGCCGCAAACGGGACGGGGGTGTCCAGGCTGGCTTCTCTCATGACGGGCGCGTCCAGGTATTCGAAACAGTGTTCCGAGACCCAGGCAGCGATTTCGCCGCCGATGCCTCCGGTCATGCAATCTTCATGGAGGATCAGTACACGTCCGGTTTTCATCACGGAGGATTGGACAGACTCTTTATCCCAGGGAAGCAGTGTCCGCAAGTCGATGATTTCGATGCTCGCATCCTGATCGGTGATCGCTTCTTTGGCCCAATGAACGCCCATCCCGTAGGTGATGATGGTTACATCAGCCCCTTCTTGTAGGGTGGATGCTTTTCCCACTTCTGTGGTGTAATAGTCATCCGGTACATCAGAAGAAAGCGACCGGTACAGGTACTTGTGTTCGAAAAAGAGGTAGGGGTTTGGGTCTTCAATGGCAGCATTTAAGAGTCCTTTGGCATCTACAGGGTTGGACGGATAGACAATCTTTAGCCCTGGGGTATGAAAAAACCACGCTTCATTGGACTGTGAGTGGAAAGGGCCTGCGCCAACGCCTGCACCGGTAGGCATTCGTATGACGACATCCGCTTTTTGCTCCCATCGGTAGTGGATCTTTGCCAGGTTATTTACGATTTGGTTGAACCCGCAGGTAACAAAGTCGGCAAATTGCATTTCTACGATTGCCTTCATCCCAGCGATACTTAACCCAAGGCCCGTCCCAACGATTGCAGACTCGCACAAGGGCGTATTTCTGATTCTCTCCTTTGAAAACCGATCGATGAACCCTTCGGTAATCTTAAAGACGCCTCCGTAGTCTGCTACATCCTGACCCATCAGGATCAATTCCGGAAACTTTTCCAGGCTTTGAGCCAATGCCTCCGATATGGCGTCGATGAATCTTTTTTCAGTACTTTTTCCACTCGGATTGATGACCTCCTGACTAAAAGGGTAGTAGATATCTGCTACTTCACTTTGGGTTTCTGCATCGACGGCAGGCTCACCAAAAGCTGCTTTTACTGCCTCATTGATAGAGGATGTAATGCCTTTTCGAATGGCTACGATGTCATCGTTAGTACAAACTTTTTCACGAATCAAAAAGCTTTCGTAGCTTTTTACCGGATCTTTTTTAGCCCATGCCTCCATTAGTTCTTTTGGAACGTATTTGGTTCCGGAAGCTTCTTCATGACCTCGCATTCGGAACGTTTTGGCTTCGAAGATGACGGGTCTGGGGTTGTTTCGCACATCTGCTACGATGGGTTCCAGCGCATTGAGTACTTCCAGTATAGAATTTCCTTCCACGCTATGGGCTTCCATCCCGTATGCGGGCCCTTTTACCACGAATGATTCAAAGTTGAACTGCTCGTTGCTTGGTGTGGACAAGCCGTACCCATTGTTTTCGATCACGAAGATGACCGGGAGATTCCAAACGGAGGCAACATTGAGCGCCTCATGAAAATCACCTTCGCTGCTGCCACCGTCACCGGTGAAGACGAGGCTAAGTTTTTTTTCTTTTCTTATTAAATGAGACAAGGCGATTCCATCGGCAATTCCCAATTGGGGTCCAAGGTGGGAAATCATGCCTACGATCTTATGGTCCTGCGTTCCGAAGTGAAAGCTCCGATCTCTTCCTTTGGTGTATCCATTTATCTTTCCCTGAAACTGGGAGAAAAGACGGCTAAATGGGACACCCCGAGACGTAAATACGCCGAGGTTTCGGTGCATGGGGAGGATGTACTCTTCTTTATCTAAAACCAGCGCGGCACCCACAGATATGGCTTCTTGGCCTATACCAGAAAACCATTTACTGATCTTTCCCTGTCGAAGCAAAATCAACATTTTCTCCTCGATGAGTCGTGGGGTAACCAATTCTTTGTGAATGGCCAGAAGCTCATCGTTGCTGCGTGAATTGCGTTCGAATTTCATTTTTTAAAGGTTGTTGTTTTGCGAAATAAGGGCATCAGGCCCAAACCTTCAGTCCTTCTGTACAGTTTTTGCAGATCTCCATGCTGGATCTTGAGGTGAGAATGGCTTTTCTAAATGCCTGATACGCATCTGAGAACCAAATCTCCTTAAATGACGCGTCCTTTACATTTCCAAAACTATGGGAGGCATCTTTGTCAAAACAGCAGGGAATGACCTGTCCGTCCCAGGTGATGACGCAAGAGTTCCACATTTTCCAACATTGGTCTTCCAGGTTATTTTTTATGGAAAAGGTGCCGTCACCGTTTTCTCTATATCGGGAATATTTAGTTTGACTCGGTATTAAATCGTTCCCATTTTTAAAGTCATAGATCTGAGCAGTTTTGAAAGCAAGCTTATCTACTCTATACGTCTCAGCAAGTTTCCTGACGTCAGGAATCTGATGTTCATTGGGACGGACTACCAGGTACTGCCAAACCACCTTTGGGGTCTTTGCTTTCATTCGCTTTCTCCATTTCAGGATGTTTTCCGTTCCTTCCAGCACTTTTTCGAGTTTACCTTCCTTTCGATAGGAAGCATAGGTCTCCTGAGAAGACCCGTCGATAGAGATGATGAGCCTGTTCAGTCCAGACTCAATGGTACGTTTTGCATTTTCGTCGGATAGAAAATGCGCGTTGGTAGAGGTCGTCGTATAAATATTTTTACGGCTGGCTATTTTCACCATTTCAAGAAACTTTGGGTTCAGGTAGGGCTCACCCTGAAAATAAAATGTGAGGTAGGCGAGATGCCCGCACACCTCTTCAATAACCTGACGAAATAAATCCGTCGATAGCTTTCCTGTAGGCCGGGTAAACGAACGAAGGCCGCTCGGACACTCCGGACACTTTAAGTTACAAGCCGTAGTGGGCTCTATCGCGATACTGATGGGTAAACCTGAAATTTTGGGTTGATGCGTCCATTTCGACAGATAAAAGCTTGACCAGATTTGAGATGCGTTTACTAACCTTTTAGCTGTTAGTTTTGAGGCAATTGATAGTGAATCGTTCAGATTGATCAACATAGATTTATAAATAGATGAAGTTAATCTCATTCAGGATTTTTATTCTGTTCCTTTTCGGATTTTTATCCACTGAAGCTCAAACTCAAATAATGGCAACTTCAGCATTTTCCG
>JBCCXH010000114.1:0-12226 GCA_039192005.1 Bacteroidota bacterium
ACAACTCATTATCATGAACAAACGCTACTACCATTGGATCAAACTGCAACGGCGCTATCGAGCCACACAACAGCGGTGGGCGGAAAATCAGGAGCGTCACCTGAAAGTAAAATTGGACCGTATCCGTCGGAGGCTGCATCGCCTCAACCGATCCTGGAGACTGGGGGTGAGTAGTGCTGCACTGACCGCCTGGCTGATGGCCATGCCGGGGGCTACGGCAAACGCCCAGGAGTTTGCGCCCATCATCGACCTTTCATCAGGGTTGGACGTCGCCGACGGGTTTAAAATCTTTGGAGAAAATGATGATGACCGTTCCGGGACTTCGGTCAATGCCATTGGTGACATCAACGGAGATGGAATGGATGACGTTGCCATCGGGGCTTCTATGGCCGACAACAATGGTAATGATTCGGGTACCACCTACATCGTCTTTGGAAGAAAAGCGGACAATCCATTTGGTTCCTCCGGGCTAAACCTCGCCGATCTCGATGGAACCAATGGGTTTAAAATCCTGGGGGAAAATGCAGGTGACCAATCAGGTACTTCCGTGAGCAACGCGGGAGACGTAAATAGTGATGGTATCGATGACCTCATTATCGGTGCTCCCCGAGCCGACAACAATGGCAATGATTCAGGCACCACCTACGTGGTGTTTGGAAGAAAAGCAGACGATCTATTTGGTGCTGAGTTGAACCTGGCCGACCTCGATGGAACCAATGGGTTTAAAATACTTGGGGAAAACCTGAGCGACCGTTCCGGAACTTCCGTGAGCTATGCAGGAGATGTAAATAGTGACGGAACGGATGACCTTCTCATTGGTGCGCCCAGTGCCGATAATAATGGTTATGGATCAGGCACAACCTATCTGGTATTTGGAAAAGAAGCATCTGATCCTTTTAACGCTGAGTTGAACCTGGCCGACTTGGATGGGAGCAACGGCGTAAAATTTCTGGGGGAAAATATATACGATGCTTCCGGCAGTCTCCGTTCCGGCGGTTCTGTAAGTACTGCCGGTGACATTAATGGGGACGGCCTGGATGATTTCATCTTGGGTACATTAGGTTACAGTGGATTGAGCTATGTCGTCTTTGGAAGGGACGCATCCGATACGTTCGGAGCTACATTTGATCTCTCCAACCTCGATGGAATCAATGGATTTAAAATCGTTCTGGAAAATACACTAGGCGGCTATGCGGGTGGTCGTTTTAGCCCGGTCAGAGATATTAATGGGGACGGCATGGATGACCTTCTTGTTGGTGCATACGGCACTGATACGAATGGTAGAAGCTCCGGAACATGCTACGTGCTATTTGGAAGAGAGGAATCCAATCCGTTTAGTGCAGCGTGGAACATGGCTGACCTAAACGGCACGAACGGATTTAAAATCCAGGGAGAAAATGAACGCGATCGTGTGGGTATTTCCGTAAGCAATGCCGGAGATGTAAATAACGATGGGATAGAAGATCTCCTCATCGGTTCAACCTATAATTCAGGAGCGGCTTACGTGGTGTTTGGAAGAAAGGAGTCTGATGCCTTTAGTCTGGAAATGACCCTCTCCGGTTTGGATGGGACCGATGGGTTTCGAATCGAAAACAACGGTAACAATTTCGGAAGATACGTGAGTACTGCCGGGGACATTAACGGGGACGGGATCGATGACCTCATCACCAGCGCATTTCTGGCTGACGATAATGGCAGCAATTCAGGAACGACTTATATGATATTCGGAAAGAGAAAACCCACTGCCCCGGAAGTTGCGAATGCGCTACCGGATGCACAACGAGTACTAGAACGTGAAGCCTTTAGCTATCAAGTACCTGACAATACGTTTACAGACGCGAACCCTGCGGGTTCGTTTACCCTCTCTGCAGCCCTTCCGGACGGTAGCGCGCTACCCATATGGCTTACTTTTGACGCGGGGACAGGAATGTTTAGCGGCATACCCCAACGAACGGATACCGGGACGCTCACCATTCGCATAACCGCAACAAATGAATTCGGGCTAACTGCAAGTGACGAGTTTGAACTAATGGTAAACGACCTGCCCATACTTAGCGACATCGGGGAACAAACAGTAAATGCAGAAGAATCTTTAACCTTTACTCCAACCGCCGATAATCAAATTGGCACGCTTGCGTTCAGCCTTGATGAAACCTCAACAGGTAAAGGAATGACCATAGATGAGACCTCCGGAGCCTTTAGCTGGACACCGACAGCCGACGAAGAAGGATCGAATGATGTGACCCTTTCCGTCAACGATGGAGAAGCCACTGACGAAAAGACCTTTACCATTACCGTCACGGTCGAGGTCGAGGTCAGTGTTCCATTGGGAGTTGATCCCGAAGCCCCCTATGTCCTGACTTATCCCAACCCGACCCATGGCTTACTGAACGTCGAAGGCCAGAACGGCATCCACCAGGCCATCGTTTACAGCCTTTCCGGTAGACAAATCCTAATTCGGGAAAAGGTAACCAATGGCACGCTGGACATTGGGCATCTGAATGCAGGAACATACCTGATCACGTTTAGAAAAGATGGAAAAGTACACTCGCAAGCAAGAGTCGTAAAGATTAACTAAGGAAGCAAGACCTGAGGTTTTGCACGGCGGCCCGTTTTGGGTCGCCTTATTTAACACAATAATGATGCGATACCGCGTCATCCGTAAAGTGAAAAAACTACAGAAATAAGCAGAAACAACTCATTATCATGAACAAACGCTACTACCATTGGATCAAACTACAACGACGCTACCGAGCCACACAACAGCGATGGGCAGAAAATCAGGATCGTTACCTGAAAGTAAAACTGGACCGTATCGGTCGGAGGATGCATCGCCTCAACCGATCCTGGCAACTCGGAGTGAGTACTGCCGCACTGACTGCTTGGCTGATGGTTATGCCCGGAACAACAGCCAATGCACAAGTTTTTGCTCCAACAATTGACCTCTCATCCGGCCTGGATGCTGCCGATGGATTTGAAATCTACGGCGAAGTAGGAGGCGAAGCTTCTCCTGTTGCATCAGTTGAATCTGTCGGTGACCTCAACGGAGATGGCATTGACGACCTCGTTTTTGGCGCCCCGTCTACAAACAACTACGCGGGAACGGTGTATGTCGTGTTTGGAAAGCAACCTACCGATGGGTTTGGTACGAATGTAAAAGTCGATGACCTCAATGGCACCAACGGGTTTAAAATATCAGGAGAAAATGGCTCAGATCGCCTAGGCGCTTCTCTGGGTGTCTCGGGAGATTTAAATGGGGACGGCGTCAATGACCTGGCCATAAGTGCTACAAATGCGCAAAATAGAACAGGGGTAACTTATGTGATCTTCGGTAAAAAACAAACGGATACATTTAGTGCAGAAATAGCACTTTCCAGCCTGGATGAAGCTGATGGGTTTAAGGTGGTTGGAGAGAACCCGGATGATTTCTCTGGTGGCTCGTTAAGTACCGCAGGGGACCTCAATGCGGACGGGATCAACGACCTGGTCATCGGAGCTTATAAAGTTGACATCGATAGTAAAACCGATGTTGGTAAAACATACGTTGTATTTGGAAAAGCACAAACCGAATCGTTTGGTTCAGAACTGTCCCTTAGTAGCCTCAATGGCACCAATGGCTTCAGTCTCATTGGTGAGGCTGAATTTGGCCAATCAGGTCGTTCCCTAAGTACTGCCGGAGACCTCAACAACGATGGCATACATGACCTGGTCGTTGGAGTTCCCGGAGACAACGTTACCTATGTCGTGTTTGGAAAAGAACAATCAGACACCTTTGGCGCGGAAGTAGCACTCACCAGCCTAAACGGCATCGACGGATTTGGAGTTGTCTCCGATGATAATGGTCGTTTGGGTGGTGCCGTAAGTATTGCCGGAGACCTCAACGGGGATGGAATCGATGACCTGGTCATTGGAGCCTCTGGAACTTCTGTTGATGGGAAAATTGCCGTAGGAAAAGTACATGTCTTGTTTGGAAAAGAAGAAACCGACCCTTTTGGAACGGAGGTGGCACTCGCTGACCTGAATGGAACCAATGGATTCAGCCTTATTGGCGAGGAAGTTCAAGGTAGCGAAACGGGGAAGTCTGTTAACACCGCAGGAGATATCAATGGCGATGGGGTGAACGATCTGGTCATCATGTCTTTTAGGGATACCCCCAGGGGAATTAACCATGCCGGAACCACTTACGTTGTGTTTGGGAAGCGGCGAGGTGATTCATTCAACACAGAAATAGTCCTCCCCAACCTCGACGGCACGGACGGTTTTCGGGTACTTGGTAAAGGTGATACGAGTTTCGGCACCCGGCGTACAGTAGGTGTCCTTGACATGAATGGAGATGGATTCGATGACTTGTTCATTGGAGGGTATCTGGCAGACGTCGATGCTTTTGAGCATGAAGACGCACATGTGCTTTTTGGCAGGAAACAGCCCGTGGCACCTATTGTCCTGAATGCCCTTCTTGATGAACAACGAGTACAAGAAGGGAATGAGTTTGGCTACGAAGTTCCTAACGGTACGTTTTCAGATCCCAACCCTACCGATTCATTCACGCTTTCTGCCTCCCTCTCAGATGGAAGCCCCCTTCCTGCATGGCTTACTTTTGATGCGGCTACCGGCACCTTCAGTGGTACACCGGAAAGAAGCGATGCCGCTACGCTCACCGTACGGGTGACTGCAACAGACGACGATGGCCTGACCGGAAGCGACGAATTTGTGCTAACGGTAAATGATTTACCTGTGTTGGCTAACCTCACAGACCAGTCTGTGAATTCAGAGGAGCTGTTGACGTTTACTTCCACCGCAGACAATCAAATTGGCACGCTTGCTTTCAGCCTCGATGCAGCCTCCACAAGTAAAGGAATGACCATCGATGGAGCCTCCGGAGCCTTTAACTGGACACCAACAGCCAATGATGCAGGAGCGCATGAAGTGACCGTTTCGGTAAGTGACGGGGAGGCCTCCGATGAAAAGACTTTTATGATTACCGTCATCGCTCCTTTGGGAGTGAGTTCTTCCATTACCACGGTGGCAGCCTACCCCAACCCCACGAACGGGGTACTCAAAGTTGAAGGGCTGACAGGCATTCATCAGGCCATCGTGTATAGCCTTTCCGGTAAACAAATCCTCATTCAGGAAGAGGTAACCAATGGCCGTCTGGACATTGGCCAACTGAATGCGGGAACTTACCTGATCACGTTTGGAAAAGATGGAAATGTACGCTCACAGGCCACGGTCATAAAGATTAACTAAGGAAGCAAGACCTGAGGTTTTGCGCGGCGGCCCACTTTGGGTCGCCTTACTTTATCTCAAACCATTATATAGCGATTCGATAAGGTCTGAGTCGCTCGTAAACTGAAAGAAATATACAAATAAACAGAAACTACTCATTACCATGAACAAACGCTACTATCATTGGATCAAACTGCAACGACGCTACCGTAACATTCAGCGACAGCTGGTTGGAAAACCGTCCCATTCACTGGAAGTAAAACTAGATCGTATTGGTCGCAGGTTGCATCGCCTCAACCGCTCCTGGAGACTGGGGGTGAGTACAGCCGCATTAACGGCGTGGCTACTGGTCATGCCAGGGGCTACAGCAAACGCTCAGGCATTTAAGCCCACCCTTGAGCTATCATCCGATCTGAACGAAGCTACCGGATTCAAAATAACAGGAGCGAATGCCGATGATCGATTCGGATCTTCGGTGAGTGCATCCGGAGACATCAACGGAGATGGGATCCATGACGTTGTCATTAGTGCACCACGTGCTAGCAGCAATGGCAATGATTCAGGGGAAATCTATGTCGTATTTGGAAGAGAAGGAGCAGATCTGTTTGGTGCAGAACTCAACCTCGCCGACCTGGATGGTACCAATGGGTTTAAAATCCTGGGGGAAAATGAGGGTGACCGTTTCGGTACTTCTGTGAGCAATGCCGGAGATGTAAATAATGACGGAATGGATGACCTCATCATTGGTGCCCCGAGAGCCGACAACAGCAATGGTAATGATTCGGGCATCACCTACGTGGTGTTTGGAAGAGAAGAAACCGACCTTTTTGATGCCACTTTGGACCTGGCCGACCTGGATGGAACCAACGGCCTGAAAATCTTAGGGGAAAATGACGGGGATCGTTCGGGTCTTTCCCTGAGTAATGCCGGGGATGCTAACGGGGATGGGATGGATGATTTTCTCGTTAGTTCACCTGACAATAACAGCGGTTCGGGAGCAACTTATTTGGTGTTTGGAAGAGAAGCATCCGACCCTTTTGGCGCAACGCTGAACCTGGCCGACCTGGATGGAACGAACGGTGTGAAATTCTTTGGGGACAATTCACGTGGTATTATGGGTGGCACGGTAAGTACTGTCGGAGACATCAACGGAGACGGAATTAAAGACCTCATAATGGGAGGAAGTTATCGTGGATTAACGTATGTCGTATTTGGAAAGGAGCAAACCGACCCTTTTGATGCCACATTTGATCTCTCCAGTCTCGATGGAACCAATGGGTTTGAACTCATTCAGGAAAATACTTACGACTATGCGGGTAGTTCTGTGAGTCCGGCAGGGGATATTAACGGGGACGGGGTAGATGACCTCCTTATCGCTGCACCAGGTACCGACACGAATGATGATAACTCCGGAACATGTTACGTGCTATTCGGAAAAGAAGCTACTGCGTCATTTAGTGCCACTTTGAATCTTGCCGATCTGAACGGCACAAATGGGTTTAAAATTCAGGGAGAAAATGAACGCGATCGTGTGGGTGTTTCGGTGAGTAATGCCGGAGATATAAATGACGATGGAAGGCCGGATGTCCTCATCGGTTCATTCGGAGCTGATTATACAGGATCGACCTACGTCGTATTTGGAAAGGCGGAATCCGATCCATTTCCTGCAGAAATGACCCTCTCTGGTTTGGACGGAACCGATGGGTTTCGAATCATAGGAGAAGATAGCGGTGATCGCCTGGGAGGGTCTGCGAGTGCTGCTGGAGATATCAATGGGGACGGGATCGATGACCTCATCACCGGCGCATTTCTAGCCGACGATAATGGCAATAGCTCAGGAACGACCTATGTGGTGTTTGGAAGGGGGAAACCCGTTCCCCCTGAGGTTGCTAATGCGCTACCCGATGAACAACGGGCACAAGAAAATGAGGCCTTCAGCTATCAGGTTCCTGATAATACCTTCATAGACTCCAATCCTGTGGGTTCATTTATCCTGTCTGCAACCCTTCAGGACGGTGGTGCGCTGCCCACATGGCTCGTTTTTGATGTCGTTACCGGCACGTTTAGCGGCACACCCGAAAGAACGGATACCGGAACGCTCACCATCCGCATAACGGCAACGAATGAATTCGAACTCACCGCGAGTGATGAGTTCCTCCTTACAGTAAACGATTTACCCGTGTTGGCTAGCCTGACAGACCGATCCGTAAATTCGGAAGAAACACTGACGTTTACTTCCACCGCAGACGACGAAATAGGTACGCTCACCTTTAGCATTGACGATGCTTCGGTGAGTAAAGGAATGACCATCGATGGAGCCTCCGGTGCCTTTAGCTGGACCCCAACAGCCAATGATGTAGGAGCGCATGAAGTCACTGTTGCGGTAAACGACGGACAAGCGACGGATGAAACAACGTTTATTATTACGGTGATCGCTCCTCTGGGATTAGAGCTTGCAAAAGCTACGGTCGTGACCTATCCTAACCCTACCAACGGTATACTAAAGGCCGAAGGACTGAAAGGCATTCATCAGGTGGTGGTGTACAGTCTGGCAGGCGTACCGATCCTCGTACAGGAAAAAGTAGCAGACGGCACGCTGGACGTTAGTCGTCTGGAAGCAGGAAGTTACCTGATCACATTCGGAAAAAATGGAAAGACGCTCCTGCAGGCAAGGATCGTAAAGATCGACTAACCCAATCAAGGCGTAAGAATCTGCAGGCTGCCTTGTTCTTACTATTCCTGTTAAAATGAATATAAATATGCTTATAAAAAACTAAAAATCATTGCCATGAACAAACGCTACTATCATTGGATCAAACTACAGCGACGCTACCGCAGCATTCAACGACAACAGGTGGAACAACCTTCCCGCTCACTGATAGTAAAACTGGACCGCATCCGTCGCAGGCTGCATCGCCTCAACCGCTCCTGGCAACTGGGGATCAGTACAGCAACACTTACTGCCTGGCTGGTGGCCGTGCCTACCTCTACTGTCAGTTCCCAGGTCTTTTCCCCGACCATTGACCTCTCTACCAGTCTGAATGCAACCGATGGATTTGCCATTGACGGAGAAGATGGAAGTGAGGCTGCTACTACAAATTCAGTAGAGGCTGCCGGTGACCTCAACGGAGACGGAATCGATGACTTAATCATTGGAGTTAGCCGAGCCAGCCCCAATGGACTGGCCAGAGCTGGAGCCACTTACGTCATCTTTGGAAGAAACGCGACCGCCTCGTTTGGAGCGAATGTATCCCTTTCTGACCTGGATGGCAGCAATGGGTTTAAGGTGTCCGGGGATGGCGATGGTTATGGCCTTGGAACTTCAGTAAGTGCTGCCGGAGACCTCAACGGGGATGGCATTGACGACCTGGTCATGGGTGCGTCTTCAGCAGGGCCTGACATCAGGGGTAACTCCGGAAACACGTATGTCGTATTCGGGAAGAAAGATCCATTTCCTGCTGAAATACTGGCTGCTAACCTAAACGGTACGAACGGATTCAGGCTGACGGGGGAAAATGAACTGGATAATTCCGGACGGTCGGTCAGTACCGCAGGGGACATCAATGGAGACGGGGTCCATGACCTGGTCATTGGAGTCCCGGGCGCTTCCACGATGTATGTGATTTTCGGAAAAAAGAGCGGTTCTTTCGATGCAGAAATACCACTTTCAAGCATCCCAGATACCAATACAAACGGCTTTAAGATCGTGGGAAATAGCAATGAGAGGTTTGGAGAATCAATCAATACGGCCGGAGACCTCAACGGAGACGGGATCAACGATTTCGTAATAGGTGCAGCTGGTGCAGCCGTTAATAGCGTAGTAAACGTTGGAAAAACCTACGTGGTCTTTGGAAAACAGCAAAACGATCCGTTTGAGGAAGAGGTCACAATCTCCGGGCTAGACGGCACCAATGGGTTTCAGCTTTTGGGTGAAGGTGAAAATAACTTTTTCGGACGGTTTGTGAGTGCGGCAGGAGACGTCAACGCGGACGGCATTCATGACTTGATTGTCAACGCGCCATCTGCTGAACATAGTGGAATAGCGAGGGCTGGGGTCACCTATGTCCTCTTTGGCAAAGCGCTAAATGATCCGTTTGAGGAAGAGATGACATTGGGTAACCTGGATGAGGAAGATGGATTCACTATCCTTGGTGAGGGACCCACGGGTAATTTCCCTAATTATTCTAACACCGTTACGGCCGGAGACATTAATGGAGATGGTATTGACGACGTCCTCATCGGGATAGAAGGAATCGACCCCGGAGGGATTACCAATGTTGGAACCACCTATGTGGTCTTCGGAAAACAGCCAAACGAATCGTTTGGTACCGAAATCGCACTTTCTGCACTGGATGGCACGAACGGATTCAAAGTTTTAGGGAAGGGTGAAAATGCTGAGTCTGGGGGATCTGTGAGTGTTCAGGATCTAAATGCAGACGGGATCAAAGACTTGTTCATTGGCGGGAGTTTAGGAGATCCCGCTGTTTCTGGAGAAGCAGGCGTATACGTAATCTTCGGAAGAAAAGAACCCTTAGCGCCAGTGCTTGCTAACGCCCTGCCGGATGCACTGTCTGCACAGGAAGGGAACGCCTTTGGATACGAAGTACCCGATGGTACCTTTTCAGACCCTAATCCTGTAGATTCCTTTACCCTTTCTGCGTCCCTTGCCGATGGCAGTCCACTGCCTGCATGGCTCGCTTTTGATACCGCTACCGGCACCTTCAGCGGTACACCGGAAAGAGCCGATGCCGCTACGCTCACCGTACGCGTGACGGCAACGGATGAGGATGGCCTGACCGGAAACGACGAATTTGTGCTAACGGTCAACGATTTGCCTCTATTGGCTACCATAGCAGACCGGTCCGTCAATTCGGAAGAGCCCTTGACGTTTACTTCCACCGCAGATAACGAAATAGGCACCCTCACCTTCAGCATTGACGGTCCTTCGGTAGGTAAGGGGATGACCATCAACGAATCCACCGGAGATTTTAGTTGGACGCCGACAGCAAATGATGCGGGAGCAAATGAAGTGACCGTTTCGGTAAGTGACGGACAGGCGACGGATGAGACCACTTTTACGATTACGGTCAGTGTCCCTCTTGGAGTAAGTCCTCTTGATCATCCTGTCCTGATCTACCCTAACCCTACCGATGGGGTACTAAAAGTCGATGGACTGAAAGGTATTCATCAGGTGGTAGTGTACAGCCTGGCAGGCGTACCCGTCCTGGCAAAGGAAGAGGTAGCAGACGGCGCCCTGGACATTAGCCGCCTGCAAGCAGGAAGCTACCTGGTCACGTTCGGAAAAAATGGAAAGACGCTCCTTCAGACAAGGGTCGTAAAGATTAACTAAGGAAGCAAGACCTGAGGTTTTGCGGAGCGGCCACTAGGTGGGCCGCTTTTTTTAAACGTTAAGCTCCACGCTACTTAACATTTTCATGGCCCGACCCCCAATTTCTTATTCAATTGAGGAAGAGCGGAATATTCTCAATAAATTGCCTCACTAAACAGCAGTTACTACTAATCAGATGACCTATTCCAGTACTTCTTATGCCCAAAATAATTCACCTAAACTGGAAGTAAGTACTTCCAGACAGTTTCAAAACTGGCTTCATGGTGAGAAAGCCAGCCTCATTTTTTCCACGTATCAGGTGGGAAAAGTATTTGCACTTGGCTCCAATACAGACGGCTCTTTGCATGTGACGGAGCGAACTTTTAACCGATGCATGGGCCTGGGTGTTTCTTCCGATGCAAACACTTTTTGGATGAGTTCGCTCTTTCAACTCTGGCGTTTTGAGAATTCGCTGGCCGGAGGAAAGTACCAGGACTACGACAAGGTCTACCTTCCTCAGGCAGCTTATACCACCGGTGACATCGACATTCACGACATCATGTTGGATGAAACGGGCCGTCCCATCTTTGTCAACACCCTTTTTAGTTGCCTTGCTACCATTAGCGAGAGTCATAGCTTTAAGCCTGTATGGACTCCTCCTTTTATCAGCCGTTTGGCACCGGAAGACCGATGTCACTTAAATGGACTGGCGGAGAAAGATGGCAAGCCGGCCTATGTAACCATCGTAGGGACCAGCGACGCTTCGGACGGATGGAGGGAACATCGCAGCAATGGAGGCATTGTCATGGATGTTGAAACTAATGAAATCGTTTGTGAAGGCTTGTCCATGCCCCACTCTCCGAGGTGGTACAACGGAAAACTCTACCTGTTAGAGGCGGGATCGGGCTACTTTGGGTACGTGGATTTTGAGAAAAAGAAATTTGAACGTGTTACGTTCTGTCCTGGTTTTTTACGAGGACTTGACTTCGTCGGGAACTACGCCATGGCTGGTTTATCATCTGTTCGAAAGAACAAGACCTTCTCCGGGCTGGAGTTAGACGAAAACCTGAAAAAGGCCAACACACAGGCCCGTGCCGGCATTCAGATCATTAACCTGGATACCGGTGCAGCGGAACATTGGGTACGCCTGGAAGGCATCATTGAAGAACTTTACGACATCAGGGCGTTGCGCAACGTCACGCGGCCATTATTAATCGGTACGCAAAAGGATGAAATCAGGACGATGATCTCAATAGAGGAAACGACCTGAAGTTCTATCAACCATTAACTGGTCCAACTTTGTCACGTGTGCCTTTCTTACCCAAATCCCTAAAGGGGAAAGGCAAAAAAAATAATTTATCTCCCTTTAGGCCGGGCCGACGTTCGGTCGGGGTGGCCCACACCGGGTAAATCAATGATTTTTTTTAATATGACAACGTAGGACTGGTCATCGTGATTTAATCATACCCTCATCAAGTTAACTACTCCGCAAGGACTTTTTTTTCCTTGATGAGGTGTGGTCGTTACTATTCAGCTATAGCTATCTAAAAACCATTCAATTAAAAGCCGTCATCGCGAATGCAATGAAGCGATCTTATTAAAACGTTGAAGTCCTGAAATCGAGATTCCTTCGCTGCGCTCGGAATGACGGAATCTTTTTTTAATTAAATG